>JACRCU010000345.1 GCA_016218865.1 Deltaproteobacteria bacterium | reverse complement strand
TCGGCGGCGGGGGCCGGCGCGACCGGAGCGGCGGCAGGTGGCCGGGCCGCGGCAGCGACCGCTTGCGGCTGGATGGCGGCCGGTGCATGTGGGACAGGTGCGGCTGGAGCCGGTGCGGCTGGCGCAGGGGGCGGCACGGCGGGCACGGCGGCCGGTTCGGGCGCCGCAGGAGCGGCAACCGGGCCAGCGACAGCGGGAGCGGCAGCCGGAGCAACCGGTGCCTGCGCAGGTGCCTGCCCGCGCGCATACCACAGGGCAGCCGCGGCACCCACGGCGACGAGTCCGACGCCCGCCGCAGCCAAGGCGACCATGGGTCCGCGACTTGGCTTGGCAGCCGGCAGCGGCTCGGGCGCCACGGCGGCGGGCACTGCCACGGGCTCGGGGCGATAGGCAACGGTCGCCGGAGAGGCGGCGGCCCCCTCGGCCAGCGGTCCCGTACTGCGCTGCATGGCCACGGTGGGCTTGACGTCGGTGGGCATCTGCCGGTCCGGGCGCTGCGGCACCGGCCGGTTGGGGCGGACGCCAGCGGCACCGCCAAGAATTTTCTGCAGTTCCGTCTTGTAGCTCTGCGCGTCGGGGCTACGGCCGGCCGGAGTCTTGCTCAAGTTGCGGGCCAAAAAAGGCTCGATCGCCGCGGCCACCGCCAGGTTCGGCGCCACCTGACTCAGACGCGGCGGCTCGTCCTTCAAGTGCTTGATCAGCAGCGACATCGGCGACGAGTCGTGGAACGGCAGCTGCCCGGACAGCATCTCGAATACCATAACCGTCAAGGAATACAGATCCGAACTGCCGGTGACGTCGGTGCGGGCGTCGATTTGCTCCGGGCTCATGTACTGTGGCGTGCCGACGATGGCGCCAGCCTCGGTCAGCGTGCTCAGCGCCCGCTCGTCCTGGCCGGCAACCTTGGCGATGCCGAAATCGAGAATCTTGACGAAGTCGTCGGCGCCGGCCTGGGTGGTGAGCAACACGTTGTCGGGCTTGAGGTCGCGGTGCACGATGCCTTGGGCGTGCGCCTCGGCCAGGGCGTCGCAGATCTGCCCCACAATCGCCGACACGCGCGGTGGCGGCAGCGGACCCTTGGCCAGGTCGTGCGACAGCGAGCGGCCCTTGACCAACTCCATCACCAGGTACAGGAGGCCTTGGCTGGTCTGGCCAAAATCGACCAGGTGCACGGTGTGCGAGTGAGCGAGCCGGGAAATTACTTGAGCTTCGCGGTGGAAGCGCCGCACGGTCTCGGCATCGGCGATCTGGTCGGGGTGGATGACCTTGATGGCCACTTCGCGGCCCACCGACACCTGCGTGCCCACATAGACGGCGCCCATGCCGCCTTCGCCGAGCAGCCGGTCGATGCGGAAGCGACCGTCCAGGTCGGTGCCGACCAGCTGAGCGGCACGGCCGGGTTGAACGAGCAGGAGCTTGGCGCCATCGTCCGGGCAAACCTGCTCGCCGGCTTCGAAATCGCGACTACATGCTGGACAGACAGAGCGCATCGACGGGCGATGGTAGGGCCGACCGCGCCACCGCGCAATCCTTTGACCTGCACCCCACCCGATTCGCGCGGGAGCAGCTTGCCGGACCCGCCGGGCAACTCGGCAGAATCCGGTCACGACTCCGGCTCGGGCCCAGCGGGTTGCCCGGCCTTTCGAGCCGAATCGAACGGGGGTGGCGTGGCGGGTTTGCCGCCAATCTGCGGACGCCGCTGGGCTTTGCGGGCCGGCGATCGCCGCCGCTGCCGTTGCTCGCCGTGGCCAATTCCGGTACAACCGCACTCGACATAGCTGGCCGTCCCCTGGCCGCGAGACCCCAAAAATGCAAGCTCCTCAGACTTTGCTGCGAATTCGTTGGTCGGCGGCCGCGCTGGCGTTGGCCTTGGCCGCCACCGGCTGCGGCGGTTCCAAGCTGGCGGCCTTCTTGCGCGACGATCCTTCGCTGAGCTACAGCAAGACGTGCACGGCTCAGTCCAAGTCGCAGACCGAGCGCCTGATTTCGGGCGAGTACGTCCCGGCGCGGCTGTTCGTGGAGGCGTGGCCCAAGGCCAGCGCGCCCACCGAGCCGTTCATCCGCGAGGGCCGGCTGGTGGCGGCCATCGAATCGGGTGAAGTGCACGGGGTGATGGTGTTGGCGCGCGGCGGCATGGGCAAGTCGGCGCTGGTCGAGTCGATCACCGGGCAACTCTGCGGCATGGTTCCTGTTTTTCCGCTCGACCTCAAGGGCCTGTCGGCCACCGAGCGCCCGGTGCCGGCGACGATTCTGGGCCTGCTGGCGCGCGAGGTCGGTGCGGCCGGCAAGCCGGAACAGCAGCAAGAGATGATCGAGTCGATGGCCAACGAGCCGTTCTTGCTGATTGCCGATCACGCCGACGAGGTGGACCTGCCGCGCCGCGCGGCGGTGATGCAAGCGTTGGCCGACTTTGGCAAGCAGCATCCGCGCGCGGTGACGCTGCTGCTGGCGCGGCCGCCGGTGCTCGACGCCGACTACGGCTTTGCCGCCGATACCAAGCTGGAGATCCCGCCGCTCGAGTGCCAGGCCACCGACGCCTTTTTGGCCAAGCAGTTCAAAGACGAAGAGGATCGCGCCGCTTTCAGCCAACTGCTCAACCGCTACGGCCTGGACGAGAAGGCGCGCTACGGCGTCCAGTGCATGTATCCCTCGCTGTCGACGTACCGCGACGTGCAGGTGGTCGGCGAGTTCTTCCGCACCTCGCGCACCGGCGAGAGCCTGGTCAGCCCGTCCGCGGTGTTCGAGGCGCTGATCGGCGCGCGACTGCACAAAGAATTCGAGAACATGCGCTGGACGCAGGCCGACGCGCTGGACATGGGCGACCGGCTCCTGCGCGCCAGCAATGCCGCCACCGGCCTGTCGAACCTGACCTTTGACCTCGCCGTTTGCGAGAAGGCGATGGATCCGCGCTGGGGCGATGCTGCGGTCGACGCGGGCGTGTCCGGCACCGCCGCCGATCGCAAGCGCCACGTGTGCGAAAAGACTTTCCAGAGTGCGATGTTCACTCCTGCCGAGGGCGGCAAGGCCTACAAGTTCTCGGACCATTCGACCCAGGAACTGTTCCTAGCGCGCTGGCTCAACGGCGAGATCGCCCGCGCCGGCCAGAGTTGTGGAGCCCTGGACAACCACCGCGACCTGATCGCCAACACCGGTGTGCTCAAGTTCTTGGCAGGACAGCCGTTTGGCCGCCGCTGCCTGGCGAACGTGGTCGCGATCGGCTGCGCCAAGATCGATGCGATCGAGCTGACCAAGACCCTGGACGTCGGCCTGCCGGTGGGCAAGGCGCGCAACCAGATTCTGCAGGAAGCCCATGCCGCCGGGACCTCGCTGCAGCCGCAGGCGTGCGTCAAGCAGGTGCTCGATGACCTGGACCGCACGGTCAGCGAGTAGCGCAAGAGGCCCTTGTGATGCCAAAACTGTCGAATTGGCATCGGGAACTGGGCGCCTGCTTGCGGACCACAACCTGGGTCCCGGCCTGATTCTCGCGAGTTGTCCAATGGGTCCGAGCAGCCGTTCCCGCGCGAACCAGGTGGGGTGCAGATGAGCGCAGAGCCCTTCCTCCACGGTGAACCCCTGGCAGCCGACGGCAATTCTGCGCCTTCGGTCGGGCTGTGGCTGGTGGTGTCCTTGCTGGCGGCCGTGGCCGCGCTGTGGACTGGCCCGGGTGTGGCTCTACCGCCGGCACAGAGCGACGCCACCTTCGACTTGGAGCGCGACCTGAGCGAGGCGACTGTGGTGCTGGCGCGGCCGGCCGGCGAAGTGCCCTGCCCGCGCTCTGCGGCCGACGGGCGGTTCCGCTGTGGCAGCGACTACTGGCAATTCGTCGGCGCTTACGCCGGAATCAGCGGCGGTCGCCCGCACCGTTGCACTTGGGCGCACCCGATCTCAGCCGACGCCACCACGGTGATCCGTTGGAAGAATCAGTCCTTGGGCCAGACTCTGCAGGCCGGGCTGGGGCTGGTCGACGAAGCGGGGGGCGGTGCCGCTGTGACGATGCGGGTGTTGGCGGGCGGCGAGGAGCTGGCCAGCCTGACCAGCAGTGACTCGCGCACCTGGGCCAGCGTCGACAAGCCCCTGCCTGCCGGCCGATCCAAGGGCGAGTTGCGCATCGAGATTCGCACCAGTAATCCCAATTTGCGTATGGCGTGCATCGACTTGCACATGGTCGGCCATCGGCCCACGGCCCCCCGCGCCGGGGAGCAGCCGTGAGCGTACGTTCACCAGAGCCGGGCGCGGGCCCGCTGTATTGGCTGGCCCAGGCCGCCACCCTGGCCGTGTGTGCCGCCGTGGCCTGGTTTTGGAACGCCGGCGGGGCACCGTTGGCGGCCTCGGCCTGGCGCTGGTTCACCGCACTGGGCGCGCCGTCTGCCGATGCGCGCGGATGGGGGCAGTTGCTGCTGCGCGGCGTGGCGGCGCTGCCCAAGTCGGCGCAGGCCGACCCGCTGTGGGCCGTGCAGAGCCTACAACTTGGGATTGCGGCAGCTTGTCTGTACGCCGCGGTCACCCTGGCCCACCGCGTCGTGGGGCTGTGGGCCGCGTTGCCGACCGCACTGCTGCTGGCGGTGTGGCCCGCCGCGCGCCACGCGATCGATGCGGTCTCGGCCGAGTCCCTGCTCACGCTGGCTTCGCTCTTGGCGGCGCACGCATCGGTGGGTTGGAACAGTCGCCCGCGGGCTTCGGCGCTGCTTCTGGGCGTGGGTACGGCGCTCGCCGCGCTGGCGCACCCGCTCGGAGTGCTGTGGGCGCCGGCTCTGGCGCTGATCACCCTGGTCCTGCCGGTGGCGCAAGACCCCAGCGAGGTCGACGGCAGTCAGCCCCGGCCCGACATGCCCGTGGGCGACCGCTTCTTGGCGTGGCTGGCGGCGGTGGCGGTGGCCGTGGGCCTTGTGCTGCTCGCGCTGCGGCCGGGTGGCCTGGGCCCGTGGGGAACCAGCCAATTCGCGGCCTTGCGCCACGGCGGCGAGCCGCCCGATTTGGGGACGCTGGCCGCGCTGCCGATGGTCGGCCCCTTGTGGGTGGTGATTGGCCAGTGGCCGCTGGTGGTGGTGCTGCTGGCCGTGGGGACGATGACCCGCGGCGTGGCGGCTTTGCGCAAGACCAAGCTGGGTGGCCCGGCCGGCGTGGCGGCGGTCGGCTGGGTGGCCATCAGCATCGCCCGTTTTCCGCAGACCGATCACTTGGATGCGGCCGTTGTGCTGGCGCCGATGGCGGCGGTCATGGCGGGCGTGGGTGCGGGTCGGCGCCTGCGCGACCTGGCTTGGCTCGGTCGGCGGCCCGCCGTGGGCGTGTGGGCGGCGGCGGCCATGTTGCTGCTGTCCGCAGATCTGTGGGTGCAGCAGAAGCACGACCGTCGCTCGCTGGCGGCGCGGGCGGCCGGACTGCCGGTGTACGTCGACAGCACCCAGTCGGCGCGGCTGGGGCCCGACGACATCGCCCTTTTGCAGCTGTATCCCGAGCCGACGGCGGTGCTGCCAGCCCGGTCGGGCGGCGCCGATCTGGCCACTTCGCTGCGGCACCTGCTGCCACGCTTTGGCGGCCGCAGCTTCGGCGCGGCCCATTCGGCCCGGGTGGCACTGTTGCCCGAGCCGCCGCGCTCGCCCATCGATCGCGCCCTGGCCGAGCACGGCAAGAAACTAGCCTGCACCCAGAGCGGTCGCCGCTGTGCCTACCGTTTGGCGGTGGCCGCACCGGGACCGTGAAGGCAAACCCGTCGAATTCGCAACAATGCGCTGGGCGAGGCTCCGGGTCCGCGGGGTCTCCGCCCGCTGCCCGCCAGTGGCCAATGGCTTCGGGACGCCGTTCCCGCGTGGATCCGGTGCGGTGCAGCTCAGGTGGAGTGCACGGCAGGTGGGCTGGCGACTACAGGCGTTCTTCCAGGGCGCTCTTGCCGCCTGGCTTCTCGCCGCCGTTCTTGCTGCCGCCGCTCTTGACCTTGGCCGGGCCCCCGGTGGCGGCCTTCTTGGGCTCGGCCGGGCGATCGTCCTCGACCTTGCGCAATTCGACTTGCACGGTTGGCGCGTCGGCGCGGGTCACATCCATCTCGCGGTCGGCATAGCCGTCGGCCTGTAGGAGCACCGTGACGCGCTCCGTCCCCTGAATCTTGACGACAAACGGGGTCTTGCCCGCCTCTTTCTCGCCGATCTTGACGGCCGCGCCGGGTGGCTTGCTGTTGACGAGCACCTCGACCGGCCCGGCCGGGGCGGGCGCTGCCGCTGGGGCGGGTGCAGCGGGCTGTGCCACAGCGGGCGACGCCGGTGCAGGGGCCGGAGCCGCCGCGGGCGCCGCCACCGCGGGCTGCGGAGGTGCCTCTTCGGGGCGCGACAAGAAGTAGCCGCCCGCCACCAGGATCAGGGCCAACACGGCGCCGCCGGCCGCTAGAGCCGCCATTGGCAGGGACTTGGGCGCCGGTGGCGGCGGCAGCTCTTCGGCCACCGCGTCCACGCCAGCGGTGTGGTTGGTCGGCGTGGCCAGCGGCAGCGGCGTGACCCCGCGCGGACCGGTGGTGGGGCGCAGCGCCGGCGGCGTCCGCGGCTTGCTGCTGTCGCCGTACGAGGCGGTCTTGTGCCGGCCCAACACGACCTCGTAACTCTCGGTTGCCACTTCCGTTCCGTCCGCCGACGGGGCACTGGAGGGCAGCATGGTGGGGCGAATCCGCCCGCCGAGATCGCCGCCGCGGCAGGCATCCAGCGCCTGGCGCATCTCGATGGCGGTGTCGAAGCGGTCCGACGGCGCCTTGGCCATGGCCTTTTCGATGACGCGGACAAAATCCTCGCTGAGCGGCGACCGCGACACCTCGCGCAAGTCCGGCGGCGTCTCGGTCACGTGCGACATCAGGATCGACAGCGGGTTGTCGGCGTCGAACGGGGGCTTGCCGCTGGCCAGCTGATAGAGCACACAACCCAGCGAATACAGGTCCGAGCGCCGGTCGACGTTCTTGTTCTGCGCCTGCTCGGGGCTCATGTAGGCGGGCGTGCCGAAGGCTTTGCCGGTGCCGGTCAGGTTGCTGCCCAGGCGCTTGGCGATGCCGAAGTCGAGCACTTTGACGACCGGATCGTCGCCCTGCACCTGGTGCAAGAAGATGTTGTGCGGCTTCAGGTCGCGGTGGACCAGGTTGGCCATGTGCGCTTCGGACAGCGAGCGCAGCACCTGCGAGCCGATGGTGATGATCTCGGACTCGGTGAAGGGCTGGTTCTCGGTCAGGCGGTCGCGCAGCTCTTCGTTCAGCGGTCGCCCGCTCAGCAGCTCCATGGCGATGTAGAGCGCGCCGCCCTCGGTCTGACCGAAGTCGAATACCTTGATGGTGTTCGGATGTTTGAGCGAAGCCGTCACCTGGGCTTCGGCGAAGAAGCGTTGGATGACGTCGGAGTCGTCCTGGTCCAGGGCCACGGCCAGCAGCTTGATGGCAATGTCCTGATCGGTGGCCATGTTCTTGGCCTTGTAGACCGCGCCGAACCCGCCCTGGCCGATGATCTTGTCGATGCGGTAGCGCCCGTTGACCTCGGTACCTTCGGGCAGCTTGGCGTCGGGGTTCTGCGACAGTACCAAGGTGGCGGTACCGTCGTCCGGGCACCGCGCTTCCTGTGTCTTCTTGCCGCATTTGGGACAAAGGCGTTTCAACTTGCCATCCTCCGAGCGCCGCCATCGAGCGACCGTGCGCCGCGCCCATTGCAAGGTTGGACGCGGGAACTGCACGCCGGATTCGGCATCTTAGACCATGCGTAGCCAGTTTGGCGAATTCGCGGGCGGCGCGTTGCCAGAAACCCGGCTGGGCGCTACCCTACGCGGCCCTTGCCGGCCCATCCATCGGGCCGAAACACTGCGATCATGCTCGAATCGATTACCAAAGGTTTCCGCTCTGCCCGCCACCGCCTGCAGGGCTATCGCGAACTCGACGAGGACACGCTCGACGAGGTGCTGCAGGACATCCGCACTTCGCTGCTGGAAGCCGACGTGGAATTCGGCGTGGCCAAGCGGTTCCTGGCCGAGGTCAAGGCCAAGGCGCTGGGCGAGGTGGTGCAGGTGCGCGCGGCCGACGGCGCCGGTCAGACCCGCCGCGTAACACCGCAAGATCACTTCATCAAGATCTGCCACGACGAGCTGATGGCGCTGATGGACCCGGGCGAGCCGGGCATCACCTTCAAGCCCAAGGGCGTGACCAGCATCATGATGGTCGGTCTGCAGGGCTCGGGCAAGACCACCACCGCCGGCAAGCTGGCAAATCTGTTCAAGTCCGAGGGCAAGAAGGTCCTGCTGGTCGCCGCCGACGTCTACCGTCCGGCCGCCATCGACCAGCTGAAGGTCCTGGGCCAGCGGCTGGACGTGCCGGTGCACTCGGTGGCGGGCATGATGCCGCCCGAGCTGTGCAAGACCGGCTACGACAAGGCGAAAGACGGCAACTTCGACGTGGTGATCTTCGACACCGCCGGCCGTCTGACCATCGACCAGCAGCTGATGGACGAGCTGGGCACGATCCGCAAGCAGAACCCGCCGGACCACGTGCTGCTGGTCATCGACGCGATGATCGGCCAGGACGCCGTCACCACCGCCAAGCACTTCAACGAGAAAGTGGGCATCGACGGCGTGGTCCTGACCAAGCTGGACGGCGATGCCCGCGGCGGTGCGGCGCTGTCGGTCAAGATGGTCACCGGCGCGCCGGTCAAGTTCGTCGGCTTGGGCGAGGCCCTGGACAAGCTGGAGCCGTTCCGCGCCGAAGGCATGGCGAGCCGCATCCTGGGCATGGGCGACGTCGTCAGCTTGATGAACGATTTCAGCAAGCTCATCGACGAGAAGAAGGCCGAGCAGGACGCCAAGCGGCTGCTGACCGGCAAGTTCACCCTGTCGGACTTCCTGGAGCAGATCCGTTTGCTCAAGAAGATGGGCAGCTTGCGCGACGTCATGGAGCGGCTGCCGTTCTTTTCGGACGCGCTGGCCGACGGCATGAAGTTCGACGATCGCGAGCTGATCCGCATCGAGGCGATCATCCAGTCGATGACGCCGGAAGAGCGCAAGAAGCCGGCGATTCTGAACGCGCGCCGGGTGCAGCGCATCGCCCGCGGCTCGGGACGCAAGCCGCAGGACGTGCTGGATCTGGTGCAGCGCTACGAGGTGATGCGGCAGATGATGGCGCGCATCGGCCAGGCGCCCGGCCTGCTGTCGCGGCTGCCGGGCTTCGGCCAGATGGCACAACTCAGCAAGATGAAAGGTGCGGGCGTCGACGGCTTCTTCGACGAGGTCGAGAAGATGTCGGGCATGGGCGGCATGCCGGGAATGCCTGGGATGGGCGGGATGCCGGGAATGCCTGGCATGCCGGGAATGGGCGGCATGGGCGGAATGCCCGGAATGCCCGGCGGTTTCGGCGGCATGGACCCGTTTGGCATGGCCGGTCAGCCCAAGCTGCCGCCGCGCCGCGAGGTCGACCGCGACGACCGCAAGAAGAAGAACAAGCAGGCCGCCCAGGCGCGCAAGAAGAACCGCAAGAAGTAGCTAAACTTGCAGGGTCCGGGCGCGCAGCAACTGGCCGCCCAGCACCACCGCCGCCAAGGCGCACAGCCACTGCACCGCCGACAGGCCCAGGGCCAGCGGGATCGCGTCGATCCGCAGGAACTCCAGGCCGAAGCGGATCACCGCGTAGCCGGCCAGGTAGACCTTGAACAGGTGCCCGCGCGGCAGCGGTAGGCGGCGCGCCCAGAAGATCACGGCGAACAACAGCAGATCCAGAGCCAGCTCGTATAGTTGCGCTGGGTGGTGGCCGGCGACCGCCCACGGCAGCTCGCTCGGTTTGCCGCCGCAGCAGCCGTGCAGGAAGCAGCCCAGGCGACCCACCGCTTGACCCAGGGGCAGCGCCAGCGCCCAGGCGTCGCCGGTCGACTCGCGAATCCCCATGAAGTACTTCTGGATCTCCACGCCCAGGTAGCCGCCAGCCAGGCCGCCGACCACGGTCTTGCCGGTGAAGTCGAAGTCGCGCATCCGCGCCACGGTGTGGGCGAAGTCCCCCAAGTCCTCGAAAAGCAACATGCCCAGCTTGGCGCCCGCCATCGCCCCCAGCAGCGCGCCGATGCCGAGCCACCGCAGGCGCGGGTCGCGGTCGTAGCCCAGCCGCTGAACCTCGGCGCGCCGCACCCGCCAGCCGACAGCCAGCGCGAGCGCCACCATGACCGCGTAGGAACTGACCGCGACATCGCCGATTTGAATGAGGATTGGCCGCATGCTCACCTTGATCTGCCGCAGAGTCCGGTAGCATAACACCCGCAACCGCCGTGGCCGAGCCGGCGCGCGCTGCTGCAGCAACGATTCGCGCAATTTCAACGAGTAGAAAATGCCCCCCAACCCGACCAAGGCCTCTGTGAGCGGAATTTTGCGCCTGCGCTGTCCGGCCTGCTGGACCGGCGCGATGTTCAGCGGACCGCTGCGCATGAACCCGCGCTGCCCGCACTGCGACTACCAGTTCGATCGCGGCAACGGCTACTTCATCGGCGCCATGTACAGTAGCTACTTGCTCTCGCTGGGGCTGGCAGCGGCGGTGGCGGGCGCGCTGTTCTGGGCGGGCTGGAGCGTGTGGCCGATCGTCGGCGCGTGCGCGGTCGCGGTCAGCCTGGCGGGCCCGCTGGCGATCTTCCCGTACTCGCGGGTGTTGTGGGTGTGGGCCGAGCGCGACGGCTGGCTGCACGACGGCCAGGAAGACGTGGCGACCTTGCGGCAGCGGCACTTGCAGCGCGCGCGGGGACCGGGGCGGCCGCCCGAATCGAACTAGCCCATCGGGACGGCCGCCGATGGCAATGCGACAAGCTCTGTCGCTTTGCCGGAATCAGGGCGTCTGCAGCCACTCGGTCAGCGGCTCGAAGTAGTAGTCGATCCAGCCCTGCTTGTAGCGATCGCCGCTGCCGGCCGGGATGGCAGTGTGGCGCAGCGTCAGCCAGGTCCCGCCGTCGCCGGCGCGCAGCGCGATCTCCACCTGCGAGTCGGGCGCGTCCGCGGGGAACTCGCCGGTGCGCCAGCGCTGGACGATGCGGGTGTTGGGCTGCAGCTCCACGTGGGTGCCCTGGATGTAACCGTCCCACGCGGTAAAGGCGCCGCCGGGCACGGGATCCGAAGTCGCGCCGGCCTCGGTGAAATCGGCGTGCAGCTCGGCGGTGACCCAGGCGCGAAAGATCGCCTCGGGGCTCGCCATGAAAAAGGCTTCGAGTTCGAACGCTTCGGTCGCTTCACTCATCGCTTTCCCCTTGGCGGTCCGCCGCAGCGGTCAGCCCATCGCTTGCAGCACAGCCTGCTCGAATCGCCGAGCATCCCCTGAAAACTCGGCAAGATCCGCAGGCTCGAACTGGCGCGCCAAAACGCCACCAGCCACGACTGCCGCCCGCGTCGCCACCGCCAGCGTCGCCTCGGCCATGTGGCTGGCGAGCACAAAGGCCGTGCCCTGGTCGCGGCGGGCGCAGATGAGATCGCGCAGGGCCAGCGCCGAGCGCACGTCCAGACCGGTGTGCGGCTCGTCCAGCAGGATCAGCGGGGCCCGGCTCAAGAACGCCAGGCACAGAGCCGCTTTGTGGGCCATGCCGCCCGACAGCGAGCGAATCGGCAGGTCCAGGGCCCGGTCCAGCCGGAAGGCCGCGGCCAGGTCGACCAGCTCGGCCGGCCACTGCGGCGCAAGTCCGCGAAATCCGGCCATGGCCTGGGCGTGCTCGCGCAGGCTGCACAGCGGCGCCAGGGGCGGGTGCTGGGCCACGTACACCAGTTGCGCGCGCGCCTGCTCGGCGCGACGGTTCAGGTCTACGCCCAACACCGTCACTTCGCCAGCATCGGCAGGCAGTTCGCCGGCCAGCAGGCGCATCAAGGTGGTCTTGCCGGCGCCGTTCTCGCCCAAAAGCACCAGAATCTCGCCAGGCTGCAAGCTCAGATCCACCCGCGAGAGCACGACCTTGTCGCCGTAGCGCTTGGCCAGCCCAGCGGCATGCAGGACGGCAGCGGTGGAGGTTTGCGTCATGATGCTCCCAAGTTACGCGTCGCCGCCAGGCTGAGCACTGCCAGCGCCGGCCCCAGCCGCGGCCACCAGCGCGCCGCCGCGCCACGCCACCGCCCGGCCAACACCCAGCCCAGCGCAATGCCCGAAAGCGACCCGGCCAGCGGCGCCCAGAACGGCGTCGCCACCGAAGCGAGGCCAAAGGTCAGCAGCGCCTGCCCGCCCAGCTGCAGGGCCAGGCGCCGCGCCGCAGGACGCGCGCCGTGGCGCCCCTCGCCCAGCCAGTCCGCAACGGTCGCCACCTCGCTGTCGGCCAATTCGCCTGTGCGCGCCGCGGCATACCAGCCAATGCCCAGGCCCACTCCCAGCCAATTGAGCGCGGTCAGGTCGTCGCGCGCCGCCACGGCCGCGAGGCCCACCAGCAGCGCCACCGCGATGTGCGAGGCCGGGTGCTGCCGCGACCACCCCAGCAGATACCAGCGCTCCAGGGCATCCCGCACCGGCGGCCAGTCGAGCCAGGGCGGCAGCTCGGGCAGCAACTGTCCTTGGGCAAAGGGCGTGGCGTGAGCCAGCTCCACCGCCCGCAGGCCGGCGTGCATGCCCGCCACGGTTGCGGCCCAGGCGCGCCGGACCAGCACCGCGCCGAGCACCGCCGTCGCCGCCAGGATCGCCGCCGAAACCGGCCACGGACCTTGCGATGGCCGCGCCCCCAGCCACGCCGACAGCAGGGCCGCGGGCACGAGGCCCAGCAGCAGCCCCAGCGCGGGCGCATAGAGCAGCGGAGCCGCCTCGGCCGGGCCAAAAACCCCGCCGCCCGACAGGAGTTCGAAGGCCTGGCGCCGCTCGCCGCCCACCATGCCCAGCGCCACCAGCAGCGCCGCGGCACTGCCGGCCCAGGCGCCCACCTGCCCGCTCGCGACCAGCAAAGCCAGATGAGGCGACTCGCCGCCCTGGGCCAACGCCAGCGCCAACCCGAGCGGTCCGGCCCGGGTGGCCAGAAGAATCTTTGCCGAATCGGCAAGCGCAGAGCGGACTTGCTGCGACGATGCCTCGCCCAGCCAGCGCCGCGTAGGACCGTGCTTGGGCGTGGTCAGCATCTGCAGCTGCAGCGCCGGCAGGGCCAGGGCCGCCAAGGCCGCCAAGCGAAAGGCGACGTCCGCGGCGCGCACCGGCTGGAGGCCAATCAGCGAGTTGGCCAGCAGCGCACCCAGCACTGCGCTGGCGGTGGCCAGGGCCAACAACAGCCAGACCGGCAGCGCGCCCGACAGCTGGCGCGGCGGCGCAGCGGGTTTCGGCTCAGACTGGCGGGCGGGCGCAAGCACGCGGTCAAGCTAGCACGGGCCAGCCGATTTGTCGTGCCGCGGTCGGCATGGCAGCATCGCGGCATGAGCGACACCCGCCCACAATCCGCCGACACCGCGCCCGCGACCCGCGGGGGGCTGGCCACGGCTGCGGCGGCGCTGCTGGCGGCCCTGCTGGGCGCTGCGCCGGTCAGCGACGGCGACGCCGTGATGCACGCCGCCATCGGCCGGTGGATGGTGCGCCACGGCCAGCTGCTGCCCACGCCGGATCCGCTGGTCTGGACCGATCGGGGCGGCGACCACCAACACGAGTGGCTGTCGCAGGTGCTCATCGGTGCCGCGGTGGACCTGGGCGGCCTGGGCGCGCTCCGCGCGGTCGGTGGCGTGCTGGCGGCCGTGTGCGCGGTCCTGCTGGCGCGGCTGGCCCGCCGCCACGGCGCGTCCAGCGGGGTGGTGGTGGGCCTGTGGCTGCTGGCGGTGCAGCCGCACCTGGCACCGCGCCCGCACCTTTTGGGCTGGGCGATGGCGATTGCGGTGCTGGGATTCGGCGTGTTGGCGCCGCAGCCGTGGACGCGGCGGCAGGCGCTCGGCTGGCTGGCGGCCGGGGCACTGTGGGCCAATCTCCATTCGAGTGTCTTGATTGCGCCACTCTATGCCTTTCTGGTTACTCTTGACAGAGTACTGTTGGCCCGCCGCGCCAACCAACCGACGCAGTGGCAGGACGCAGTGGTGCGGGTCGGTGTGTGTGGGGCAGCGACGTTGTTGCAGCCCCTGGGTCCCAAGCTGGGCTGGTACGTGTGGCAGTCGCAACAGATCGGCGCCGGCCTGTCGGACGAGTGGCTGCCGTTGCTCGCGCCCGACGTGCTGACCGGACAGCCGTTTGCGCTTGCCGCGTGGGCGGTTGCGCT
>JACRCU010000342.1 GCA_016218865.1 Deltaproteobacteria bacterium | reverse complement strand
CACGCGGCCATGGGCGCATCGCGATCCTCGCCGCGGTGGGCCTCGCGGTGCTCGCCGGTGGTGGCTGCCGGCGCGACGCTGAGCAACGATTGGCCCCAGCACAGCTTTTTCCGGATGCCTCGCCCGGCGGTGCCCCTGCCGCTCCCTCGCACAACGCCGTGGAACGGGCCGAGTCGATCGCCGAACTCGAACCCAACGACTCGGCGGACCGCGCCCAGCCGGTGTCGGCCACTGCCGTAGTGGGCGCCAGGCTGGCCGCCGCGGCCGACGCGCCAGCCGAGCCCGACCCCAAGAAGAAGGGCAAGGCCGGCAAGTCCGCGCCGCTGCTGGATCAAGACTGGTACCGTCTGCCGGCGCTGCAGCCAGGGCAGATCGCCCAGATCGAGCTGCGCGACAGCCCGGCCTGTGCCGAGCTCGAACTTTTGGACGACGCCGGCCGCACTACTCTGCGCCGCGCCAAGGCCATCAAGGCCACGCGACCGGTGTTGCCCTCGATTGGCTCGGCGGCGCGGGCCTCGCTGGTGCGGGTCAGCTGCAAGGGCCGCGAAGGCGGCGCCTACACCTTGGCCGTGTTCACGCGCGCCGCGGCTCCCGGCGAAGAGGTGGAGCCGAACGACAACCCAGCGCCCGAACTGCAGGTTCTGCGCGTAGGCCAGACCGTGCAGGGCACCTTGGCGCCCGCGGCCGACGTCGACCTGTATGTGCTCGACGCCTCGGGAGCCCAACCCGGCGATGCGCTGGTGCTGTCGGCGACCGCCTTGGCCGACGTGGACTGGGAGTTGCGGCTGCTGGACCCGCAGACCAAGCAGACCTTGCTGTTGCGCAAGCCCCAGCGCGGGCTGCCGCTGGCCATACCCAACCTGGACCCGGCGCGGCTGGGCGCGGGCACGCTGCTGCAGCTCAAGGCGGTGGCCGGTCAGGCGCCCGACACGCCGTATGTGCTTGCTTGGCAACCGTTGTTGCCGCCCGGGTGCGTCCGTCAGGCCGAGTGCCGCGACCAGCTGCCGGGCGAACGCGAGCCCAACGACCTGGCCGATCGCCCCTTTGCCCTCAGCTTCGCCTCTACGGCCCCGACCCAGTTCGCCGGTGTGATCGGCGGCCCGGGCGATGTCGATTGGCTGCAAGTGGCGGCGACCTCGGGACAAGTCCTCAGCATCAAGATCGAAGCGCCGGCGTCGCTGGGCGTGCAGGTCCAACTTGGCGATGCGCCGCGCGCGCCAGTGGTGGCGGTTGCGGCCGGCAAGTCGGCCACCGTGCCGGGGCTGGCCCTGCCAGGCGGTCGCTTGCTGCTGCGGGTCGCGGCCGAGAGCGAGACCGCGTCCGCCCCCAGCGAGGCGTATCGCCTGACGGTCAGCCAATTCGACGGCGCCGGCTGGGAAGACGAGCGCGGCGACGAGGCGGCGCTGGGGCAGATCTGGACCTCGACTGGTCAACTGGCGGCAACGGCGGTCGGCGCGCCGGGCCTGGAACGCGGCGGATGGCAGCGCTTGGGCGCTCTGTTTCCCCAGGGCGATCGCGACACTTTTGGCCTGGACCTGCGCGGCAAGGCCGCCGCCACCGGCCTGGAATTCCGCTGCGAAGGCGACGGCGCGCCTGGCCTGACGTGTGCACTGCAGGACATGCAAGGTCGCGAGCTGATGGTGCTTTCGCCGTCCGAGACCGGGGTCGCGCGCTCGCCGGTGGCGCTGGCCCCGGGCGGCTATCGCGTCGCCGTGCACGGTCCAGGCGATCGCCCCAGCTTGCGGCCCTATCGCGTGCAGCTCGAACAGGCGCCCGAGGCGGCCGGACTGCCGGTCCTGGGCGCTGCGGAACCTGCGCCACCATCCGAAGCGGCCACCCCGACTACACCCCGATGAAGAACCCGTCGCTGCCGGCTTTTTGGTAGAGCGGCAGCAGGATCCAGC
This sequence comes from Deltaproteobacteria bacterium, assembly GCA_016218865.1. GTDB lineage: Bacteria > Myxococcota_A > UBA9042 > UBA9042 > UBA9042 > SXRM01. The sequence continues at coordinate 2,300 of JACRCU010000342.1, read as the reverse complement.
CGTCTTGGGGTGCGACGATGTCGCCCGTGCGGTCGCGGGCAAGCACCTCGCCGCGGCGAATGCGCTGCAAGTTCTTGTAACCCGGCAGCATGGCGAAGCCGTCTTCCGGGTGGATACCGTGGCGGTAGCGCACCGCCACCTGGTGTGGCTGGCCCTGCGCCTCGTCTTGCAGGATCTGGCGTTTCACTTCAACATCGGGCACTTGTGCTTCCTGGACCACGCCGGTCGCCAGGAGCATCATCCACGCGCACGCCTCCAGCAGGTCCACCGCGTGCGGATCCTGGTGCTGGCCGCCTTCGACCGCCACGGCGCGGTAGCCCTGCGCCAGAAAGTGCTCCAAGGTCGTGCCCGGAATGGCCTTTTCCAGCCCGGTGATGCCGGGCAGCAGCAACTGGTGGGCGAGCCAGGTACTGTCGGGCGTGTCGCAGGCGACGATGAAGGGCACGCCCTTGGCCGACATCGTGTGCAGATCCAGCAGGTTGACTGTGCCCAGGTGGTGGCGGGTCAGCTGCTCGAAGTCCTGCAGCAACTCCAACTGTTCGATGTCCTCGGTGTAACCGCGCGGGCCCTCGCGGTTCAGGCGGTCCACGCTGGCCTTGTCCCACTGCCGGTTCAGATCGCGGTCGACATAGCGAAGCCCCACGCCCAGCGCGGTGAGGTTGCCGGCCATGGCGACGAAGCGGCCGACGGTGGCGACGTTGTTCTCTTGTAGATACGCCAAGATGCGCCGCAGGGCCAGCACTCCGGCCGGCTCGTTGCCGTGCATGCCGGCGCTGATGATGGTGAGCGGACCGGCCACGCCCGGCGACCACTCGCCCAGAATGTGGCTGGGGCCCACTTCGACGCCGGGGCGGGCCATGGTGTTGGTCTGGGGCGAGAAGGGGCGGTGGGCGGACATCGGCGGCTCCTGGGCGCAAGGCCAGCAACCGTTGAAAATACCGCGGCGGATCGGCCGGGGCAAGTGGGTTGTGCAAGCCCCGAATCCAGCTGAGGTCTTGGGGCCCTCCGTGCCCCGGCTTGCGTCGGCAGCCTGCGGCGTTCTAGCCTTGCCCGTCGGGGCTGCTTGGCCTGCTGGGAGATCGCCGTGGACGTGCTGTTCTTGTCACCGGGCTATCCGGGTGAAATGCCTGAATTCGTGCGCGGTTTGGCCACGGTGGGCGCGCGCGTGTGGGGCGTAGGCGATCAGACCCAGGGGGCACTGCCGCTGACAGCCCGCCGCCATTTGGCCGGCTACCTGCAAGTTCCCAACATGTTTGATGAACTCGACGTTGTCGAGCGCGTCCGGCGCTGGGTCGGCCGCCGCCACGTCGACCGCGTAGAAGTGCTGGGCGAGTTCTGGATGCTGCTGGGCGCGCGGATCCGCCAGGCCCTGGGCGTACCGGGTATGACGGTGGAGCAGACCCTGCCGTTTCGCGACAAAGAGGTCATGAAGCAGCGCTTGGACGCCGCCGGTGTCCGCACGCCGCGCCACACCCGCGCCAATTCCGAGGCCGAGATCCGCGCCGCCGTCGAGAAGATCGGTTACCCGCTGATCATCAAGCCAATTGCCGGCGCCGGCAGCGCCAACACCCACCGCGTCGAGTCGCCGGCCCGCCTGGAGAAGGTGCTGCCGCAGCTGCGCGGCGTGGCCGAAGTCAGCGTCGAAGAATTCATCGACGGCGAAGAATTCACCTTTGACACGCTGACTTGCAACGGCGAGATCCAGTACTACAACATCGCCTGGTACCGCCCGCGGCCGCTGGTGGCGCGCACCAACGAGTGGATCAGCCCGCAAGTCATCGCCCTGCGCCACCCCGACCAGGCTGCCCTGCGCCTCGGTGTCGAGATGGGCCACAAGGTCATCGAAGCCCTGGGTTTCCAAAGTGGTTTCACCCACATGGAGTGGTACCTCAAGGCCGACGGCGAGGCAGTCTTCGGCGAAATCGGCGGCCGTCCGCCCGGGGCGCGGCAGGTCGACCAGATGAATTACGCTTGCGACTTCGACAGCTTCGTCGAGTGGGCGCGCATCGTCTGCTGGGGCACCATGGATACCCGCATCGAGCGCAACTACAACGTCGCCACGGTGTTCAAGCGCGCCATGGGCGAGGGCCGCATCGTCCGCATCGACGGGCTCGAGCGCCTGCGCCGCGAATTCGGCCCGTACCTGGTGTGGGAGAACCTGTTGCCGGTGGGCGCGATGCGCCGCAACTGGCTGCAAACGCTCATTTCCGATGGCTTCCTGGTGGTGCGCCACCCCGAGCTGTCGGTCACGCTCGAGATGGCGGACCGTATCGGCACCGAACTGCGGATGTACGCCAACT
>JACRCU010000339.1 GCA_016218865.1 Deltaproteobacteria bacterium | reverse complement strand
GAGGTTGACCGGGAGCCGCCGGGCGTCACAGTGCGGATCGTGCTGGTGCACCACAACATCCACCACCGCATGGGAATTGCCGAGCACGTAGCCTCACTTGTAGATCGCCGGGCATTTTCTGCGGTGATGCACGACATCGGCGCGTCGCTGGTGCTGCACGGCCACACCCACCAGCCGCACCAGGGCCACCTGCCGCGCGGCGACCGCGAGGCCGAGCGCTGGTCGCGCCGCGATGCCGAGTACGATCAGAAGCTGGACACCGAGCTGCAGAGCGCGCTGGGCGACATTCCGGTGCTCGGCTGCGGCTCGTCGACCTGGCACCGCGACGGCAAGGAATTCGCGCGCTTCAACGTGGTCGAGATCGGCAGCCGCGGCATCGAGCGCGCCATGGCCTATCGCTTCAACGAGGGTGCGGGGGGCTTTGCCGAGGAACACGACGACTTGCTGGCCAAGGCCCTGCACGACAGCAACGCCATCCATCTGTAGGTCAAAAAGGACTGATATCGCATGGGTTTGCCGGTCAAGACGGGCGCGGCGCAGGGGCTGCGCAGCTATTTTCGCGAAACGGCCGAGCCGATCCAGGCGGCGGCACTGACCTTGCCGCTGCTGGTGTGCTACGGCATCGGCATTTTGGTGGTGCCCGAGGCGCGCAACGGCGCGGACCTGGTGTCGTCGTCGCTCCACAGCCTGATGGCGCACCTGGGGCCGTCGGAGTGGCTGGCCTACTTGGGCTTCTACGGCCTGCTGGCGGTCGGCAACGTGTTCCTGGTGCTGCACCTGAGCAAGACCACGCGGTTTTCGCCCAAGTGGTTCTGGGCGGTGCTGGCCGAGGCGGCGGTCTACGCGGTCGCGATCGGCACGGTCGCCGGCAACCTGACCCAGGACCTGACCCACATGCTGCAGGCGAGCCGCGGCGGCAACCTGACCCAGCACACCGGCGTGGTGGCGGGGATGGTCATGAGCGCCGGCGCGGGCTTGCACGAAGAGCTGGTGTTCCGCCTGGGCGGCATGGGCTTGATCGGCCGGCTGTGGCTGGGCGCCAAGTGGCGGGTGCCGTCGCTGCAGCTGCTGGGGCTGATGGTGGGCACCGCGCTGGTGTTTTCGGCCGCCCACCACATCGTGGAGCCGTTCGCCATCGTGCCGTTCGTGTTCCGCACCATCGCCGGCCTGCTGTTCGGCACGCTGTTCATGCTGCGCGGCTTTGCGGTGGCGGCGTGGACCCACGCCCTGTACGACGTGTGGGTCATCGTGTTTCTGCAGAGCTGACCAGAAAATGCCCGGCACTCTTTGCCGGCCTTCCTTACCCGCAAAAAACACCAATAATGTCTGGTGGTAGAAAATGCCCGGCAGTTGGGGGTATCGCCGATGTCGCCGAACTAGACGTAAATCAAGTAGACAAATCGCTAGCCGACTTCGGCCACGACCTTGGCGTCGTCCTCGCCGCCGCGGATGCCGGTGGTTTTCTCGATGAGCTGCTCGAAGCGCTTGAAGAACTTGATCTTGTCGAGCAGCGGGTTCAGCCAGCCCGACGTGATGCAGTAGTAGCGATCGAACGGCGGCGTATGGTGCACGTCGTGGTGCTTGGTCTCCAGAATCAGGTGTGCCTTCATCAGCGCCACCACCAGCGCCGGCGGCTCGTCTTGGTGCGCCCACTTGTGGAACTGGTTGGTGCCCATCACGAAGAGGCACATCGACGCCATCACCAGCGAAGTGAGCAGCCACGGCAGGCCCGCCGCGGGGTCGAGCATCGCGATCGGCAGGAGCACCGGCATGGTGGCGATGCAGTTGTTGCCGTTGGTTTCGATGAAGTCGTGGCGGGTGATGCCCTTGGGGTCCACGTGGTGTTCGCGGAACGGCACGATGAAATTCGGCCCCAGTACCGGGGTGCTGCGGCTGCCATAGCGGTCGAAGCCCCAGTGGATGAGGCCAGAGGCGAAATCGGCGGCCACGAAGCCGGCGAGCACGGCGCCCGCGGCCCATAGGGCGTTCTGGCCCTCGCCGAGAACCGGCCAGGCGCGCGCGCCTATGACGACCTCTAGGCCAGTAAACCCAGTAATTCCAAGGATTTCATAGACTCGGTGCGAAACCACGGCGACTCGGAATGCGGGCTGCCCACGGCCCACGCCGCCGATTTTACACATGCGCGCGCACGTAAGCTACCCAGGGATCCGCTGTTCACCAGTTGCCGATGCCGCCCATGTCGAAGGCCTTGCTGTAGCCCATGCTTCGGACGATCTGGGTGGCCACGGCGCTGCGGCCACCGGCGGCGCAGTAGATCACGAGCGTCTCGTCGGGCTTGGCGAAGTTGGCGATCTGCGTCGCGATCACCTGCACTGGCACGTTGACGGCGCCGGGGACCGCGCCGCCAGCAAACTCGGCGGGCGAGCGGACGTCGAGCAGCTTGGCGCCGTCCTTGACGAGTTCGTGGGCCTTGGCGCTGGGAATCCGAGTATTTTCCATACGAAGCGACCTCTGTCGGCGGACCGCGTCGGGTCCGTGGGTTAGCTGAGAAAGGTGGGTTTTGTGGTTGCCGGCAGCCACCCTGCGGCCGACGTCCGCACGATCTGAGCCAGACCGCGCACCCAGAGATTCGAAGAATTGAGCGAGGGTACCAAGCGCAGCTCGCTGCCGCCAGCGCCCTCGAAATCGGCCTTGGCACGAATCCCTATTTCTTCCAAGGTTTCCAGACAGTCGGCCACGAAGCTCGGCTCGAGCACGAGCAGCTTCTTCACGCCCCGCCGGGCCAGCTCCAGCACCTTCTCGTCGGCATAGGGCCGGATCCATGGCACCTTGCCTAGCCGCGACTGGAATGCGGTGGTCACCTGCGCCGGGTCCAGGCCGAGCTGGTCGATCAGCGCGCGCGACGTGGCAAAGCACTGGGCGCGGTAGCAGTTGCGGTTCGCCAGGCCCAGGCTGTCGCAGCAGCCGGCACGCTTGTGGCAAGTCTCGCCCTGGGTGTCGGTCCGCGTGCAGTGGCGCTCGGGCACGCCGTGGTAGGACAGGAGCACGTGATCGGGCCGGAATTCAGCGATTTGCGCGCGGGCGCCCTGGGCCACAGCGTCCAGGAACTCGGGCTCGTGCCAGAACGGCGGCACCACGTGCACGCACGGCACCACCCAGCGCTCGCTCGCCGCCGCCATCACCGCCGCGGCGGCCGAACCGAACGAGGCGGCCGCGTAGTGGGGGAAAAGGGGCACGGCGACCAACTGGTCGATGCCCTGCGTCGCCAACTCGTCCATTGCGCTGGGGATACTGGGGTTACCGTACTGGAAAGCCAGCCGCACGGCCGCCCGACCGTCCAGCTCGTTCTCTAGCAGCTGCGCGAGGTTGTGGCCGTGCAGCCGCAGCGGCGAGCCCTGCTCGGTCCAGATGGCCCGGTAGGCGTGGGCGCTCTTGGCCGGCCGGCTGGGCAGGATGATCAGCTCGAGCAGCAGCCAGCGCGCCAGGGCCGGCATGTCGAGCACGCGCGGATCCCCCAGGAATTGCCGCAGGTAGCGGCGCACGTCCGCCGTGGACGGCGAGTCCGGCGTGCCGGTGTTGACCAGCAGGATGCCCACCTTGGCGGGGTTCGGCGGGGCGGGCGGCGCGGCGGCAGGCATGGCGTTCCGGGCCGCATCCAGGGGCGGCCCCGGAAGTTTGCAGGCAGCCGCCGGCGGGGGCAAGGGAGGCTGCGGCGCGGTCTCGACTCGGTTCGGGGATGGTGGGCATTTTCTACCTCTTGAATTTATTGCGGTGTGCTGATGCGAAGGTACAGCCGCCCGGCGGCGGCGAAACCGAATGGCGGGAAGGCCACGAAATCAGCGCGATCGCCCTGTGCGGCTGCCTGGGCCGCCTGCCGGAGCCTTGCCTTGGCTGCCGCATACGAGGTTTCAAACTCCTTCACCGTCGCCATGTACTCCAGTTCGGCCGCCCGGCTTGGTGCGATGCACAGGCTGCGCTGCCTGCGACGCGGCGGCGGCGACTCGCGCAAGTTCTGCCACGCCAATTCGGGCGCCTCGGTGGCCGGAACCCGGCTGACCTGGTTATCTAATTCGCTAGTTACCGCCTCATCAGGCAGGTGCAGGGCATTTTCTGGGACCGACGGCGGGATCCGGCCCAGTTCCGCGTCGACCACGGCCCTCAGGATCTCGCGCTGCTGATCGGCGCCAAGGTGCGCAAGGTGAGGCAGCGGCGTCATCGCCACCGCGAGTTGCTCGGTGTAGTCCGCCAAGGGGCCCAGAGGCCGGCCATTGCGCGCGTCCAGAGTCCGGGCCGTCTGCTGTATCCGATCCCCCAACACCGGCACGCCGTCGAGCAGCCAGCCCGTGCTGGAAGCTCCTGTCCAGTCACGGGGATGCGCGACGGTGCCCGCGTTGGCCGCCTGCAGAACGATGTAGCGCAAGGCCGTGAGTTCACTTGCCTCCCCGGGCAAGACGGCCTCGACGTGGGCCCGCGGGTGCCACATGGGCCCGGTCCGGCCAAACGACTTGTTCACCAGGCGGGCGGTCGCGGCATGGAAATGGCACAAGAACGCTGCGAAATCTTCGGGACCGTCGGCGCTGAATAGTCCGTGGTAGTGATTCGACATGAACGTGAAGGCATATACCTTGATGTTGGCAGCGGATTGCGCCGCAGCCAGTGCACCGACAATTTGCTTTTGAAAATCATGATCGTCACTGCGCAGCGTCCAGCGGCCGTCACAAGTTCGCAGGGTCACAAGGTACAGCAGGCTCGGGTCGTAGCGGCGGTGGTGCAAGGCCGGCTCCAGCGGACTCATGTGGTCCTCAAACTGGTGATCGATCCGAGCGACACTTTTGCCGCGGTCCGGCGGTTCCTTTTTTTGCCTTCGGCAGACACTCCTCACAGACCTTAACAATATCAACGACTAGAAAATGCCCGCCATCGCTGAACGGTCGGTGAACGGCTGATCTGGGGCCGGGGCAAATCTGGTTGCGAGGGCCCGCCAAACCCCGTACGCTGGTCGGGTTGGGAAGGTGGTGAATGCCCGCAGACAACAGCCGCAAGACAGCGACCGGAGCCACCAAGCTCCTCCCATGGCTGCTGCTCGCCCTGGTCGCTTGCGGCACCGCGCCGCAGGGCAACCCGAGCTTTGCGTCCAGCGGCGGCGGCTACGACTTCCCGGAACTGGGAACCCTGACCAAGAGCGATGCAGCCGGTAGCAAGGACCTTGGCAGCTCAGGCAAGGACCAGGCCAGCCCCGGCCCCGACGCGGCCACCGGCGGCGAGGACAGTGGGGAGCCGAGCGACCCGGATGCCGAGTCCGCCGACGCCGCCGACACCGGCGAACCCGACGCCGAACCAGGCGAGGACGCGGCCGAGGACACCGGCGAAGACCCGGGAGAGGACGCCGGCGAGCCCGAGGACGCGCAAGACGCGGGGGAGCCGGAAGAAGACGCGGAGCTGGAGGACACAGCGCCCCTGAAGGACGCCAAGGCCGACAACGGCGAGGACCCCAACAACCCCTGGTACAACAACCCCATTCCGGACGAGTACACCCTGCCCGACCTGCCGGACGCCGGCGGCGCCAGCGGCGACACCAACGGCCAGGTCATGCCCCCGCTGTGCGCGCCCAAGACCGCTTCGCTCTCCGTGACCGAGACGGCCGGACCGGGCGGCAAGCTCGACATCGTCATCTGGATCGACACCTCGGGCTCCATGAGCCAGGAGGCCGCGTGGGTCAACCAGAACGTCGTCAGCTTCATGAACTACATCGCCAAGAAAAACATCGACTACCGCGTCGTGATGTTCGGCAACGGCCTTGGACTCTGCGGCAGCGGCTGTCCGGTCAACGACCCCGCCCACTTCCTGTGGGTCAAGGTGACCGTCGGCAGCACCAACGGGCCGAACCTGATCCAGACCCAGTCGAACTTCGACAAGTACAAGGCATTCTTGCGGCCCGACGCCACCCACAACATCGTCGCCATCACCGACGACAACTGCTACCTGCAGCCCGCCAACTTCATCACCACCTACAAGGGGTTGCTGAAGAACGCGGGCCTCAACGACAAGTTCGTCTACCACTCGATCGTGTCCTTCGCGAACGCCGCCAACCCCAGCCAGAGCGGCAACTGCCCGGGCGGCGCTTCCTACGGGTCGTTCCACGTGGCGGTGTCGCAGGCCACCGGCGGCTCGATGTTCCAGGTCTGCAAGCAGGACTGGACCACCATGTTCGACGAGCTCGCCAAGTCGGTCGCCGCCACCGCCAAGCCGGTCTGCACCTACAAGATTCCGGCGGGCCCGTCGGTCGCGTACACGCCCAGCGCGGTCAAGATCCTCCACATCGAGAACGGCACCGCCGTGGCGCTCCCCAACATCTGCGGGCCCGAGGCCTGCGCCGGTGCCCCCTCGGGCTGGTTCTACGACAACCCCAAGAAGCCGAGCACGGTTACCCTCTGCCCCGAGAAGTGCAAAGCGCTCGTGGGCGGCGCCCTGGCCTTCAACTTCGGCTGCGCCATGTCCAATCCGCCGCCGGTCAGCGATGCCGGCAGCACCGACACGGCCAGCCCGGACACGGCGGGCGGCGACGCGGGCGATGTGAAGGTCGGCAGCTGCGACGTGCCCTAGGAGAGACCATGAAGCCACAAGATTTCGAAAACGAAGAACTTCTGATGATGCTCCAGGATGTGCTGACCTCGGCGGCCAGCGGCCACACCGACAACCTGCGTTGCCCGGTGTGCGAGCGGGCCGACCTGGACTGCGCCGTCGGCGACGACGACTGGATCGAGGTCACCTGCCCCAAGTGCGGCTTGAACTTCAAGGGCTTGCTCGCCAATCCCGAAGAGAACTACACGCCCCGCAGCGGCAAGATCCGCGAAACTTTCGGTTAGGCCTCCAACAGACAGAGCACAGCCATGACGAGCAAACCCGTACAGCAGCTCAAGATCCACGGCCGCGAGCAGACCCAGGTGCGCGTGATCGCCGACGGCGACGCTGCGCCCAGCGAGGATGAAAATCCGTATTGGCTAGGCGAGGATGGCGACGACGAAGTGCCGGCGCCCGAGCGCGGCTGCATCCAGCGCGGCCTCTGCTGCAAGTCGAGCCCCGGCTGGTTCGCCCCGGGCGAGGTCGAAAAGGCCGCGGAAATCCTAGGGATCGCCCCGGACGTCTTGGTGCGCAGCAAGCTCGTGGTCGACCGCATCGAGATCGACGGCCAGATCGTCCACACCTTTGCCCCGGTCAAGCTGGACCGGTTCGGCAAGCCGGCCTTCGCCACCGGCAAGGTGGTCGACGAGCTGTACCGAATGCTCAAGGGAACCTGCGTGTTCTACGACGGCAAGGGCTGCCAGATCTACGCCGCCCGCCCGCTGGAGTGCGCCCGCTACCTCTGCTCGCAGCCGGCCGAGAAGAACCTGAGCCACGAAGAGCTGGCGCGCATGTGGCAGCAGGCCGGCTGATCCGCACCGCCACCCCCTCGACAAAACGAAGGCGCGACCTACATTGCCTCGCCCCGCGTCGGCGCCGCTTGCCCACTGGAGTGAGCGGCGGGGAATAGCGGTGCAGTACTCACAGTTGTGGCCTGGTGCCACTCGCCCGCCGCGGCCGGTGCGCATCGCGGTCCGTGGCCCCGGTGCCTTTCCCCTTTGTGCTTTGCCCACTGGGCAGGAGAGTGCTCGAACATGCAGGACATTCGCTCGCTCAACGAGATGATTCGCCAGGAGTCGCAGTTCGTCGACGCCATCACCGAGGAAGTGCGCAAGGTGGTGGTCGGCCAGACCCATATGGTGGAACGGCTCCTCATCGGCATGCTGACCGGCGGCCACGTGCTCCTGGAGGGCGTCCCCGGACTGGCCAAGACCCTGACGTGCAAGACCCTGGCCAAGTCGCTGTCGATTGCCTTCCAACGCAT
>JACRCU010000340.1 GCA_016218865.1 Deltaproteobacteria bacterium | reverse complement strand
GGCGTGGTGCACGTGGTGTATTACGACAAGAACAACGCCTCGCTCAAGCTGGCCCGGCGCATCGGCGGGGCCTGGTACCGCGCCCACTTGGACCCGGGCAGCGGCGACACCAGCGGCGACTACGCGGCGATCGCCCTGGGCGCCGACGGCACCGCCCACATCTCGTTCCACGACACCGCCAACAACGACTTGAAATACGGACGCTTACTGCCCAGCGGCGCGTGGCAGAGCGAAACCATCGACAGCGCTGGCGGCATCGGCCGCTACAGCAGCATCGCGGTCGCCGCCGACGGCACCGTGCACATCGCCTACCGCGACGACACCAACAGCGACCTGAAGTACGCCGTGGGCAGCTACAAGCTGTGGACCGTGCAAAAGGCCGTGGACAGCTACGGCAACGTCGGCGTGTACGCGTCGATCGCCGTCGACGGCCAGGGCCAGCCGCACATCGCCTGCGCCTACGCTTCTAGCTGGGACCTGCACTACGTCTTCAAGGTGGGCGGGGTCTGGCAGGCGGTCCAAGCGCCCGAAACCGTCGATTCGGTGGGCTACTACGCGTCCCTCGCGCTCGACGCCAACGGCAAGGCCCACATCGCCCACAAGGACGAGACCACCAACAAGGTCCACTACACCACCAACAAGGGTGGCAGCTGGGCCACCACGGCAATGCCGTCGAGCACCAACGACGGCAACTACGCGTCACTGGTACTCAATCCCGCCGGCGGCGCCTACATCGCCTACAAGAACATCTCGTCCAACGACGTCTGGATGGTCACCAACGTGTCCGGCACCTGGGACGTGCCGTGGCTCATCGAGGCCACCAACAACGTGGGCGACTGGCTCAGCATGGCCCAGGGTCCCGACAAAAAGCTGTACGCCTCGTACCGCGACGCCACCCTGGGCGTGCTGAAGGTGGCGCGCATCACCATCAACAACAACGTCGACGACAACTGCGACGGTTACTGACCGGAGCGGCGCCGGCCGCGCGGCAGCCTACCCTTCCACATCGTAGGCGCCCGACTCGCGCAGCTTGGCCACCCGGTAGCGCATCTGGTCGCGCGTCATTCCCAGCAGCTCCGCCGCCATCGCCTGGTTGCCGTGGGTGCGCTGGATCGCCTGCACAACCAAATCCTGCTCCAGCGCGGCGATATCCAGCCCGTGCGGCGGCAGTTCCAACAGGTGTTCCGGTCCGTGGTCCACCGCGTACAGCGGCCGATCCGGGTGCTCTTTGTCGCAGCAGCGCGCCATCGACACCGCAGTGCTCGCGGCCCGCACCACCTGTCGCGACGCTCCCGCCGCCAGGGCCAGCGCCCCGTGGGTGCCCTCGGACAGGTCGAAATCCGACGGGGCCAGGGCCGCGCCCTCGCCCAGCAGCACCGCGCGCTCCACGGCGTTGCGCAGCTCGCGCACGTTGCCCGGCCAGTAGTGGGCATCCAGGTAGGCGCGCGCCGCCTGGGTCAGCGGCCGCACTGGGCGGTGCTCCTCGCAGGCAAAGATGCGCTGGAAGTGGTCGGTCAGCAGGGCTACGTCGCCCTGCCGGTCGCGCAACGGCGGAATTTCCACGGGCACGGCCCGCAGCCGGAAGTACAAGTCTTCGCGGAAGGTTCCCGCTTGCACAGCCGCATGCAGGTCGCGGTGGGTCGCCGCCACCACCCGCACATCGACGCGCACGTCCTGGCCGCCGCCCACGCGCATGAACGAGTGATCCTCCAGGAACCGCAGCAGCTTGGCCTGCAGGCCCGGCGACATCTCGCCCACTTCGTCCAAGAACACGGTGCCGCCGTCGGCCAGTTCGAGCAGGCCGCGCTTTTGCATCTTGGCGTCGGTGAACGAGCCCTTCTCGTGGCCGAACAACTCGCTGTCCAGCAGCGACTCTTGCAGGGCGCTGCAGGTGATGGTCAAGAACGAGCGGGCGCGCCGCTCGCTTTGCTGGTGCAGCATCTTGGCCGCGAGGTCCTTGCCGGTGCCGCTCTCGCCGCTGAGCAGCACGGTGGTGGCGTGCGACTGGGCCACCTTGAGCAGCAGGCTGCGCAGGTTGCGGATGGCGGCAGATTCGCCAATCATTTCGCGGACTGGATGAATCGGATGGAGCTGGGCGATGGCGCTCATCGATCCCTCCTTGCTCGGGTTCTGGGCGCTTCTACAGGATTCTCTAGTGCTCAAGTACGCCTGAACCAGCGCATGGTCCAAGAGATGCAGAACTCCCATCGGCCGCGAAAGAGCCGCATCGTGGCTTGGGAGTCGTGCACTCGGCAAGCTAGCCCGCGCCCCGGTCACTTCAAGGCGCAGTGAAAACTCCTGTGACAAAGGTGTGACGAATTCGCTTCGGTCGGGATCGCCGGCCCGGCGTGAGGAAATCCTTAATTTCTTGGGACAATGCTTCCAGCTGCAAGTGCGGGCACTTGCCGTCGCCGGTCCGAGGCGCCGCCCGGGCAGAAGCGATGGCGCCCCGGCGAGCCCGACCCGCCGGGAAGTTTGCCGCGGATCGCGCAAAAATCCCCACGGTCTGCCGGCGCGGGCCCGCGGCGGGTGGCGACGACTATCATAGAATTCATGGTCTTTGCTGGAACTGCGGCTTGGCCCGACTCTTGCAGAACCCTGGCCCGAACTCGCGCTGGCGTCCCTGTGCCATCGGCGCGGGCAGCAGCGGGCGCGGATCTGCCGCAACCATCGGTCGGCAAGCCGCCCCCAACAGCCATCGGAGGGTACCATGTCCGAAGAAAATCCCATCATCAAGCCGGAACGGCAAGGTCTTTGGACGGCTGCGGCCTTTACGCTCGCCTTGCTCGGCTTGGTGGCGGCGATGGCCGGCGTGTTCCGCGTGTACGAGCTGACCTACCTTACCCAGGCCGAATTCGTGTTGCTGAATCAGAAGATCTCCGACCTGCAGGCCCAGCACCCGGTCGCGCCGGGCGGTCCTGCGGCGCCGACTGCGCCCGCCAAGTAGCCGGCCCCGAGTTCCGAATACCCAGACCCTGGATCAGAGCCTGCGACCAAGGAGTGGGGCCCGGCGGACGGTGATCTGCCCCGCCGGTGCCCCCCCGCGGTCGGTCGCGCCGCGGCGTGCGAAAAAACCGTAGAACCGTATCGTGCCCGCGTCTCGCAGCGTTTCGTTGCGCCGTTCCTTCGCGGGTCAGGGTTGCTGCTCCAGCGGCGCCGCCGGCGGAAGTCGCCGCTCCAGCTCCGCCGTCATCTGACCCAGCTCGCTGGCCATTTCCGCAAGCGCAATCTCAACTTGCTGGCCGCCGGCCTGTTCGCGAATGGCGCGCTCGACCTCTTCGGCCTTGAGGCGCAAGCTGTCCATGCCCAACTGCGCCGCGGCACCCTTGAGGCTGTGGGCCGTGCGCTCGGCGGTCTTGGCATCCTCCGCCGCCAGCGCCTGCTGCACCCGTTGGGCGGCAGTGGCGTGACTTTCCAAGAACTTGCGCAACAGTGTGAGGTACAGCCCCGTGCGGCCCATGGATTGCCGCAAGCCCACCGTGGCGTTCAGCCCAGGCACACCGGCCACTGCCAGCCCGTCCGGCGCTACCTCGGCGGGCTCGCTCGACTCGGCGGGGAGTGCCCCGATGGGCCGCTTGAGCCAGTGCTGGAGCTTGCTGGCCAGCTCGCGCGGGTCGATCGGCTTGCCCAGATGGTCGTTCATGCCGGCATCCAGGCAGCGCTGGCGGTCGCCGGCGAGCACGTTGGCCGTCATCGCCAGGATCGGCAGCTGGGCAAACTGGGCCAGACCGCGAATGGCGCGCGCGGCAGAAAGACCGTCCATTACGGGCATTTGCATGTCCATCAGCACCGCGTCGAAGGGCCGCTGCTGCACCCGCTCCAGGGCGGTCGCGCCATCGGATGCCACCTCGACCTCGGCGCCCAGCTCGCGGACCAGCTCGGCGCCCACCTCCTGGTTCACCTCGTTGTCTTCGACCAGCAAGATGCGCATGCCGGCCAAGCTGCAGTCGGCGGGCAACCCGTGGGCTGGCACGTTGGTGGCGCTGGGCTTGCGCGGTGCCCCGAGGGCCCTGGTCACAGCGCGGAACAGCTGCTCGGCGCCCACGGGCTTGCTGAGCACGTCGGCCATACCCGCGGCCTTGGCTTGCGCCACCACATCGCCGTGGCCGTGGGCAGTCAACAGCAGCAACTGCGGCGGCGTACGCAAGTGCAGTGCCGCGATGGCGGTGGCGGTGGCCAGGCCGTCCAGCTCGGGCATGTGCCAGTCGACCAAGACCACGCGGAAGGGGTCGGAGGCGCTGGCCTGCTGCACCGCGGCAATGCCGTCCGGGCCGCTGCCCACGGCCTCGGCGCGCAGCCCCATGCCGCGGAGGAGTTCGACGGCGACGTTGCCGGCCGAGGCGTGGTCGTCGATCACCAGCACCCGCTGCCCACGGGTCGCCGCCTCGACCTCTAGCCGCTGCCCTGCTTGCTTGCCCAGGCCCAGGCGCGCCGTGAACCAGAATGTCGAACCGCAGCCGAGTTCGCTTTGCACGCCCACCGCTCCGCCCATCAATTCGGCAAGGCGCTTGGCGATGACCAAGCCCAGGCCGGTGCCGCCGTAGCGCCGCGTGGTCGAGGTATCGCCCTGTTGGAAGCTGCTGAAAAGGCTGTCTTGTTGCTCTGGGCTCATGCCGATTCCGGTGTCGCGCACGGCAAAGCGCAGCAGCACGCCGCCGTCGTCGCGCTCGTCGACCGTCACGCCCACCGCAACTTCACCCGCATCGGTGAATTTCACAGCGTTGTTCAAGTAGTTGAGGAGTACCTGCCCCAGACGGAGCGGATCGCCGGTCAACTGCTGCGGCACGTCGGCCGCCACGTCGATGACCAGTTCCAGACCCTTGGCGGCCGCGCGCTCGATCACCAGATCCGCGGCGTCGCTCAACACCCGGCCCAGGTTCAGCTCGATCTGCTCGACGCTGTACTTGCCGGCTTCGATTTTCGAGAAGTCCAGGATGTCGTTGATCACGCCAAGCAAGTGCTGACTCGAACTGCGGATTTTCTGCAGGTAGTCGCGCTGCTGCGGAGTCACCTCGGTCTTCAGCGCTAGATGAGTCATACCCTGGATGGCGTTGATCGGTGTGCGAATTTCGTGGCTCATGTTGGCCAGGAAGTCGGTCTTGGCTTGCGACAGCGCTTCGGCCGCCACCCGGGCTTGCTCGCGCGTCAGTTCGGCCTGCTTGATGCTGTCGATGTCGATGCCTGCGCCAATAAAACCAATGAAGTCACCAGAATCGGTCACGCGCGGCACGCCGCGATCCAGGATCCAGCGGTAGCTGCCGTCGCGGTGGCGCAGGCGGAACTCCATGGCGAACGGGCTGCGGCTGGACAAGGCCTGGCGGAACATCTCGCCGCAGGCGGGCGCGTCGTCCGGGTGGACGTGGGTGGTCCACGAGGTGCCCAGGCTGTCGGCCACGCTGGTGCCGGTGAATTCCAGCCAGCTGCGGTTCAAGTACTGGCACTGCCCCGCGATGTCGGACATCCAGATCAGCACGGGCGCTGCGTCGGCCACGTGGCGGAAACGGGCCTCGCTTTCGCGCAGCGCACTCTCGGTGCGCTCGCGTTCGGTGATGTCCATCAGACTGAGCACCGAGCCGGTGTGGGTGCCGTTTTCGAAGATCGGGTGGGCGGCCAGCGTCACCGGCACCTGCGTGCCGTCGGCCCGCCAGAACACCTCGCGATCCAAGCGGAACTCCTTGCCCGTCTGCAGCTGCGCCAGCACCGGGCAAGTGCCGGCTGGGAAGTCGGATCCGTCGCTGCGGCGGCAGTGCACAGCTTCGTGCAGGTTGCGGCCGATCAACTCGGCGGCGCTGTAGCCCATCATGACCGCCGCGGCCGGGTTGACCAACTCGACGTTGCCGTTGGCGTCCAGACCGACCAGGCCGTCGGCGCTCGACTCGAAAATCAGCCGCGCCCGCGCGTTGGCCGCATTGGCCTCCTGGGTGCGCTGCCGTGCCAGTTCTTCCAGGTCGGTCCGGTATTTCTCCAATTCCACCGTGGCCCGGCGCAGTTCGCTGATGTCCCGCGACACGCCGAACATGCCGACGATCTGTCCGCTGGAGTCGCGCAGCGGGCCCTTGACCGAGTGCAGCGTTCGCAGTTCGCCGCCGACCCACAACTCGTTTTCTACCGAGACAGTATTGCCCGTCGCGCACACTTCGCGATCCACCAACTGCAAGGCCGCTGCCACCGCGCCGGTGAACACTTCGCGGTCGATGCGCCCCAGCACGTCGGCGGCGCTTCGGTTGGCCATCCGGGCCGCGGGCGGATTGAACAGCAGGTAGCGGCCGTCCAGATCCTTGGCGAACATGGCGTCGGGCGAGTTGGCGGCGATGGCGTCCAGCGTCTCGAGCGAACGCAGCCTCTGCGCCTGTGTGCTCCGCTCGACCAGGCTGGCTTCCAGCAATTGCCGTTGCCGCAGCACCAGTCCCGTGCCCGCGACCAGCAGCAGGACAAAGGCGCCCACCAGGCCGAATCCCGCGGCATTGCGCTTGCCGCCGGCCTCCGCCTCGCTCAAGTCCATCTTGGACACGATCACCCAGTCGGTGCCGGGCACCGGCCGCGCCAGGCCCACGCAAGGCTGGCCGCGGTAGTCCAAGCCATCCAGCGCCGCGCCGCCCGTGCCCGCGTGGCG
>JACRCU010000337.1 GCA_016218865.1 Deltaproteobacteria bacterium | reverse complement strand
TGTCGCTCAAGGTCGTTTGCGGGTTGAACAATGCAATCTGTCGCGAGGTCTTCTTGAACATGCTGCATGATCGCACAACTGAATTGTGTTGGCGATCCAAGGTTTCTTCTCAGGGATCAAGTGTCAATACCTGACACCACCCGTCTAGATCGCCACGCAGTCTGGCGCGTCTTCGCTCTGGCGCCGCAAGGGCCGGGACCAACCTGGACACCGTGCCGCATACTCGCCCATCCACAATCCACAAGGAGCCTAGACCCAATGAGCCTCGAAATCCCTCCCACAATCCGTATCCTTGCCGCCCTAGTGTTGGCCATGGCCATGGCGAGCTGCGACAGCGGTACCGCCACCACGGCCACCGCTGGCGACACATCGACCAGCGACACGACCCCGGATAGCGACGCGACGGCCAAGTCCGACACCGCAGTAGCCGACACCGCAGCCGGCGACACCACAGCCGGCGACGCCAGTTCCAGCGACAGCCCAGGCGGCGATGGCACCGCCAGCGATGCCGCCAACCCTGACGCGAGCACCGACGCAAAGACCGGAGCGCTCGGCTGGACCGTGGTCAACTCCGCTACCACCCAGTCCATCAACGGCATCGCCTGGTCGGGCAAGCGCTTTGTGGCATCACTGTCCACTAGCGTCTTGACGTCGGACGACGCTGCCACCTGGACCGAGCAGAAGACCAGCGGATCGATGAACTGGCTGGGCGCCGTCGCCGCATCGCCCACCATGTTCGCAATGGTCGGCGGCTGGGGCGGCGACACCGGCATCTTCACGTCGCCGGACGGCATCACGTGGACCGATCACTTTGCCCTGGGCAGCGGCAAGAACACGGGCATCGTGTGGGCCGATTCGCAGTTTGTGGCCGCGGGCCCCAGCACCCCCACCTCGCCCGACGGCCTGAAATGGACGCCCCACGGCGCCACCGGCTTCCGCGCCATCGCGTGGAACGGCAAGTTCTTTGTTGGCGTCGGCGCCAGCTGCGGGGTCGGCACGTCGCCTGACGCCGTCACCTGGACCAACACCCAGTGCCTGCCCAGCCGCACCAACACCCTGACCGCGGTCGTGTGGACCGGCAGCCAGTTTGTGGCCGTGGGTGGCAAAGGCATCGCGATCACCTCGGTCGACGGCGTCAAGTGGGAGGACCGGACCTGGGACACCAAGTGCGAGTTCGCCGGCGTGGCCAGCAACGCTGCCGGCTTCGTCATCGTGGGCCAGCACACCTACCCCGACTTGTCGAGCTGCCTGATGACACTCAGCGCCGATGGCAAGAATTGGGCCAAGGCCGACGGCATTCCCGGACAAGGTCTGAATGCCATCATCTGGACTGGAAAGCAGTTTGTGGCAGTAGGCAACGGCGGCGTCATCCTGACGTCGAACTAGCACACCAAGTCCAAAGTTCGTTCCGGGTTGGACCGATGCTTGACGCAATCACCGGCAAGCACTGAACCATCGGCGGCAGAGCTCGAAGCATCCAGTTCGTCGGTCGTTGCAGCATCTTCCGCGACGACCGCGTCGACGACCGCCGAAGCGTCCCGAGCTCGGACCAAGCTTGCCGCGGTGGGGTGCGGCGCACAGCGAGCGGCTACCACCTTCTGCACCGATCCTTTCAGTGCGCCCGGATTGCTGCAAGGGCTGGGCGACCGGACCCGTCCGACCGGCGACGTGGCAAACACCGCGCCCGCGGCCACCGCCCAGAGCAGCAGTTGCCAATCCATTTCGCGCAGGTAGGTACAGAGACTGCCATTTGGCGCCATACCGCCCTACACTCGACAAAGCCGGTCACCCGCTGGGGGGCGACCTCGCGCCCGCATCGCCACCGCGGCGCCCGTCAAGCGTCGCTGCGCACAGGAGTTCCATGCCGCACACCAACCCCGGATCCGCGCACCCCGCCGTCCACGCCGCGCAGGCCAAGCTACCCGAGACCATTGCCCTGCTGTCGGCCTTCTTGCGGCACCCGGCCATCTCGTGCGATTCAGCCCACGCCGGCGACGTGGCCGGGCTGGCGACGGCGATTGCGGCCCACTTGAACACCATGGGACCGGACACTTGCGAAGTGCTGACCCTGAAGGACGCGCATCCGCTGGTAGCTGCAGCGTGGCTCGGCGCGGGTCCCAAGGCCCCGACGATTCTGATCTACGGCCATTACGACTTGCAGCCGGTCAAAGGCGAGCCGTGGACGACGCCGCCCCACGAGCCCACGGTCATCGGCGACCGCCTCTACGCCCGCGGCGCGGCCGACGACATGGGCGGTTGGGTCAGCCACATGGCCGCCATCCAGGCCTGGCGCGAGACCCGCGGTGGGCTGCCGTGCAATCTGCGGCTGGTCATCGAGGGCGAAGAGGAAATCGGCTCCCCGCACCTGGAAGCCTATATGGACGCGTATCCCCAGGTATTCGCGGCCGACGCGATGGTCCTGACCGACTGCGAGAACCCGTCGACCGACGTGCCTGGTCTGACCATCAGCCTGCGCGGCCTGTCCGAGATGGTGCTGGAAGTTGCAGCACTGACCGCCGACGGCCACTCGGGGCTATGGGGCAACGCAGTGCCCGACGTCTCGACGGCGCTGATGACCATCGTCGCCGCCCTGGTCGATGGCAACGGCCGGCCGCGCCACGGGCTGATCGACTGGCCCGCGGCCCAGCGCGAGGCCGCCGCCGCCGTGCCGATCCCCGACGACGTCGTCCGCAAAGGCGCCCACTTGCGCGACGATGTGGCGCCGCTGCCGGTGGCCGAACGCAGCCGCGCAGAGTGGCTGTGGCTACAGCCGGCGCTGACGGTGGTGACCACCACCCTGCCGACGCCGGACCGCAAGAAGAATGCCCTGCGCAGTGCCGCCGAAGCCACGCTGTCGGTGCGGACGGCTCCCGGCCAGACCGCGGAACAGCTCCATGCCATCCTGGCCCGCGCGGTGGCGGCGGCGGCACCCCAGGGCGTGCAAGCGCGGCTGACGCTCAAGCCCGGCGCTGGCGAGGGCTGGCTGTATACCCCGCGCGGCCCGGCCTTTGCCGCCGTGGACCGCGCCTACCAAGCGGCCTGGGGGCGCAAGATGGTCCAGGTCGGCATCGGCGGCTCCATCCCCTTCGTCGCGCTGTTCGGGCGGCGGTTCGCGACCTTGCCGCTCATCCTCAACGGCGTGATGGACCCCGAGACGACCGCCCACGGGCCGAACGAGAGCCTGCACCTTGGGGTCTTTGCCAAGGCGGTCGCGGCCAGCGTGCTCCTGTACGAGGAGCTTGCGGCGCCTGGAGTTCTGCGGCCTTAGCCGGTCGGGCGTCGACTCGCCCAACGGAGCGGACATCTCCGAGCCTGGCAGGTGCCAGCGGGGATTGGGTAGCACCTGCCGCTGGTGCCGGGAAGTTGCGATTTCCTTGGCGCTTTCAATCGATTCTCGGCGTCACCTGGGACCTGCCGCCATCGCCAAGCCGCCGGCCCCTGTGCCCCTGGCCCACGCTGGCGACGACCGATTCTACAAGGCCACGAAGACGGGCTTGGAGCATCTCCCAGGCGCCGGGTACGGCTTCGCCGGGCACGCCATCATTCCCTGCGGTTGTCGCTGTGCGATTGTCCACAGCGCACCTGCCGACGCCGACGCACCCGCCGCAACCGCCGGGCCCAGACCAGCGCAGCACGCGGGCGGTAACATGCGCGCGAAATCATAGATTAAGACAGCCGCTTTTGCGTTTCCGGGTAGTCGGCTGTTGAGCCTTAGAAGATGTCAAGTGTGATCCCTGAGAAAGAAGTCCGATTTCGAACGCCGCCAGCGACGTCTGCTGCGCGAGGTGTCGCCCGACGCAGTGACCACGACGGACCTCGCCCACCACGACCCGACACGCCGTATACCGGTTCCGGG
>JACRCU010000336.1 GCA_016218865.1 Deltaproteobacteria bacterium | reverse complement strand
GGAACCGGGTCGCCCAGGTCTGCTGGAGCCGCTGCCGAGCGCTGTCGCTCAAGGTCGTTTGCGGGTTGAACAATGCAATCTGTCGCGAGGTCTTCTTGAACATGCTGCATGATCGCACAACTGAATTGTGTTGGCGATCCAAGGTTTCTTCTCAGGGATCAAGTGTCAATACCTGACCCCCCTAGCAAGCACAGCCCGCCACCGTATACTCTGCGGGTAGTGCACGCGCGGGGGAGTACAATGGCATCAGGACTTGGACGGGGCCGGCAGTGGGCATGGATGCTGATGGCCGGGCTGCTCCTGGGCGGCTGCGGCGGTGACGACACGGTCATCGGCTCGGGCAGCGCCCAGACCAGCAGCGACACGGCGAGCGACGGCATGGGCTTGGTCGACGCAAGCACGCGCATCCAGGACACATCCGGCGTCAAGGACACGGGCGGCGGCGATCAGAGCACGCCAGACGCCGGCCAGGACGCAGCCCCGGATGCCAGCGGCGACGACGCGGCCGAAGTGGCGGCGCCCGACGCGGCAGAGGACACGGCACAAGACACCGCGGAGGATACTGCGGTGCCGGAGGATACCCTGCCCGTCGACGCGGGCTGTAAGGCGGCGAGCGACTGTCCGGCGGCCACTGCTCCGTGCAAGGTCGCGACTTGCCTAGCGAACGGTGCCTGCGGCGAGGTCGACGCCCCGACCGGCAGCACCTGCAGCGACGGTCTTGCCTGCACTAGCGGCGACGTGTGCGACGCCCAGGGCGCCTGCAAGGGCGCGCTTCCGGCCAGTTGCGACTTGCTGTTCGTCGGCAAGACCGCCAACTGCGCCACCGTGAGCTGCCAGGACGCGGCCGAGGGCGCGCTGTGCCTCTACACCGACCTGACCCAGACCTGCGACGACGGCAGCGTGTGCACCGCCAGCGACGCCTGCCAATTCGGCGCCTGCCTGGGCACGCCCACACTGTGCGACGACAGCAACCCGTGCACGACGGACACGTGCGACGCCAAAATCGGCTGCCAGCACCAGGACGCGAGCGGGGCCTGCAGCGACGGCGACGTCTGCACCAGCGGCGACGCCTGCCAGGCCGGCAAGTGCGCGGCCGGCGCGGCCATCGACTGCGACGACGGCGAGGCCTGCACCGCGGATTCGTGCGACCCGGTCAAGGGTTGCGTACACCTGCCCGGCGACGCCACCTGCAGCGACGGCAATGCCTGCACCGTCGGCGACGTGTGCAAGGGCGGCACCTGCCTCCCCGGCGCCGCCACCGAGTGCGACGACGGCAACCCGTGCAGCGACAACGTCTGCGACCCCAAGCTGGGCTGCAACTTCCCCGCCAACAGCCTGGCCTGCGACGACGGCAGCGCTTGCAGCCAGGGCGACCAGTGCCAGGGCGGCGCCTGCGTCGGCGGCAAGGCGCTGGCCTGCGGCGACGGCAACCCCTGCACCGACGACAGCTGCGACCCCGCAAGTGGCTGCCAGCACAGCAACAACCAGGCCGAATGCAGCGACGGCAGCGTGTGCACCGCTGGCGACAAGTGCCAGAGCGGCGTTTGCCTGCCCGGCGCGGCGAGCCTCTGCGACGACGGCAATCCCTGTACCGCCGATTCGTGCGACCCAGCCCTGGGCTGCCAGCACGCGGCCAGCACCGCCAGCTGCGACGACGGCGACGTCTGTACCGTGGGCGACAGCTGCGGCGACGGCAAGTGCGCCCCCGGCAAGCTGATCAGCTGCGACGACGGCAACAGCTGCACCAGCGACGCCTGCGACCCCAAGACCGGCTGCGGCCACAGCAACAGCAACGGCCCCTGCGACGACGGCAACGCCTGCAGCCAGGGCGACCAATGCCAGGCCGGCCTGTGCAAGCCCGGCACACCGCCGCCCTGCGACGACGGCAACCCCTGCACCACCGAGGGCTGCGACGCCAGCCAAGGCTGCAAAAGCACCGCCAACCAGCTGCCTTGCAGCGACGGCAGCGTCTGCACCGAAGGCGACGCGTGCAGCGACGGCAAGTGCGCGCCCGGCAAGGATGTAGTCTGCGACGACGGCAACCCGTGCACGGCGGACCAGTGCGACGCCAAGGCCGGCTGCCAGCACTCGGCCACCACCGCAACCTGCGACGACGGCAACGCCTGCACCAAGAACGATGCCTGCGTGAGCGCGGCCTGCACCGGCGGCACCGCGGTGGTCTGCGACGACGGCAACCCGTGCACGATCGACACCTGCGCCCCGCTCAGCGGCTGCCACTTTGATGCGGCCAGCCTGCCCTGCGACGACGGCTCGGTCTGCACGGTGGGCGACACCTGCGCCGCCGGCAAGTGCGCGCCCGGCAAGGCGGTAACCTGCGACGACGGCAACCTGTGCACCGCCGACAGCTGCGACCCCGCCCAAGGCTGCGTCAGCCTGCCGAACAGCGCCACCTGCAGCGACGGCAACGCCTGCACCGCCAGCGACCAGTGCGCCAAGGGCAGCTGCGCCGGCGCCCCGGTGACATGCGACGACGGCGAGAGCTGCACGGTGGACTGGTGCGACCCCGGCAGCGGCTGCAAGACCTTGGCCATCCCGGGCACGTGCGACGATGGCTCGGCGTGCACCAGCAGCGACACCTGCAGCGGCGGCAAGTGCGGCGGCAGCAAGGTGGTTTGCGACGACGGCAACCCGTGCACGATCGATTCCTGTGACCTGGCCAAAGGTTGCACGGCCACTGCCGCCAGCGACGGCACCACCTGCGGCGGCACCGGCACCTGCAAGGCCGGCGTCTGCTCCCTGGGCACCCAGCCCAATCCGGCGCCCAGCTGCCTGGCCATCTTGAAGGCGAACCCGACCGCCAAAAGCGGCGCCTACTGGCTGGATCCCAACAAGACCGGCGCGTTCCAAGCCTACTGCGACATGGTGACCCAGGGCGGCGGCTGGACATCGCTCGTGCACCTGACCGCGCTCGCCAAGCTCAACTACACGGTGCCCTACACGCAAGTAGCGCTGTCGCAAGGTACTTCCTTCTGGCTGTTGGGCAAACGGCCCAACGCGACCTACACCGTGAACCCGTACGCCGGCCGGCCCGCCACCACCATCGATGTCGCCGGCACCAGCGCCGACCAGACCGGCTGGACCTGGAACGGGGTGGCGTGGCCCAACCCGCCGGGCTGCCACAACATTCAGCAGCTGGTGCTGAACCAGACCGAGACCGAGGCCCCGCGCTCGTACGGCAACCCGGCCTACAATCCGGGTCAGGCCATGCCGGCTGCGGTGGCGGCGGCGGCCGTCAGCACGACCAGCGTCATCGGCGTGAGCACCGTGGCAAATTACCCTGCAATCCATGTTGGTTGCGTGGGATGGAATGTGCTGAAGGACCCGATCGTCTGGGTTCGCTGACCTGCGGGCGGACCGCGTCGGGGTCGGCCGAGAAGGTGACCTGTGGCCAACACGAAGTCTCAGGCCAGGATCGCCACCCAGTCGCTGGGGCGATTGTTCTTGCTGGGCCACCTGCCGCTGTGGGCATTCGCAATCGGCATGGTCGTGGTGACCTTTGCCGTGATGGGTCAAGTGGACCAGCGGGTGCGCGCCATCTCTGCGGCTGCCGGTGACAGCCCCGCCAGCCGCGCCGTGGTGGAGCAGGCAGGCAGCGATTTCGTCGCCGTCTGGCTGACTTGCCTGGCCAGCCTGTTCATCTTCGTGCTGCTGGGTTCCGGCCTGGTGTCGTGGACGCACCGGGTGCTGTCGCAGCGCATCGCCCGCATCGTCCGCAACGCCGAGCTGCTCGGCTCGGGCGCCGCCGGTGTGCGCATCGACGCGGAGGCCGGCGACGCGCTTGGGCAACTGGAAACCGCGCTGGCCACCGTGGCCCTGACCATCGAGCAGCGCGACCGCGGCCGAGCCGCCGAGGTGGCGCGGCGCGACCAATTGGCGCGGCTGCAGCGGGCGCTCGCCATGGTAGACGACGAGACCGACAGTTACCGGGTGGTGCAGCGCGGCCTGGCCCAGCAACTCCCTTCGGCTGCGGCGGAATTGCTGCTAGCGGATAGCAGCCAGGCCCACCTGCGCTCGGTGGTGTGCTCGCGCTGTGGCGACGGCGACAAGTGCGGGGTGCAGTCGCCGTCGCGCTGCCCCGCGGTGCAACAGGGCGGAACCCTGCAATTCGACGACAGCGAAGCGCTAGACGCCTGCCCGCGCCTGGCCGGCCGGGCCAAGCCCTGCTCCGCCGTGTGCGTGCCCGTGACCGTGATGGGCCGCGCCGTGGGTGTGCTGCGGGTGACGCGGCCGCGCGGCGAGGATCTGGAGCCCGCGGCCATCGGCAGCTTGGAGGCCCTGATCGCCGCCTTCGGCGCGCGCGCCGGCCTGCTCCGCACCCTGCAGACCACCCAGATGCAGGCCAATACCGATACCCTGACCGGGCTGCTCAACCGTCGCGCCTTCGAGGCCAAGGCCCTGACGGCCCTGGCGTCGGCCCCGCGCGCCGCGATGGCCATGGCCGACCTGGACCACTTCAAGCGCCTGAACGACACCTACGGCCACGCGGCCGGCGACAAGGCGCTGCGCTCGTTCGCCCAGACGCTGCGGTCGACCCTGCGGCCCAGCGATGTGGTGGCGCGCTGGGGCGGCGAAGAATTCGTCGTCTTGTTGCCCGACTGCACGGCGGCCGACGCCAAGACCGCCCTGGATCGGGTGCGCGAGGCGGTGGCGGCCCTGGGCCACGACGGCGACGTGCCCAGTTGCACTGTCAGCTTTGGCGTGGCCGAGTTTCCGTTGAACGACCAAGAGCTTGCGGGCCTGCTCCAGGCGGCCGATGCGGCCCTATACCAAGCCAAGCAGGGCGGCCGCAACCGCGTGGCCATCTACTCGGGCACGGTGACCGAGGCCGCCAAGACCGACAGCGCGACGGCATAGCCGCACGGTCCGGTTCGCCGCAGCTTCCCGAAAGCCCTACAGCCCGCGGTGGTGGTTGGCGTCGACCACCGCCAGCGCAGTCATATTCACCAGGCGCCGCACGGTGGCGGTGGGCGTCAGGATGTGCACCGGCTTGGCCGCGCCCAGCAGCACCGGCCCCACCGTAACCCCCTCGCCGTTGACCGCTTTCAGCAGGTTGAACGCGATGTTGGCGGCATCCAGGTTGGGCATGATCAGCAGGTTGGCCGCCCCCTGCAGGCGGCAGCCGGGCAGCAGGCGCTCGCGGATCTCGGGCTGCAGCGCCGCGTCGCCGTGCATCTCGCCGTCCATCTCCAGGTCCGGGGCGCGCTCGGCGATCCACTCGCGCACCCGGCTCATCTTGCGGGCCGAGGCCGAGCTGACGCTGCCGAAGTTGGAGTGCGACAACAGCGCCACCTTGGGCTGGAGACCGAAACGCCGCACCGCCTCGGCAGCCATCAGTGTGATTTCGCCAAGTTGTTCAACCGTCGGGTCCTCGTTGACGTAGGTGTCACAGATGAACAGCGTGTGCTTGGGCAGCAGCAGCAGGTTCATCGCGGCAAAGCACGGCGTGCCGGGGGCCAAGCCGATGGCGTCGCGAATCTGATTCAAGTGCTTGACGTGCTTGCCCACCGTCCCGCACAGGACCGCGTCGACATCGCCCGTGCGCAGCAGCATGCAACCGATGAGGGTCAGGTCCGAGCGCATGCGCTGCTTGGCCACCTCTGGCGTGATGCCCTGCCGACCGCGCAACTGGTGGAATTCCTGCCACAGCGTCTTGTAGCGCGGGTCGCTGTCGGGGTTGACCACCTCGAAGTCGCGGCCGGGCACGATCCGCAAGCCGGCGCGCTGGATGCGCATCGCCATCACGTCGGGGCGGCCAATCACCACCGGCACCGCCAGGTTCTCGTCGAGCACCGCCTGCACCGCGCGCAGCACCCGCTCGTCCTCGCCCTCGCAGTAGCACACCCGCCGCGGCGCCTTCTTGGCCGCCGAGAACACCGGCTTCATTACAAAGCCCGAGTGGTACACGAAGTCGTTCAGGCGGTCCGTGTAGGCACCCAGATCCGCCAGAGGCCGGGTCGCCACGCCCGACTCCATCGCCGCCTGAGCCACCGCCGGCGCCACCCGCACGATCAGCCGCGGATCGAAGGGCTTGGGAATCAGGTAGTCGGGGCCAAACGCCAGGTTTTCGCCGCCGTAGGCCATCGCCACCACGTCCGAGCTCTCGGCGCGCGCCAAATCGGCAATGGCCCGCACCGCCGCCAGCTTCATCGGCTCGTTGATGGTGGTCGCCCCCACGTCGAGCGCGCCGCGGAAGATGAACGGGAAGCACAGCACATTGTTGACTTGATTGGGGTAGTCCGAGCGACCGGTGGCGATGATGGCGTCGTCGCGCACGGACCGGACCTCGTCGGGCCGGATCTCGGGCACAGGGTTCGCCAGCGCCATCACGATCGGCCGCGGCGCCATCTTGGCCACCATCTCGG
>JACRCU010000335.1 GCA_016218865.1 Deltaproteobacteria bacterium | reverse complement strand
GGGGCAGTGGACTGGCACCAGCCCGCCATGGTCGGCGCGCCCTGGAATTTGTGCATGAAAATCGGCAGCACGGCCGGCCACTGGTCCGCCTGGGCGGTGTCCAGGCTCTGCGGCTGCGCACCGACGCAGTAGGCGCCACCGGCCAGCGGCCCCTGCTGCCCGAGCAGCAGCGCCTGGGCCACCCAGACGCCCGGCGGCACGGCGGCGGCAAACGTCTGCGGCAGCGGCGGCTGCATCCCGGTGAACACGGTGATCGCGTCGGCCGCTCCGGCCATGCTGCCCGAGAAAAACAGCTTGGCCGGCACCAGCTTGACCAGCAGCAGGCCAGTCTCGACCCCCGGCTCCAGACTCACCTGCAGCTTCAAAGGCAACAGCGGCGGGCCGCTGTCCACACCGTCCAGGACGTCTGGGATGTTCGGGATGTCCACAGTGTCCGACGCGTCGGCAGGCGCGGCCACCTCTTCGGCGATTTCGGGCACATCGGCGATCTCGGGCGCGTCGGCGGCGGGCGCTGCGTCGCTGACCGCAATCGCATCGGTATCCGGCTCGGTATCCGCGGACGCGGCGGCTCCCGTTTCGCTGTCGGCTCCGGTTCCGGCTTCGGTTCCGGTTCCGGTTTCGGCTCCGGTTTCGGCTCCGGCTCCGGTGTCGGCTCCGGCTCCGGTTTCGGCTCCGGCTCCGGCGTCCGGCCCGGCATCCGCTCCGCCCGCCGACGCTACCCCGGCTTGGGAGCACGCCGCCAGCAGCCACAGCACCGCCGCCACCAGACCCCGCCGGGTCCAGAGGCAATGCACATGCTTGTCGGTGCAATCGAATGCCATACCGATAGCCTAGCAATCGCGACCTTACGTCGCAATCGGGCGCCTGCCGTGCTTGCGCTTGCTCAAACTTGCGGGTCGGCCGGCGCCGGCTGCAGCCCCAAGCGGGTGCGGATCAGCCAGCGGCCCAGGTACACCAGCGGCGTCAGCGCCACGGCCAAGAAGAACTTGAGGATGTAACCCGTGGCGGCAATGGGCAGAATCGTGTCCCAGCCGGCGACCTGGCCGTCGGGGCCGGGATTGCCGTAGAACAAGATCGACGTAACGAAGAACGAGTCGATGGCCTGCGAAATCACCGTCGATCCGGTGGCCCGCAGCCACACCAGCCGGCCGCCGGTCAGGCGCTTGAGCATCCCGAACACGGCGATGTCGCTCATCTGCCCCACCAGATAGGCGGTGAGCGAGGCCACGTACAGCCGGTTCGACATGGCGAACACCTTGTCGAAGCTGTCCTGGCTGATCGGACTCTCGGCCGCCACGGGCAAGTGGCGGTCGACCAGGATCAGACCGAAGGACAGGCCGGCACACAGCAGCCCCAGGTAGGTAACCTGCCGCGCCACCTTGGCGCCGTAGTACTCGTTGATCAAATCGGTCAGCAAGAACGTAATCGGAAAGGCCAACATGCCCACCGAGTGCGTCACAAACTCGTAGCTGCCGATGCGAAAGAGCGACAAATGGAAAAACTTGCCCCCGGTGATGTCTGCGACCAGCAGAGCAGTGACGAAGAGCGCCGTGAGCAGCGACAACAGCCGCGAGCGGACTGCCATTTCGGGCAAATAGTTTGCGGTCACTTGGGATTGCATCGCACGCCAAGTTCAAGTATCAAGGGCCACGGCGCAACGTGCGGCATGCAGCCGGGCGGCGCCAGCCCAAGCGTAGCAAGGCCGTGACAGATGGCACAATTCGTCATCGACACCGAAGGCGTGGAGAGCACGGTCAACCTGGCCGATGATCGCGCCTACGTCATCGGCCGATCGCGCGAAGCCGACATCCACCTGGACGATCCCAGCCTGTCGCGGCGCCACTGCCAGGTCTCCAAGACCGGTACGCAATGGGTGCTCAAGGATCTCGGCAGCTTCAACGGCACCTACTGCAACAGCCTGGCGATCAGCGAGCACCGCCTGCAGCACGGCGATCAAGTGCAGCTGGGGCTGTCGGTCCTGACTTTTGCCCTGAGCGACGCCGAGCAGCGGGCGATGGTCAAGTCCGACGTCCCCGATCAAAGCGCCGACATGGCCGAGATGTCGCGCCGGCTGCGCAACTTCATGAGCCTGCTCGATATCTCCAAGGCAGTCAGCTCGGTGCTCGACACCGACAAGCTGCTGGAGCTCGTGGTCGAAAAGGGCGTGGGCCTGTGCAACGCCGAGCGCGGCTTCCTCATCCTGTTCCAGAACGGCGAGCACGTGTTCCGCGTCGCGCGCCGCCGCGACTGGCAGCCGGTCGCCAACCCGGAAAAGGTCATTTCGCGCTCGGTGGTCAACTCGGTGATGATGACCGGCGACCCGGTGCTGACCATGGACGCGCAGCAGGACCTGGCCTCGATGAGCCAGACCATCGCCGCGCTCGAGATCCGCTCGCTGATGTGCGCCCCGCTCAAGGCCAAGGACCGCGTCCTGGGGTGCTTCTACGTCGACAGCTCGTTCTCGGAGCAGGACTTTTCGGCCGAGTCGCTGAACCTGCTGCAGGCCTTTGCCGATCAGGCGGCCATCGCCATCGAGAACGCGAGCCTCTACGACGCCGTGCGCCAGTCGCAGCTGGCCGAAAAGCGCGTGCGGCAGATCTTCCAGAAGTACGTGCCCAAAGACGTGGTGAACCGCGCGCTGCAGCTGCAGGACGGCGGCCGGCTGTCGGCCAAGCAGACCGCCACGGTTTTGTTCTCGGATATTCGCGGCTTTACCAGCATGTCCGAGCGGATGGAGCCCGAAGAGGTGGTGTCGTTCTTGAACGACTACCTCAAGCGCATGGTCGAGATCGTCTTTGACGAAGGCGGCATCGTCGACAAGTTCATCGGCGACGCGGTGATGGCGATCTTCGGCGCGCCGCTGTCCAAGCCCGACGACGCCGAGCGCGCCATCCGCGCCGCGCAGCGCATGCTGGTCGAGCTGGACAAGTTCAACGAAGAACAAAAGAAAAAGGGCAGCGGCGTCTTCATCCGCATCGGCATCGGCGTGCACACCGGGCCGCTGATCGCCGGCAACATCGGCTCGGATCGCAAGATGGAGTACACGGTGATCGGCGACACCGTGAACATCGCCAGCCGCGTGCAGGATCTCACCAAGGAATTCGGCGTCGAGATCATCATCACCCAGGCCTGCTACGACGCGGGCGGCCACAAGGTGCCGGTGCGCGCGCTGCCGCCGGCGATGGTCAAGGGCAAGGAGCGGCCGCTGACCCTGTTCGAGGTGACGCGCCCCACCGCCGATCGCCTCGACTCGCCCACGCTGCACGCGCTGGTGGTACCGCCCGAAGTGGTGATTCCGCCGCCGCCCAACGGGCCTCCGCCCGGCCCCCCGCCTGGCGGTCTGCCGCCGGCCTCGCCGCTGGCTCCGGGCGCGTTTGCCCCGCCGCCGCCGCCCTCGGGCCGGGCCCCGCACATGCTGCGGGCGCCGACGCTGCGCCGGCCGCCACCGGGCAAGTAGCTGTTTCTTCTATAAATCGACCAACTGGATCTGCGCCCGCTCGACCGGGAAGAACAGGCTGCCGACGCGAGCAAAGCGCTCGATCGAGTCGGTGGCCCACAGCTCCAGCTGGCCGTGCCCTTGCGCCGACTCGGGAAACTGGCTGTACAGGCTGTGGGCGATCGCCTGGGCCGAGTCGACCAGCGCCACCGGCCGGCCCAGCAAGTCGCCAAGAACCTTGCCGATCAGCGGCTTGAACACCGGATAGTGGGTGCAGCCCAGCACCAGCGTGTCGATGGCCTGCACCGCCGGGTCGGCGAGCCACTGCCCCAGATAGGCGCGCAGGGTCGCCTCGGTGGCGGGGTGATCGAACCAGCCCTCTTCGGCCAGACTGACCAGCAGCGGTGTGGCCAGGCTGTGCACGCTCACGCTGCTGTCCAGGGCGCGGATGGCGTTGGTATAGGCGCCCGAGGCCACGGTGCGCTCGGTGCCGATCACGCCCACGTGGCCGGTGCGGGTCGCGTGCAGGGCCGCCACGGCGCCCGGCTCGATCACGCCCAACACGCGGGTGCCAAAGGCGCTGCGCAAGGCCGGCAGGGCGCACGAACTGACCGTGTTGCAGGCCACCACCAACGCGTCGGTGCCGTGGTCGGCCATCAGCCGCGCGGCGGCCTGCAGGGCATAACGTGTGACCGTCTCTGCACTTTTGGTGCCGTAGGGCAGCCGCGCCGTGTCGCCCAGGAACCGCAGGTCCAGGCCCGGCAGCGCCCGGTGCACGGCGTCCAGCACGGTAAGGCCGCCCACCCCCGAGTCGAACACGGCGATGCGCGGCACCGGCGGCTTGGGCGAGGGATCGGGATGGGAGGTGGCGGCGACGGGGGCGGGCGAGTCGTTCATGGCGCGCAGTTTCGGTTTTCGCTGCCGACAAGGTCAAGTATGCTATCGCCGATGTTGCGCACTTGGCCATGGCTGCTGCTGCTCACCGCCCCGCTGCTGGGCGGCTGGACCCAGTACGCCACCAAGGAAGCCCACCATTGCGGGCTGCGGTGGTACGCCAACGGCTCGAATCCGCTTCAGATTCCTATCTCGATCGACCAGGGCGGCTTGGACGGCATCGCGCCGGCCGGCGTGCAGGCCAGCGTGGAGTTGGCGGCCCAGCAGTGGCAGGCGGTGACGTGCCCCGAAGGTCAAGCCGGCAGCAAGCCCGCGGGCTTCAGCTTGCCCAGCAAGGGGTTGCAGGCCCCTACCCCGACCGGGGCGATCTGCCTGGACCCGCCGGGGGCCACCAGCGGCTGCAAAGCCATGGGCAGCAACGGCAACTTCGTCAAAGCCGTTCGCAGCGCCAGCGACTGGGCCTACGGCACCAGCGTTTTTGCCCTGACCATCCTGACTTTTCAGCAGTGCACCGGCGAGATCGTCGATGCCGACATCCTGCTCGACGACGCCCACCGCGACTTCTGCCTGGACAACTGCGGCCCGGACGAGCAGAGCCTGGACAACACCGTCACCCACGAACTCGGCCACTTGCTGGGCCTGGACCACAGCGGCGCCAGCGAAGCGACCATGTACGCCAGCGCGCCGCCCGGCGAGACCAAGAAAAGCACGTTGCACGGCGACGATCGCCAAGGCCTGTGCAGCGCCTACGGCAGCGGCTGCGGCAAGACCTTCGACTGCTCTACCGCGCCCTTGCCCGCCGCCAGCACGGCCAGCACCGCCGAGAGCGACGGCTGTGCGGCGCGCCCGGTCGGCCGGCCGAGCTGGCTCATCCTTGGCATTTTTGGAGTCCTGATCGGGATTCTGCGCAGGCGCCCATGCACATCGACGTGGTCCACGGACCGAACCTGAACTTGCTGGGCCTGCGCGAGCCGGCCATCTATGGCACCAAGACCCTGGCCGACATCAACGCCGCGCTGGTGGCCCTGGGCCGCGAGCTGGGCGCGACCGTCACCACCTTCCAGAGCAACCACGAAGGCGCGCTCTTGGATCACCTTGCCGAACGTGCCGGCGATGTAGACGCTTTTATCCTGAACCCAGCCGGCTATACTCACACCAGCGTGGCCCTGCGCGATGCGCTGCTGGCCGTGCGAAAGCCTTTTGTCGAGGTGCACCTGAGCAATACCGACGCGCGCGAACCGTTTCGCCGCACGTCGCTGGTTGCCGACATCGCGCTCGGGCGGATCCAGGGTTTGGGTCCGGTCGGCTACGAACTGGCGCTGCGCGGGCTGATCAGCCGGCTGCAGACAGGGGACCTCAACAAAGACAAGGGCTAGGATCAAGCAGGGGCTAGACTCGCTTGCAGCGGGGTTGCAGCGGCCCCGGCAAACTTTGGCCACTCGCCGGGCACGGTACCGTCAAGTAAGGTAGTGGCCATCCATCGTGCGTCGCCCAGGCGGCGCGCCGCGTCAAGGAAGCAGCAGCACATGGGCACCATCGATACCGCACAGTTCAAGAAAGGCCTCAAGTTCGTCATGGACGGCGCCCCGTGGGAAATCGTCGACTTCCAGCACGTCAAGCCGGGCAAGGGCTCGGCCTTCGTCACGACCCGCATCAAGAACCTGATCAAGGGCAACACCATCGACAAGACCTTCCGCTCGGGCGATCAGGTGCAAGAGGCCGACTGCGAAGAGGTGGTGTGCGACTACCTGTACAACGACGGCGAGCACTGGTTCTTCATGAATCAGGCCACCTACGAGCAGTTCGAAGTGCCGGTCGACTCGGTGGGCGACGCACGCAACTTCTTGATCGACAATAGCAAAGTCTCGGTCCTGCTGTACAACAACAAGCCGATCCAGATCATGCCGCCCAACTTCATCGTGGCCAAGCTGATCGACTGCGATCCGGCCGTGGCCGGCAACACCGCCACCGGCGCGACCAAGATCGTCACCATCGAGACCGGCTACAAGCTGGCGGTGCCGCTCTACATCACCATCGACGATCAGCTGCAGATCGACACCCGCGACGGCCGCTACGTGAACCGCGCCGCCAAGTAGTCGGGCCCGCGAGCCTGCCTGCCCGGCAGGAGCGGCCCCTGCTGCCTGTTTGCCTGAGCCAGCCAGTGTGAGCGGCGGGCGCGCCCGCGAAGGAGCCAGCCTTGGCAGTGTCGAACTCCGAAACCAGCAAGCGGCCGCGCCTCTCGGAAGCGCTGCTCACCCGCAGCGACATCGGTGTCACCGAGCTGGTCGACAAGCTCAAGCAGGCCGAGGCCTACCAGGCCGCGGGGCAGTTGGCCGAGGCGGCGCGCGAGTACAACGCCGCCGGCCAGTTCTATGCCCTGCGCGCCCAGCACCACAAGGCCGTGCAAGTGCTGCGGCAGGCGGCCCGCTGTGCGCCGGACGATGACGAGATCCAGGTGCAGCTGGGCGAGTCGCTGGGCGCGCTGAAGCTGGTCGAGGACGCTGCGCAGGCCTACCGCCGCGCCGCGCAGATTCTGGAGTCGCAGTCGCGCATTGCCGAGTTCCTGGACGTGGTGCAGCGGATGCTGAACTTGGATCCGGGCGACCTGCACGGCCGGCTGCGCTTGGCCGAGGCCATGTCCCGCGCCGGGCGCACCGCCGAGGCGGCCCAGAACTTCCAGGCCCTGGCCGAGGCGTTGCTCAGTGCGGGCGAGTCGGACGACTGGGAGAAGGTGGCCGAGCGCCTGCTGCACCACGACGCCGGCAACGCCACCGTGGCCCACGACTTGGCGCTGCACTACGTGCGGTCGGGTCGCTACGCCCTGGCCCTGCCCAAGCTGATCCTGTGCTACGAGCTGGAGCCGGGCGACGCCGAGCTCATCGACCTCATCATCGACACCCTGCAGAACTTGGGCCAGCGCGAGAAGGCTGCCACCATCTGCCGGCAGCTGCTGGCCACCTTGCGCAAGACCGGCCTGGCCGAAGAGGCAGATCGCACGCTGCAGCGCCTGTACCACCTGGACCCCGACGACGCCGAAGCGCGCGACCATGTGGCGGGCCAGAAGGGTGCGGTCGCGGGCGGCACCGTGCTGGAATTCGAGGCCGCGGCCGCAGCTTCCAGCAAGCAACCGGCTGTTTCCGCGCCCAAGACGCCGACCGAGCGCCCGGTCGCCGCCAAGCCGACCCCTGCGGCGGCCCCCAGCACGCGCGCCAGCGGCCACCGACCGCGCAACCCCGTGGCCGAAGACGACTTCGACGGCGAGACCGCCTACCTGCCCGTCAACGTGCCGAACGCCACGCAGGCGGTGACCAATCGCCAGCCCCTGCCTCGCAGCGGCGCCGTGACCGGTCGACCGCCCTCGGGCACCCACCCGGCGCGCACAGCTTCGGGCAGTTTTGCCGCCCGCCCGGCAGCGGTGCCGGCACTGGAGCAGTTGGCCAGCACGGTGCACGACGAGGGCGACGACGAGCAGGACTGGCCGTCCGACGAAGAGGCCGGTTTCGACGGCTTGGACCGCACCATCGTGCAGGACGTGGTGCGCCTGAGCGACCGTCTACCGGCCCCCAGTGGGCCGCAGCTGACCTGGGGCGCCAACCCCAGCCCGGCGCCGCCACCCGCCGCGCGCCCGCTGGCGACGCCGGCCGCCAGCATGCCTTCGGCCCAGCAGCCGGTGGTGTCGCCGCGCGCCCGCTCGGGGACCCTGCCGCGGCCGCGTTTGGCCCGCCACGCCGGCACCATGAGCGAACTGCCCGCCACTGCGCGCGATCTGGCCAAGGACTTGGGCACCCTCGACTTCTTCATCGAGCGCGGCTTCTACGACTCGGCCGTGGCCCTGCTGGAAGAACTGCAGCGTCGCCACCCGGAAAGTCTGCAAGTGCGCGCCTACCGCCAACGCGTCGACAAGATGAGCCGCACCTGACCGCGCGCCGCGACCGCCGCCCCCACCCAACCCGGCAAGGCTCATGAGCGCCGACGCAAGCAAGTCCCAGTCCGCCACGCTGCCCCCTTTGGCTACCTTGCAGGAGCGCGAGGCGCAGCTCGACGACCTGGAGCTGGAGCTCGCCTTGGAGGACGCGCAGTTGCGCGGTCAGGAAGGCCAGCTCGCCGCCCAGCGCCAAGCCCTGACCGAGCGCGCCGCCCGCCTGGACCAGCGCGAGCGGCAGTTGATCGAGCGGGCCGGTCCCTTGCTGCAGCGCGACCGCCTCGCCGGGCTGGGCGACGGTCAGGCCCTGGGCGACAGCGATGTCGAGGGGCTGGTGGCCAAGTCGCTGACGCTGCACCTGGGGCGCGAGGCGTTGCTGGTGGCCCGCCACGAAATGCTGCAGAGACGCCGGCAGTTGCAGGCCCAGCGGCGCAACGAACTGCTCGACTACGAAGCCGGGTTCGGCCGCGCCGAGCTGCGGCTGGCGGCGCGCGAACGCCTGGTGGCCAAGGCGACGGCCGAACTGCTCCGCGATCTGGCCGACACCACCCTGCCGCGCTCCACCCCGCCGGTGGCGCGTTCGCGGCGGTCCCCCACGCCCACGCCATCGCAGCTGCCGCAGGTGCCGCACGGCACGTTGAGCCTGCACGGGATTCCGGTCGCGCGCAGCCAGATCGAGTACGACCGCGACGGCGCCACGCTGCTGATCTCGTTCCCCACCGCGCTGCCCAATTTGCCCGAGAAGGCCGAACTGCTGTGGCGCGGCGAATCGGGCAGCGAGCGCCGGTTTGCGGTGCGGGTGCGGCGCGTCATGGCTTCGCCCACCGGCGGCGCGGCGGCCGTGCTGCACCCCTACGAGTGGAGTGCCAGCGACCGCGATGCGCTGGCGGTGCTCCTGCTGCGCTTGGCGTAACAGCAAATCCGCACAGTTCGCATCGGAAACCTGGGCAGCGCTACGGGCCCGAACCGGGGTCCCCCGTCTAATTTTCGCTAGTTGCAGGACGGATCAGTCCAGCCGCCCAGGCGCAAATTCGCTGGGGCGCATATGAGACAGCCCTATCCAGATTGAATTTCGTACTGATCTCGGCCATCAAGGCCGCGGGTCGGCAAAGGCGCTACTTGCAGCCGCCCGAGCACTTCTGCGGCAGGGCACAGGCCGGGGCGCCCGAGCACGTGCAAACGCCAGCGCTGGAACACGAGTTGCCCTGGTCCACGTTGCAGGGATCCTTGCCGTTGCAGATGCACTGGTCCACGCTGGTGGTAGAGCCGCTGGACTTGCAGGCCACGCCGCCCACGCACGCCACGTCGCCGATGCAGGCCAAGGCGCCGGTCACGGTGCACTGATACGAGCCAGTGGCGCACGAGTCGATGTCGGTGGGCACGTCGCACTTCTGACCTTTTTGCGCATACCCCTCGTCGGTGGTGCCGTCGCAGTTGTCGTCCTTGTTGTTGCAGATCTCTTTGATGTCCGTGGCGGATTCGCTCTCGCACACCACCTTGCCGGTCGAGCCGCAGGTGTAGATGCCGTTCTTGCACTGGTCGGCGTCCGGGCCGTCGCAGGGCGTGCCCAGCCCCAGGCCTTCGTCGGTCTGGCCGTTGCAGTTGTTGTCCAGGTTGTCGCAGACCTCGGCCAGATTCTGGATGAACTCGTCGCCGCAGACCACGTTCTGGCCGTTGGCGCTGCACACCAGGACGCCGTTGGGGCACTGGTCGCTGTCCGGGCCGTCGCAGGCCTGGCCCAGGGTGGGGAAGGGCTCGTCGGTCTGGCCGTTGCAGTCGTTGTCCTTGCCGTCGCAGATCTCGGCGCTGACGCCGCCGCCGGTGTCCGACTCGTTGCACATCACGTCGTTCTTGCCGCTGGTGCACACGAACACGCCGCTCTTGCACAGGTCGGCGTCGGGGCCGTCGCACGACTTGCCCTTGCTGGTGAACGGATCGTCGGTGACGCCGTTGCAGTCGTTGTCCAGGTCGTCGCACAGCGTTTCCTTGGCTTCGAAGCCCAAGGCCGCGTTGTAGCTGCACTTCCAGGTTCCCTTGCTGCAGGTCGCCACCAGCGCCTTGGCGCACACGCCGATCTGGTTGCAGGTCGACGCCTTGGGATCCAGGGCGCTGGCCTCGTCGGTCTGGCCGTCGCAGTTGTCGTCCTTGGCGTTGCAGACCTCGGATTTGTCCTGGTGATCCGGCCCGTCCGGGTTAGTGGAGCACACCGTCTGCTGCTTGCTGTTGCAGACCACGTTGCCCAGGCCGCACTCGCCCACACCCGAACAGGGTGCGCCGATGGACAAACCCTGGAACTTCATGCCATTGTCGATCACGCCGTCGCAGTCGTTGTCCAGGCTGTCGCAGACCTCGTTCTTGGCCTGGCTCGACGGGCCCTCGGGGTCGGTGGAGCAGACCGCCGCGGTCATGGCGGCATTGCAGACCACCTTGCCCAGGCCGCACACGCCCACGCCGTCGCAGGTAGCGCCCAGGTTCTGGGCCGCGGCGCCGTAGGTGAAGATCTCGTCGGTCTGGCCGTTGCAGTCGTTGTCCTTGCCGTCGCACACCTCGGGGATGTTCTGCTGATCCTCGTTGGTGCACTGGTGGTCGCCGCCGCCGGGCGCGCAGGTCCAGGTGCCGGTCTTGCACTTGTCGCTGTCCGGGCCGTCGCAGGCCTGGCCGATGTCGAAGCCTTCGTCGGTCTGGCCGTCGCAGTCGTTGTCCAGGCCGTCGCAGCTCGCTTCGACCGCCTCGTACTTCTCGACCAGGCTGTAGTCGCAGGTCCAGGCGCCCGACTGGCAGGCCGCCACCAGCTTGGTCGACACGCACACGCCTACCTTCTTGCAGGTGGAGTCGGCCACGCCCAGGTTTTCGTCGGTCTGGCCGTCGCAGTTGTTGTCCTTGCCATCGCAGGTTTCGGGCTTGACCTGGCTGTTGTTGCCGCCCTTTTGCGTCGAGCACACCACCTGCTTGTCGGCGCCGCACTGCACCACGCCGGCCTTGCACTCGCCCACCGCCGGGCAGGTGTCGCCCAGCGCCACGCCGTTGTACGACAGGTTGTCGTCCACCTTGCCGTTGCAGTCGTTGTCCAGGCCGTCGCACAACTCCTTGCCGTTGAAGATCAAGTAGGCATCGGGGTTGGTCGAGCAGGTCGCCTTGTAGGTCTGCGGCGAGCACACCACCTTGCCCACGCCGCAAGCGCCGACGCCGGTGCAGGTCGCGTCGAGCCCCTTGCCCAGGTAGGTTTGGCCTTCGTCGGTCTGGGCGTCGCAGTCATTGTCCACGCCGTCGCAGATTTCCAGAATGTCGGCCTCGACTTCCGTGCCACAGACTGCCGAGGCGCCGTCGGCCGCGCAGACCACCGTGCCGTTCTTGCACTGGTCGCTGTCGGGTCCGTCGCAGGCGTCGCCCAGGGCGAGCGAGTCCTTGCCCAGGGTGAAGATCTCGTCGGTCATGCCGTTGCAGTCGTTGTCCTGGCCATCGCACGACTCTTGCAGGTCCACCTGGGTCTCTTTGCCGCAGACCGTGCCGGCGCCGTCCGAGGTGCACTCCTTCTGGCCGTTCTTGCAGGCGTCGGTGTCGGAGCCGTCGCAGGCGTCGCCCACGTCGAAGCCTTCGTCGGTCTGGCCGTCGCAATCGTCGTCCTTGCCGTTGCAGAGCTCTACGATATCCTTGACGGTTTCGTTGACGCACTCCTTGCCGCCGTGGTCGTTGCTGCAGGTCCAGGTGCCGTTCTTGCAGTCGTCGCTGTCCAGTCCGTCGCAGGCCTGGCCGATGAGGAAGTCCTCGTCGGTCTGGCCGTCGCAGTCGTTGTCCATGGCGTCGCAGCTGTATTCCTTGTCCGGCTGGTAGCCGACCACGCCCGAGTAGCTGCACTGCCACACGCCCAAGGTGCACTTGGAGACCACGTTGCCGGTGTTGCAGACGCCGGTCTGCTTGCAGGTCGAGTCGGCGACCACCAGGCCTTCGTCGATGTGGCCATCGCAGTCGTCGTCGACGTTGTTGCAGGTCTCGGTCTTGCCGGCAAACTTGCTGCCGCCGCTCATGGTCGAGCAGATCGCCTTGCCGCTGGGGCCGCACTCCACCTTGCCCGCCACGCCCGCGCAGGCGCCGGGGCCGCTGCACGCTTCGGCGATGTGCTTGCCGGCGAACATTTGGTCTTCGTCGGTCAAGCCGTCGCAGTCGTCGTCCTTGCTGTTGCAGGTCTCGGCGCCGCCGCCCGGGGTGGTTCCGTAGAAATCGGTTGAACACACTGGGACTTGCAGCTCGGGCGAGCACACCACGCTGCCGTCGCCGCACTCGCCCAGGCCGTTGCAGGCGCCGCCGATCGGCGTGCCGAAGTAGTTCAACCCTTCGTCGGTCTGGCCGTCGCAGTCGTTGTCGATGCCGTCGCACAGCTCGACCAGGTTCTGCACGGACTCGTTGACGCACACCGCCTTCTTGCCGTCGGTCGCGCAGGTGAAGGTGCCGTTCTTGCAGCTGTCGCTGTCGTCGCCGTCGCAGGCGGTGCCTAGTTCCACGAAGTACTCGTCGGTCTTGCCGTTGCAGTTGTCGTCCAGGGCGTTGCAAAGCTCGGCCGTCGCCGACTTCTGGGGCACGCACAGCACTTGCGCAACGAAGGTGACCTTGGTGCACACCGAGAAGCCGGTCTTGCAGGTGCCGACATTGCTGCCGCAGGCCGCGCCGCCGCCGGGGTTGCCGTCGTCGGTGGTGCCGTTGCAGTCGTCGTCCTTGCCGTTGCACTGCTCGGCCTTGGGCGTGCACTGGCAGACCTGGTTCGAGACCCCGGCGAGCGCCTTGCACTCCCAGCCGCCCAGGCACTTGTCGGCG
>JACRCU010000338.1 GCA_016218865.1 Deltaproteobacteria bacterium | reverse complement strand
CCCGGAACCGGTATACGGCGTGTCGGGTCGTGGTGGGCGAGGTCCGTCGTGGTCACTGCGTCGGGCGACACCTCGCGCAGCAGACGTCGCTGGCGGCGTTCGAAATCGGACTTCTTTCTCAGGGATCACACTTGACATCTTTTTGCCGGAACCGGAACCGGAACCGGAAGCGGCGCCGGAACCGGAGCCCGAACCGGAGCCCGAACCGGAACCTGAACCCGAGCGAGTACCCGAGCCGGAGCCCGAGCCCGAGCCTGGGCCCGAGCCTGGGCCCGAGCCTGGGCCCGAGCCCGAACCGGAGCCCGAGCCCGAACCGGAGCCCGAACCGGAGCCGTGTTCCCAAAAAATCTCGTAGTATTGTTCTATTGCGTGGTCTATCCGCCGAGCGCTCGGTCGATCGCCCCGCGGTCGAAGCCGGGAATCAGATGCCCGCGCACCCACAGGATGGGCACGCCCTGCAGCCGCTGTGGCGGGACGCCGGCCTTCTGCGCTCGCGCCAACATGTCTTGGCGGGCGCCAGGGTCGCGCTCCAGGTCCTTCTCGACAAACGGAATTTTCTTGAGCGTCAGGTACTCGGCGGCCTTCTTGCAGTAGCCGCACCATTGGGTCCGGTAGATGATGACCTCGCCGTCGGCCACGGCCGCCGTGGGCTTGGCGGGGGCTTCGGGCGTCGCGGCGGGCGCTTCAACCTTTGCCGCCGGCGCTGGCGCGTGCTGGGCCTCGATCTCCTGGCGCGCCACCGCCCGCACGGCGAACTTGCCGCCCTCGGCCTTGGTCAAGTCGACGACGAACAGCCAGGGACCCTGCAGCGCCGGATCCTCGTACGCCACCAGCACTTGGCCGCGGGCGCCCTCGGGCACCTCCGCCGGGGTCTTGGCCGGGATGAGCTCGCCAGAAGTCGGCGAGAAGTAGCGAAAAATCCACGGACCGGCGGCATCGGTGACCGGCGGCGGCTGCGGAATGGCGGCAGGCGCCACTTGCGCCGGTGCCTCGTCGGGCGCCTTGGAGCAAGCCAACAGCACGGCCGCGGTCAAGGCCAAGGCAGCGATGGAACTCGGGAAAAAACGGCGAGTATTCATGGTTCTTTTGCAGCGATCTTGGCGGTTGCCAGCAGGTTGTCGACTTCGTAGCGCAGGTGCGGCGCGCGCTCGCGAACCAGCGTTTCCAGTGCGGCGCGAACCGCGGCCTCGCCGGCCCACGGCTGGCAGGCCCGCAGCGCTGCCAGTTGGACCACCGGGCTGCGGTCGGCCAGCGCCCCTAGGATCAGCGCTTTGGCTTCAGCGGCTTGCGGCGTGCCGGCGTAGCCCTGCAACCCGCGCGCAGCCTCGGCGCGGAGCAGTTCGGTGCCCTGGGCCAGGTCCTCGGTCACGCCCGGCAGCGCGCTCGCGTCGCCCAGGCTGGCCAGCTCGACCCGTGCCGTTGCCGCCACTTGCGCGTCGCCATCGCTCAGCGCCAACCGCAGGGTCAGCCGTTCGCTGTCCGCCTCTGTTGGGTGGGCGCGACCCAGCGCGCCCATCGTCTCCAACACGGCCACCCGGGTGGCGATTCCCGCCGTGGGTGCGTTGTACACCGGCCGGATCCGCCGCAGCGCAGCCTCGCGCACCACCTGCGGCGACCGCGCCAAGCGATCGACCAGCGCCCGCCGTACCGCGCGGCTGTCCGTGGTCAGCAGGCCAAAGCAGGTACCCATCGAGCACGCGCCGCGCTGGCCGCCGGCGACGCAATCGTTGTCGCTGTGGCACAGGCGCGTGGGACCCAGTCCGTCGACCAGGGCCGCCACCGCTTGCGCCGCGTCGATCGCGGGTTCCGCGGGAGGTGGCGCGCTGCAGGCTGTGAACGCCGCAAGCCAGGATAGAACGTATCGGACCCGGCGCCGCGCCATCCGGCTAGCCACCCAGCAGGGTCAGGGCCGCGGCGACCCGCAACCGCTCGTCGGGCTCTTCCATGAAGCGATTCAGCAGCTCGGGCACTTCCTTGTCGCCTTTCAACTTGCTGAGCATCCGGATCGCCGCCACCCGCGCCCGCACGCCCGACTGCAGCGCCGTGGACTTGACCGCCACCGCCACCTTGTCCTTGTCCATGTCGAGCAACTGCCGCAGCAGCCGAATCTTCAGGTCTTCGTCGTCGGTGGCGTCTAGCAGCTTGAACAGGATCCGCTGCTCGGCCTCGGGCAGCAGACGCAGGGCGATCAGCGCCTCTTCGCGCACCAGCACGGCGTTGTCGTCGCGGCCGGCGTCGCTCAGGGCCAGCTCCAAGAAGCCTTCCATGGTCTTGTTGAGCTCGCGGGTCAGCTCCAGCACCACCCCGCGCGGCAGCCAGCGCAGCGAGCGCTTCCACACATCGGCGGCCTTGGCCACGTCGCTCAGGATGAAGCCGCGCACAGCCTCGGCCCGAATATGAACGTCATTGTCATTCAGCGCATTCTGCAGGCCGCCGCGCACGGTGTTGTCGCCGGACTCGGCCAGCGCCCGCACCACGATGCGCCGCACCACGGGGTCGCGCTCGCGGGTGAAGAACACCAGCGCCTGGTAGGCATCCTTGTGCTTGATCCCCGCCAAAGCCTTGATCAATTCTAGGCGCACCCGCTCGTCGCGCTCGGCCTCCATCGCCTCTTTCAGCGGCGCCACCGAGATTGGGCTCGAAATGTGCGCCAGCACCCGCGCCGCGGCGATCCGCACGCCGGGAATGCCGTCGGCCAGGTACTTGTGCATCTCGCTGATGCGGCCCGCGCCGCCGACCCAGCCCAGGTAGAATACGCCGGTGGCGCGCACGTCCACGTCGGTCGAGTCCGCCAGCGTCTGCGCCTCGCGCTGCATCGAGCGATCGCCCGAGCGCGCCAGGATCTCGTAGACCTGAAACAGGATGTCGGGATTGGGGCCTTGCGCCAGGATCGGCTTCAGGCCGGCGGCGTCGTCTTTGTCGGCGATGCGGCGATAGGCCGACAACGCCTCCAGCTGCGCCTTGTCCTTGCTGCGAATGGCGAGTGCGATCAGGGCCTTGCCCACCGAGCGGTCGCCATGCAGGGCGCGCATCACCACGATGCGGTCCAGGATCGCTGCATCCTTGGTCTTGGCAAAGGCCAGGTAGGGCACGGCCAACCGCTCGTCGGTGGTCTGGGCGATGTCCAGCAGCAACTTGGTGACCACGTCGTTGGCCGCCTGGGCCTTGGCCAGCGCGTCAAGCGTCTTGCCCTGCAGCACCGGATCCAGCTTCTTCAGCGCCTTTTGCGCCGCGCCGCTGACCAGCGCCTCTTTGCTCGCCAGCGCGGCCACAAGGAACGGCGAGAGCAGCGCGCGGTTGCGGGTGATCAGACCGGCGACGATCTTGTCGTGCTGGTCGTGCTCTTTGTCGGCCAGGACTTCCAGCAGGACCGAAACAGCATCCTTTTCCGGCAGTTCCTCGATGATCGGCAGCACTTCCAGCGGCGAGAGCACCGGCATCGTCAGCGCATCGTGGATGACCTTGCGCCACATGGGGTTGCCGGTCGCGTGCAGTGCGTAGGCCACGCCGGCGCGCACCACCCATTGCGGGTCGGTGGTGCCATCTTCCAGCGTTTTCTTCAGGTCTTTGTTGCCCTTGTCGAACACCAGGCCGCGGTAGGCCATGCCGCGGGCGGTGAAATCGGCCGACTTCAGGCCGCTGCGGACGGCATTCAGGGCGTTGTCCTTGGGAGTGAGCTTGCTGGGCGCCGCCGCTGCGGGGGCGGGCGCGGCCAGGGCGATCTGCGGCGCAGCCGTGAGCCCCGCCGCCAGTCCAAGGCAAATCGGGGTCAAACGTACTGTGATCAGAGCAAAATCGGGGCGCATCGGAGCTCCTTGGGTCGCCAGTGCGGCGCGCTAGGATCGGCCGGTTGCGGGCAGCCTGTCAACCAGACCACCGCACCGCCGCCGGGCTCCCTTCCAGGACGGATTGGACTGCAACTTGATTCAGGTTTGTGGTGCGGCGACCAGCATCTGCTCCACCTCGGCGATGGCCGCTTGCTCGGCCCGCAGGCGCAGCGCCTCGTCGCGCAGGTCGGCAGCACTGCTCAGGTACTCGCCAAAGTCCTGGCGACCGCGCAGCAGGTCCAGCTGGTCCTGGGCGTCGCGCACCAGGCCGGTAGCTGCAAAAGCCTCGGCCGGACCTGGGGAATTTGCCGCCAGCGCCAGCGCCTGCCGCACCAGCAGCGCCTGGCCCAGCTGCCCGCAGGCCTGCAGCAGCCGCTTGGCGTGGGCCAGCACCTGGGCGCCGCGATCGGTGGCCGCTTCGTCGCGAGTTTGCCACGCCCCGATCCACTCCTGCAGCTGGCTGGCGGCGCGCTCGACCCGGGCGTGCTCCACCTCGGCGTCGTGGTCGCCCAGCT
This sequence comes from Deltaproteobacteria bacterium, assembly GCA_016218865.1. Classification (GTDB taxonomy): domain Bacteria; phylum Myxococcota_A; class UBA9042; order UBA9042; family UBA9042; genus SXRM01. Next base: position 7,284 of record JACRCU010000338.1, on the reverse strand, counting down.
TGCGCCACACCGTCAGAACCGGCTGCAGCTGGTTCTGCCACTGCGCCACCTGAGCGCGCCACACCTCGACCTCCAACCGCGCCCGCTGCCGCTCGGTGGCCGCATGCGCCGCCGCAAAGGTTGCCTGCACCGCCGCCCGCCGCTCCGGCGCCAGCCGCTGCTCGACCCGCACATGCAAGTCCTTGATGCGCTTGGACGACTCGTCGAGTTCGGCGATCCGCTGCCGCAGCCCGCGCAGCACCTGCAGCGGCGACTGCGGCAGGTGCCCGTCGAAGCGCCGCTCGGCCCACTGCGCCAGCTGGCTCCGGCCCAGCAGCACACCGGCCACCACCGCCACCGCCGCGCCCACCATCGCCCCGGCCGACGCCGCCAGCCAGGCCTTGAACGGCCGCGTGGCCACCAGCGCCAGCAGCGCGCCCACCGCGGCACCCTGCAACACCCCTTGTTTGTTGCGGATCATCCAACCGAGCAGGCCGCCTGCCAGCGCCGCCGCCGGCATGGCCAGCCAAGCCAGCGCGTCCGACCAGCCCGGCAGCCGCCACACCGCCGACAGGAGCGAGCCCAGGACCGCGCCCAGCCACAGCCCGGCCAGACCGCCGACCCAGGCGCCCACCTCGTTCCAGCTCACGTACTTGGCGCGCGCCAGCCGCCACGACGACAGCGGCCCGGCGAGCCCACATTGCGGGCAATGGCCAGCGCGGCGATCGACGAAGGAGCCGCACTCGCGGCACGTGCCAAAGGCCTCGTGCACCAGGTTGCGGGCGCTCCCCCGAGTGTTCATGGGCAGTTACGGCCCCTTGAGCCGGTTGCGCGCGGTGAACGTCACCAGCCCCGCCGCCAGCGTCACCTGCACGCCCAGGCGCAGCAGCCACATCAGGTGCAGCTGATCGGCGATGAGCCCGCCCACTAGCGCGCCGACCATGCCGTAGCCCATGGTGCGGACGATGCCGATGTCCTGCTCGCCCGGCAGCACCAGGCGCGCCAGGGCACCGATCACCAGGCCCGAAATGACCGCGGAGATCACCTTGAGCACCGCGCCCATCAGCGTGAAGGCGACGACCAGGCCCAACACCAGCAGGGCCAACAGACCGAGTTCCATGCCTACCTCACCGAGCGGCAAAGGCCAGCTCGTACCAGTGGCCGCGATCGGCCGGGCCGCGGCAGGCCCACATCCGGCGCGACGCCGGCTCGCAGATCACCACGCTATTGGTGGCGGTGCCCTGACCATCTTCGGGCAAGCGGTTGATGCTGTCGACCCCATCGCTGCGGTCGGCAAACAGCTTTTTCAGGGAAGCCAGGTCGTGGCCGCGGCTCTGCACCACCTGATGGCGCAGGCGCTGCAGGCGCGCCCGGCTCGACGACGACGGCGCCTCGACTTCGCAGCGCGCGTGGGCCTCGACCAGGCAGTGGTTGGTGCGCAGCAGCGGTTCGTCGCCGTGGTGGCGCTGGCGCACGCTCCAGGCCGTCGTCTCCCAGTCCGCCAGGTGCTCGCCGTCGGCCAGCCAGTAGGTGTGGGCCGCGGCGCGCGGGGCGTGGGTGCAGGCGGCGGCGGCATCGGTAAAGTTATCGCATGATAACATCTTGTGCAGGATGCCCATGTAGCCCACACCCGGCCGCGACCCCTGGGTCTTGATGTTGGTAGTGCCCACCGCCAAGCCTGCGGAATTCATGCCGACCAGCGACAGGCAGCCGGTGCAGGTCACCGACCAGCTGGCCGGACCGCGCGCCGGCTGGCGGTGGATCGCCACCACGTAGTCCAGGTCCTGCGGGTTCAGATCCCAGGTCTGCGCCACCAGCTGCTGACCGCTCGCAGTCCAGGTGCGCGGCAGCAGCACCGTCGAACATCCTTCGGCGTCGGCCGGCAGCCCGTGGGCCACCTGCTCGGCGTAGGCCAGGGCGTCGCGCATGTCGGTCATGTTCGCCGCGGCATACAGCTCGGCCGCATCTACGCCAGCGCCGCGGGCGATTCCGCAGTGCTCTTCGTAGCCTTCGCGATGCCACTCGGCGTGCACCTGCAGGCTCTGGCGCGCCACCTCGATCAGCGGCGCCAGCGACGGGTGCCCCAGCGCGCTCAGGAATTCGTTGGTGGCCTCGAAGCGCATGGCAATGAAAGCGCGGATCTGCGCCGCCAGCGCCGCGCCGTGCTGCTCGCCCATCTGGGTCGGGGCGCCAAATACCGTCAGCTGCCGCAGGTCGTAGGTGCTCATTGGCCTCGGGGTGTGCCGCGCAAGCGCGGGTCAGGGTTGCGGAAACGGCGGGAGCAGCGGCGGGCGGTGCCAGCGCTCCCGGAGCCGGTCGATGGTGCGGCGCAGCGCCGGCCGGGCCAGCAGCCGCCGCTCCAGGCGCTGCTTGCCGGGGATGTCCATCAGCAGCAGGGCCGCCAGGACCGTCAGCAGACCCTGGCCCGGCACGCCCGGCAGGCTCATGACGCCGCCGACCACCAACAGCAGGACCCCCAACACGTTCCACAGCAGGCGCTGCGCCAGCGGCAGGGGATGCGGCGGTCGGTCCGCCACGAAGTAGTCGGCCGGCAGGTGCACGAAGGCCGCGGTCACCGCGATCAGGCTGATCACGGTGCTCACCGCGGCCGCCACGGGCCACAGCCACAGTGGCACGCCCCGGGCCGCACTCGCCAGTTCATCCATGGCGATCACCTTGCAGATTGGGCGTTTGGGTGTCCATCAGTTGCCAATCGGCACGGTGGGGATGATGAACAGCGCCTGCTTGGTGTCGGGCTTGCTCTGGCTGTCGCTCACCTGGGCGGCAAAGAAAAAACCCTTCAGCACCAAGGGACTGAGCGGCACCTTCAGCTCGAACACCAGGCTGGCATCGCTGACGCCGCCGCTGATCGTTCCGTCTTTGGCCAGGGTCAGCCCGGTGGGGATGCCAGACGTGGGCAGGAAGTTCTTCACCACGCTCGGCAGCGGCGTCTCGGACCACGTGTACGGCTTCTTGCCGCCCTTGGCCTCCAGCTTGGCGTTGTACGGCACCGGCACCTTGTCGACCACGATGATCAGCGGCAACACGATGATCTTGGTGATGAACAGGTTCAGCTCTTGGGCGCCGACGATCTGCAGCGGCGCCAGCTTGATCGGCAGCACCAGCTCCTTTTGCGCAGTGAGCGGCGGGGTGCCGTTGTCGAAGACCTTGACCGTGAAGGTGAAGTCGCCGTCCTCGCTGGGCGTGCCGCCGATGCTGCCGTCGCTGCCCAGGCTCAGGCCCTTGGGGAGCTTGCCGCCGGCGATCCCCCAGTAGTACGGCGGAGTTCCGCCCTGGGCCGCCAGCTGCGTCGTGTAGGCCTCGCCTTCGGTGGCGGTGGGCAGCGGCGAGGTGGTGCTGATGACCAGCCCGCCGGCTTTGACGTCGAGCACCAGGATCTGCTGCGCGGTTTTGCTCGCGCTGTCGCGGAGTTCCACTTGGAAGCTGAACGTGCCGCCGGCGGTGGCCGCGCCGCTGAACGCACCCGACTCGTTGAGTAGGATTCCCGCCGGCAACGCGCCTTGGCTCAGCTTCCAGCTGTAGGGTGGCACGCCGCCTTGGCCCGCGAGCTGGGCGGTGTAGGCCTGGCCCACCAGCGCGTCGGGCAGGGTCTTGGTGGTGATCGCCAGCGGGGCAACCTGGCACAGACCGTTCACGCAGGTCCGGCCGTCGGCGCACGGGTGCTCGGCGGCGCAGGCCACGCACAAGCCTTCGCTGCAGAAAGTGCCCGACGCACAAGGTTGTTTCTGGAAGCCGCTGCCCTGGTCGTTGCAGACCCAGCGCTCGCCCGCCTGACAGCCGGCAAAGCCCGGGGGGCAGCCCGACACGACCTCGCCGCTGGCGGCCGCGCCGTCGAAACTCGATGCAGCGTCCGCAGTTGTCGGCTCTTGCAGTCCGTCGCCACAGCCCGTCACGGCCAAAGCTGCCAAAGCGAGGAAGAGGGCGCAGTAGTTCTTGGTTGCCATGCCATCACGTCTGGCGCAGCGCACGCCGCCGATCGCCAGCGGGCAAGCTACTCAAAGCACGCGGGTACTGCAACCGCGATCCTTCCGGGGCGCAGGGCTATCGCAAGGTCGCCGTACGCGGTGGAATTCCTTCTCCGTCATCCCCGCGAAAGCGGGGACCCAGGCGAAAAAACGAAGGAATCAGCCTGGGTTCCCGCCTGCGCGGGAATGACGACAAGGGGCCATCGCCGGAGTTGCAGCACTCATTTTGGACTTTGCGATTGCCCTGTTCCGGGGCGTTCCCCAGGGCCAACAACCCAGGCAATCGGTCGCGCACGCCGCTCCGGGCGTTGGGCCATCGCGGCAGTTCGTGCGCCTGGGTGGCGGCGTAGAGGGTGCTCGCGAACCGCGCGTAGTCCGGATGGCCTGGTGCAACCTACCCAGCCAACCGCGTCTCCAGCTCCTGCAACTGCCGGCGCGCCGCCGCTACCGCCACCGTCAAACGCTCGCGCTGGCCGGCACTCAGCTTCTTGGGGTCGATCTTGGCAAATTCGCCTTGCCAGGCGGCGATCTGCGCGGGCCATTTCTCGGTCTGGTTGACCAGGCGGCCGGGCTGGGGCAAGGGTTGCGGCGCCGGTTCGGGCAGCTGTAGCCCGGGCGCGACCGGGTCGTCATCCCAGTCGCGCTGAGCGGGCCTGTCGCACAAGGGGCTGATCTATCCAATTCGTACAGTTGAATTGTAGGGTCGGACAGTTGATCTGTACAATTGTACAGTTCGCGAAGAGCGATTGGGTTGCCGAGGACTCGGTCATTTCTCCAGACCAGTAGGCATCTTCCGAATCCGTTCAAGCAGTTCATCGGGCTGACCGCGCAGGTGAAGACTATTCCTGCTCTGGCATAGTTCTTGATGTGGTACACTTCGGGCGGCGTGCACTTTGGGCGGCGCTTCGCCGGAGCCGGCCGCTCGTCGTTCTGTCGTCCGGGCCGACATGAAGGTGCAGATGACCAGCGTGGCGTCGGATTGGCCCGACACGAAGTCCGGGTCCGTGAAGGCTGAAAATGACCCTTGCGCGCACCGCAATCCGGCTGTCTCTCGTTCCCCAACTCATCGTGTTGATGGGCCTCCTCCTGGGGTGCGGTGCATCACCGCCGGCCGAAGATGCGGCAGTCGCCCTGGCAGATACCGACCCAGATTCCATGGTGTTACCTGCAGGCGCGACCATTGCCGACGGCGCAGACACCGGTGATGCGGAGCCTGACGCCAACGACGCCGCAGACCAGTTCCCCCAAGACACCGCCGATGCCGCCGACATCGCGCCTTCGATACCCCCCGTGGTCGACCTTGGCCCGCCTTACGCGTTGTCCGGCTTTGGCTGCGCACTCCCCGACCCGCCCAGCCCTTCGGCCGAGTGCGCCATCAAGGTGTGCCCCGAGGGGCAAGGCTGCATGGGCGCCGGGCATTGCCACCCGTTGGTGCCGACGCTGCTCGACGACCCACCGGGTGGTGCGCTGAATCCGAGCGTGGCCGTGAACGGCGACTTTTGGGGGATCGCCTATTCGACGCGGGCGCCCGACCAAAACTCGCTGAATCTTCAGGTGCGGATCTTCGGCGAGGACGGCGCGGCCGTCGGCGACCCGCTCTCGTTGACCAACGAGACTACGGTCTGGCATCAAAGCCCGCAATTGTTCTCGACGGGGGAGCACGGCTGGCTGGTCAGCTGGATCGCGCAGGATTTGCTTACGGATTTCGAGACTTTGCGGATCAGGCCCATCGCCCAGGATGGGACGGCCAGCGGGGCCGAGATCGTGATTGCGCAACAGGTCTATGAATGGCCTTCGAATGTGCGTGGCGCCCGGTTTGCCAAACTGCCCGTTGAAGGGACCGCCATCGCGGTGTGGGCAGGCAGCACGCAGGGCGATAAACAGGCCGTCTATTCGCAGCCCCTCAATCTGGATGGCAAGATGCTCGCGGCGCCGATCAAGCTGTCCAAGCCTAACGACAAGGCGTACTCGGCCTCGGTTGCGCCCCTGCCCGATGGCGCCCTGGTCGTCTGGGCGTCGTGGCTTGATTTCTACAAGCCGAATCCGATTCGCGTGATTGCCCGCAAGCTCAGACCGGACGGCGTGCCGGCGGCGCCCGAGTTTCAACTGCCGGCCTTTGGCAAGCCGTACGAAGGGCAGCCAAGTGTTGTGGGATTTCCCGACGGTTCTGCCTTTGTTGCGCGGGCGTTGGGCAAGATTCAGACGATAAGTTGTCCGGTCGACTACGATGGTCTCTTGCTCGCACAGTCAGCGCCCACGGCAATCATTAAAGAATTGCCCAAGTTCGGTTACGACACCAGCAGTACGATGTTTCAAGCCCCCATGGCCGCGCACTTTCCTGGCCGAGCTGTCGTGGTCTGGCACGACTACGGCACGGGCGGCTCGATCTACCTCAGGCACTATTATAGAAATATCAACGCCATGGACTGCGATGCTACCGACGTCGCTGCACCGAATGTCGCCAACGCCTCGACCTATTACTCGGGCCCCAGCGTCGCAACCTTTGATGACGGCCGCGTCTTGGTGGCCTGGTCCACCCAGACGAAGGACGCGACTGGTTTGCAGACCATGCGCACCGTGGTTCGCTTCTTGCCGCAGTAGTCGGCGGCCAAGAGGAGGTATGCGCCATGAAAGCGCTTGTATTTGTTCTGTTGCTCGGCCTAGGCAGCCTGACTGCGTGCGGTGCGGATCCCGGAGCTGGCAGTGCCGACACCGGCACCACAATCGTTGACGCCGATGCAAACGGAATGGGCGCCGACACGGCGAGCGATGATGTCCAGGACTCCGCGCCACTGGACCAGCAGGCGACGCTGGCCGACGTCAAACAGTTCACCGAAGTTGACGAGCCCGACGGGGCCTTGAGCGCCGACTCCGACGCGGCCGCCGACGGTGCCCCAGACTGGAATGGTACCGCAGCCAACTGGCCCTTGGACGCCGGCCCCAACCAGGGCTGCCTGCCCGGCGAGTTCAAGGCTGGCCCTGTGTGCCAAGCGGCCACGTGCGACTCCGTTGGCGCCTACGAAACCGCCCAGCCTATGGCCCTGGTCTACGACCACCAAACCTGCACCGTTGATGCCGACTGTGCCATCGTCGACATGTCGACGCGCTGCTACCCCAAGTGCCCCTACGGCGTACAAAAAGAATTTGCCGCCGCCGCCCAAGCCTTTGCCGACGAATTCGATGCCGCGGTCTGCATCCCCTTCGACGTCAGCGAAGTGTGCAAAACCAAGGACATCATCCTGAAGTGCAGTCCACCGAGTCCCGGCTGCGTCAAGGGCTACTGCGCCGCCGACAAGCAATACGAAACCAACGACTGCCT
>JACRCU010000328.1 GCA_016218865.1 Deltaproteobacteria bacterium | reverse complement strand
GTCGTCGCAGGCCAGCACGGCGTCGGCGTCGTCGCTGCAGCAATTGGCGATGCTGGAGTAGGCGCACTTGTTGTTGACGCACTTGTCGGCCGTGCAAGCGGCCTTGGGGTTGGGCGGCGTGGTGCCGATGGTCTTGCTGTCGTCGCACTCCCAGTCGGCCTGGCAGCAGCCGGCGGCCTGATCGTGGGTGCACTTGCCGCAGGCGCCGCTGGTGTCGCACTTGTCGGTGGTGCACGGCAGCCCGTCATCGCAGTCCACGTCCGCCTTGCAGGCGTCGGCCGCGGGCTGGTACTTGCAGGTGTTGAACGAGTCGCAGTAGTCGGTGGTGGTGCAGTCGTTGTCGTTGCAGGTCGACGAGTCGACGCAGCAGGTGGGATCGCCGTTCGACTTGTAGGTGCACTTCTTGGCGGCCACGTCGCAAGTGTCGTTGGTGCAAGGATTCTTGTCGTTGCACTCCAGGTTGCTGGTCTCGCAGCAGTCGGGCTTGAACTTGTCGGGGCCGTGGACGCAGAAGTGGTTCACGCACACGTCGGCCGTGCAGTACTTGCCGTCGTTGCAGTCCGAATCGGCGTCGCAGCAGGTCGGGTCGGTCTTGGTGAAGCTGCAGGTGCCGCTCTGGGCGCCCGTGGGTTTGTTGCACATGTCCACGGTGCAGTACAGGCCGTCGTTGCAGTCGGTGTTGTACTCACAGCACAGCGGATCGTTCTTGGGGTGCGTGCACTGGCCGACGGAGTCGGGGATGACCACGCCGCTAGCGTCCGTGGGCAGCACGCAGATGTCGTCGGTGCAGATCTTGGCGTCGTCGCAGTCCACGTCGACCTTGCAGCACTCGGAGACTTCGGTGTGCACGCACTTGCTGGCCAAGCACACGTCCCAGGTGCAGCCGTTGCCGTCGTCGCACTGGTAGTTGTCGCCTTGCAGGTCGCAGCACACGCCAGCGCCACCCTTGGTCGGGTCTTGCTTGTGCTCGCACACCTTGTAGCCGTCGGGCCCCATGGCGCCGCAGGTGTCCAGGGTGCAGTAGTACTTGTCGTCGCAATCGGCGTCTTCGATGCAACACTCGGGCTTGAACTTGTTCTTGCCGTAACGGCACTCGCCGTCCACGCAGGCGCCGGCCATGCACGGGTTGTCGATGGGGCAGTCGCTGTCGGTGCAGCAGGCGTTGCTGGGCTTGGTGTGCACGCACTTCTGCGCGACCACGTCGCAACTGTCGGTGGTGCAGGCCAGGCCGTCGTCGCAGGGGTCGTTGGCGTCGCAGCACACGTCGGGCGAGGGCTTCAGGTTGGTGCACTTGCCGACCGGTCCGCTCAGGTCGCACTTGTCGTTGGTGCACGGGCTGCCATCGTCGCAATCGCTGTCGCCGGTGCAGGCGGAGCACTTGGCGGTCTTGCCGCTGCCGACACAGGCCAGGCCGGCCGAGCACTCGCTCGCGGTGGTGCAGCACTGGGTGGTGATGGCGTACTTGAAGATGCACTTGCCGCCGATGCACGCGTCGTCCGAGCAGCCGACGCCGTCGTCGCAGTCGACGTCGCTGGTGCACTTGTTCTTGGCATCGTTGCTGAATTGGTCTTGGGTGATGTAGACGTGGCGGTTGGCGGTCGCGGTGGCGTCCTTGACCAATTCGCCGGTGGCCGAGGCCAGCGTGCACGAAATGACCCGCGCGCCCATGGCCGTGCCAAGGTTGACGTTGTTGATGGTCGCCGAGGTGCTGACGATCGGCGGATCGGCGCCGTTGACCCGACAGATCACCTGGCCGCTACCGGCGCCCAAGGTGAAGTCGGTGACCGTGAGCTGGATGGTGATCTTGACGTCCGCCGGCGCGGTGTAGTCGATGTTGTAGTACTTCTCTTCCGCCGGGGCGGCAAAGGTCACGGTGGGCGGATTGGTCAGGGCGAAGGTCTCGACGCCGAATTCCGCGTCGACGCCGGCAGCGTCTTTGGCCACGTCGGCCGCCTGGCCGGCAGGCGCAGGATCGCTGCACGCGGCAGCCCCCACGGCCAAGACTGCCAGCAGCGGCAGCGTCGCTGGCCGCAGGGCAAGGTTGGCCAGGGCAAAGTTGGCACGCCCCCCAAGCGTGGCCAAGGCCCCAAACGGAACCGCCAAGGAGCGCACCGCCTGCAAAAACACAGAAAGCAGCCGCTGGCTGCTGTGTTCGCGGCGATTCGACTGTGCGCTGAGCGGATTGGCATCCATTTCTGCGCAGGGAGCGAAACGCGTCACGCGCTTTGCGCGGAACGACGGCTGATTTCGCATTCCAATCCTCCTAGGCCGATCGAGCGAGGCTCATTCCGTGAGTCTCCGAGCCTGACCGCGGATCTCCGAGCTTCGGGGGCAACGGAGTTGAAACGGCCTTGCGGCGACCTGGGGGAAGGTCAACGCTGGGGGTGGCCGGCTGCCCGCGCACACAGAGCCCCCCCTTGGACTCAGTTTGCGCTGGCTTTTCGTCCGTTGCGGACAGGCTATTTCGCGTGCCGGCGCTGGGGGATGCGCAGTGGACACGCGATACTTGCTTGGGCACAGACACAGGGCTCGCAGCCACGGGTCTTCGGGGGAGGGTCCGGCGCGACCTGAGTAGACCGCGACTTTCCCAGTTAGAGGCTAACAAAGCGGCTGCCGCGGCGCAACCGGTTTTGCTGGCTTGGCGTTGGCTTGGCAGGTTGGCCGGGGGCGTGGCGGGCGATTGCCCGGCGACCAGCGAAACCGTTGCAGCAACGTACTGTTCTTCAATCTATTTTACAGGTGGAAGCCCGAGTATGCTCGGCGGCGTGGGCGGCAGCTGGCGATCGCGGCCGGCGGCGGGACCGATCCCGGCGGCCCGAAACGCGGCGAGCAGGGCGGCCGACGGCGCCCGCGGCGCGGTCTAGGCGGCTCGCGCGGGCCAGCGCACTTCCTGATGCGAACGGTAATTGGCCGCTGGGCGGATGGCGAATGGCCCGTGTGCGGCGGGCAAAACGACAAAAGGCCCGGAGGGAAAACCCTCCAGACCCCTGTGCACCGAGCCGCGAGGGCTGGGTTGCTCGGCGATTCGCACTGGCGGGTGCGAAGGCCGCGGAGCGGGAAACGGGACTTGAACCCGCGACATCGACCTTGGCAAGGTCGCGCTCTACCACTGAGCTATTCCCGCGTATTGTCGTTCCGACCTTGCCGAGCCTTCCGGGCGAACCGGGCAGCTTGTCCCGGCGGACCGGGGGCGTGGCGGAGTGCTTGGCGACGGCGGTACCGTCGGAAGCGAGGCGCATACTAGCGGTGGCCGCGGAGGGCGTCAAGAGGTCAGGCAAGGCCGGCCGCACTTTTTTTCGGGGCCGGCGCTCGGCGGTCTACTCCTCGGTCATGTCGACGGAGACGCTGGCGGTCTCGCCGGTGCGGACGGTGACGCCAACCGTTTTGCGAACGCTGCCTTTGGTGAGGACCACGGTGTACTTGCCGGCCGGCAGGGTCACTTCCTTGGGCGTCAGCTCGTAGTCCTTGCCCTTGATCTCGATCTTGGCCCACGGCTTGGCGTTGATTTTGACCTTGCCCGGACCGGCGGCGGCGGCCGGTTCCTTGGCCTTGGGCTCGGCGGTGCCGGCCGAGGGCGCCGGCTTGTCGCGCTGGAGCTTCAACTCGAACAGCTCGGCCGACGGATTCTTGACTTCGAATTCCTTGGTTTCGGGTTTGAAGCCCTCGGCCTGGGCGATGACGATCAGCTTGTCGCCCACCTTGGTGCCCGGCAGCGAGGCATTGCCCTTGTCGAGCACGACCGGCTTGCCGTTGACGGTGATGGTGGCGTTCTCGGGCTGGATCTTGAGCAGGACCGCGGGCCCCTGCGCCGCGGCCACCGGCGGAACATCGGGTTTCTTTTCAATGATCGGCAGCTTCAGCTCGACCACCTGGCCGTCGCTGGCCACCTCGACCTCTTGGTCCACGCCCTTGCCGGCGTCGTTCTTGGCGATCACCTTGTGCTTGCCGGCTTCGACCGACACTTCGCAGACTTCCTTGCCCATGCACTCGGTCTTGCCGTCGACCAGGATTTCGACGGCGCCCGGGGCCTTGACCGACAGTTTGAGCTTGGGCTTGCCGGCCGGCGCGGCGGCGGCTGCCACGGCCGCGGCGGGCGGGGGCTCGGCCGCGCCGGTACCGAACTTGAGGTAGGCGGCGATCGCGCCCGCGGCCAGCGCCGCGAACAGGATGCCAACGATCAGCCCCACGTTGCTTTTGGCTGGGGCCGGGGCGACGTGGCCGCCCTGGGGCGACAAGGTGGCCGCGTTCATGCGCACTTGCGACATAGCATCGGGCAGCGCCATGGTGCGGTCGGCGTCGCCCATCTGCAGCGAGGCCCCCGGCAGAGCCATGGTGCGCTCGTCGTCGGCGGCGGCCTTGGCGGCGGGCTGCGAGCCGGTGCCGGGCTTCTTCACCGCCACGTTGGACACGCCCTTGCGGACGCCCTCCATCATTTGGGCTTCGCTCTGAGCTTCCTGGCGCAGTTGCTGGATCTCGTCGCCGAACAGATCGTGCATGTAGCCGTTGAGGTTGACGGCATCGGGGTCCGGCACCGCGCTGAAGAACCAGCGGTTCAGCTCGTTGACGAAGGCGCCCACGTCCTTGTGGCGTTGGTCGACCTCGCGCGCCAGGGCCTTGAGCACGATGGTGTCGAGCTCTTTGGGCACCTCGGGGTTGAGCTCGGACGGCGGCGGCACCTCGGCGCGGAGCACGTTGTTCAAGGTCTCGAAGTCGGAATCGCCGACGAAAAGACGTTTGCCGGTCAGCATTTCCCACAGGCAGACGCCCAGGGCGAACAGATCGGATCGCGGGTCCAGGTTCTTGCCGCGCGCCTGCTCGGGGCTCATGTAGGCGCACTTGCCCTTGACGGTGCCGACGCGGGTCTTGGTCGAGCGCGCCGCCGCCTTGGCGATGCCGAAGTCCATGATCTTGACTTCGCCGTTGAACGACACCATCACGTTGTGGGGCGAGACGTCGCGGTGAATGATGCTGAGTGGCTCGCCGTCGACGATGCGCTTGTGCGCGTAATCCAAGCCTTTGCTCGCCTCGATCATGATGTAGACCGCCTGGGCGATCGACAGCGCCTTGCCGAGCTTGGCGCCCTGGTCCAGGACGCGCTTGAGGTCGCGGCCTTCGACGTACTCCATGGCGATGTAGAACAGGCCCTCGACCTCGTCGAAGTCGAAGATCTGCACGACGTTGGCGTGGTTCAGGTGCGAGGCGACCTTGGCCTCGTCCTTGAACATGGTGACGAAGCCCTCTTCTTCGCAGAAGTGCGGAAGAATGCGCTTGATCACCACGACTTTTTCGAAGCCCTCGGCGCCGAGGCTCTTGGCTCGGAAGATCTCGGCCATGCCGCCCATGGCGATCTTGGCCGTGAGGATGTATCGGCCGAACTGCTGCGGGAAAACCGAGGAAATACCGGTAGCCATGCGTTCTCCGGGGTGGTTGCGGCCCGTGGGGCCGCCCCAGGCGGACTCGATGCGGACCCAGTGAAACACCGTTACGCGCAGACCTGCGACGCTGTACGGCAAACCCCGGGCGACTTCACGGATTTTACCGAGCGTCGGCCCCGAGTGCTGGGTGCCCGACGGGGAGGATGGGGGTGACCGCATCCTGGCAGAATCGCCGACCCGTCGGGATCCAAGACGGTACCACGGGCGGCGCGACCCGACAAGAACTGCCGTCGCTGCGCGCAATGCAGGTGGCCTGGGCCCGCAGCGACCGGCGCGCCGGCCGCCCTCGCGGTTGGTCAAGGCCACCGGCGCCCGAGCTTGGGGCAGCGGACCGGGTGGCGGCAACGGCGGGCCGGCAATCCGTGCGCGGGGACTACGCCTCGGGGTCTTTCATGTCCGAGATCAGGCGGGCCCAGATCTCGGCATCGAGCAAGCCTTCGGTGTCGGCGTCGGCAGCGAAGGTCTCGCGGTTCGAGCCGCCTTGCGGACATTCGAAGCACACCATCGATTTGACGCGCAGGGCGTTGGCGTTCATGTAGTCGTCGAGGCAGACCGACAGCGCCAGCGTGCGGTTGCGGTGCAGGCAGCGGAAGGCGTCGTTGAGGCGGCGCGGCCGGTTGGCGTCGTCGAGTATCGTGGCGGGCAGCAGTGAGGACATCTCTTCTCCGAGGCCGCTCGCGGCGGCCAGAAGCAGATGGCGTCTCTTGAGCGTGCGCGGGCGGACTGGCGCAGGCACGGATTCAAGGGACGCAGCGTGCAACCGGTGCTCGCCGGAGGCGGCCGAGGCAAGGCCCGCTGCAGCAGCAGGTCTGGCGCTGGGCGGCGCGGCGAGTCTCGGTTCAACGGAACCGAAAACCGGTGGATTTCCGACCACTTCTCGCGACTCCGTGCGACCGCGCGCCTGGGTGCGACCTTGCGCCTGGGTGCGACCTTCCGGGGTTCGCGTCGCGGTGCGGCTCTGGACCGCAAAGGGTGGGCGGGCATCCGGGCGCGGAGCATACAGGCGGCCGAGCCGAGGTCAAGGAGAAAACGACACGGCTGTGGCACGATCGCGCGAATGCTGTTGCGCCGTGGCGGCAAGCGGGCGTGGACGACGGCCGGGACGCGCGGTAGGCTGGTCGCATGAGCAGCATCTCTTGGTTTTCCGGCGCACAGACAGAGTTCCATCAGGGTCGCAAGGCCGGTGCACCCCACCTGATTCGCGCGGGTGCAGCCTACCGGACCCGACCGGTAACTGGCGAGAATCAGAGCGGGACCCTGCTCTGGGCCCGAAGAATTGCCAGGGTTTCCGATTTGAATTGGACGGCCTTGGTGTCCGCGCGGCGACTGGCGTTGATCGTGCTGGCCGCCCTGACGGCCTGGTCCACGTCCGCGTTCGGCTTCGACGTCTACCGCGACGAGACGGGGCGGGTGCTCACGTTTCCACAGCGGAGCGTGGCGGTGTACGTGCGGCCGACCGGCCTGCCGGCGGGTGTGACTGCTCCGGGGCTGCTGGCGGCGGTCGAGGCCGCGCTGGAGACCTGGGCCAAGGTGCCGGGGACCCAGAGTCCGCTCGTCTTGGCCGGGCTGTCGGCCGAGGCCACTGGCTTCGACGTGGATATCGCCTTTGAAAGCAAGTACAAAGTGGTCGGCGGCGAGGTCCTGGCCAAGACGCGGCGCTGGGCCGACGCCGACGGCCACCTGGTTCGCGCGGAAATCCGCTTGAATGCGCGCGACGTGCAGTGGGCCAAGTCGGCCGCCGGCAGTTCGACCCAGGTGACGGCCGACCTGCAGGGCATCCTGACCCACCACTTGGGCCACGCGCTGGGTCTGGATCACAGCCGCCGCGCCGACGCGACCATGTATTTCTACGGCACCAGCGCAACGCTGCGGACCCTGTCGGTCGACGATCAGCGAGGCCTGCGCTGGCTGTGGCCCGCCAGCGGCGAACACCCACACGACGGCGGCCAGTGCGATGCCTGCGACAGCGACGCCGACTGCAGCGGCGGCAGTTGCCTGGCTTGGCCCGATGGCCGCCGCAGCTGCGCCCCGGACTGCACCGGCAGCGATGACTGCGCCTTGGGCTACAGCTGTGGCCATTATGCCAACGGCCAGGCGTGCTTGCCGAACGACGGGGCTTGCCAGCCCGACAGCGCCAAATCGGGCTTGGGCGGGCCGTGTGCCAGCGACCTGGCCTGCGGCGCGGGCTACTGCATGCCCGCCTCGCCGACCGGTTTCTGCACCGCGACTTGCGACATCTGCAACGCGCCTGGGCAGTGCTTCGACACTAGCGTTGGGCCGCTGTGCTTGGTGCGCGGCAACGCGGCCCTGGGCCAACCCTGCTTCGTACCGGGCGATTGCCAGAGCTTCCAGTGTGCCGCCACCATGGAGGGCGGCGGTCGCTGCACCCGCAGTTGCAGCCAAGGCTGCCCCAGCTCGTGGCACTGCGGCATCGACTCGCAGTGCGTGCCAGACGCGTCGCCCGGCACTTTGCCGATCGGTTGGCCCTGCCGCAGCGCCTTCGACTGTCAGACGGGCATCTGCCTCGCCACCCCCGGCGGCCGCTTTGAGAAAACCTGCACGATCAATTGCGCGGTTGCGTCGGCGTGCCCAGTGGGAACCGGCTGTACGGCCATCAGCGATCAGAACTGGTGCCTGCCCTCGGCACTGGCGCCGGCCACCGAAGGGCTGCCCTGCCCCGCTTCCGGCCAGTGCGGTGCCGGGCTGGTCTGCGACGATGGACTGCTGCCGGATCTTCCGGCCTGCCACCGCGCCTGCGCCCCGTTCGCCGCGGAATCGGGCTGCGCCAGCGGGCAAATCTGTGTGTTCAAAGGAGGTTCACCGGCCATCGGCGCCTGCCGCGAGCCCGTGGCCGACCGCCGGGGCGTGGGAGCGCCTTGCACCGCCTACGAGGCCTGCAGCGACGATCTGGTGTGCGTGGCCGTGACCGCCGCCAGCGGCACCTGCCGCAGCGACTGCGATCCCAAAAGCAGCACCTGCAGCAGCAGCGAGATCTGCGTGGCACTCGCGGCGGGCGGGCGCGGCGCGTGCGTGCCGGCCGGCAGCGTGACCTCGGCCGACCCCCTGCCGGAAGTGGCGCCGATCAAGGACAAACTGCCGAACACCGCAGCGCGTACACTGAACCTGCCCGCTGTGGTCAAGGCGAGCGCTTGGAAGCCCAAGGAAAAAGCCGCAGAGCCGGCAAGTGGTTGCCAGACCGGCGCGCCGACCAACCACACCGCTGCGCTGGGGTTGCTGGCGGCGGCGCTGGTGGTGGCAAGGCGCCGGCGCGGCTGACCCGAGTTCGGGCGCCGAGCCAACTCCGTCCAAATCGGATCGGAAACCCAGGCGCTCCACTGGGCGCGAGCTAAAGTTCCCACCGGATTCCGCCCAGTTGCCAAGCGAATCCGGGCAACCGTTCCGGCGCGGATCAGGTGGGGTGCCGATCAGGCCGCGCGGCGGCGGCGGATCAGCAGCGCGACGGCGGCGACCAGACCGGCCAGCGCGCCAGGGAAGCCGACAGTGCCGCTGCTGCAGCTGCTGGAGGACGGCGAGCTGGACGAGGCGGCGGGCGCGGCGGTGGTGTCGGCGCTGCCCTTGGCATCGGCGCCGCCGGTGGCGACCGCGGTGCTGCTGTGCGGGTCCCACTTGACCACCGGCAGCTTGGCCTTGAAGTCCGCCGAAAGACTGGGTTTACCCAGAGTCGCCTTGTTGAGCTCGGCGTCGACCTTGTCGGCCACGCTCTGGTCGATGGCCAGCGGCGGGCCGCTCTCGTCCAGCACCTGCAGCTTGGCCAGCGGCTGGCCGCCGCCCGCGACCAGGGGACCGGTACCGCTGCCAAGGTTGATCGGGCCACCGGCGCCCGGGCCGTTCATGCAGCCCTGCTGGTCCTTGGCGATCGGCAAGGTCAGCTCGAAGCCGTCGGCAAAGGTGATCTTGGCTGAAGTGGCGTTCTTGGACCCAGCTTCACAGATCGGCGTCGCGTCGGCCACGTGCAGGTTGCTCACAGCCGGCAGGTCGGCATTGACCGCGAAAATCGGATCTTTGGTCATCTCTTCGGCCGACAGGGTGGTGTAGAGGCGGGTGAGCCAGCCGCCGCCCTGGTACTGCTTGTCCAGCACCTTGAGGGGTTGGATGACCAGCTGGTCCAGGTCCTTGGCGAAGGCGGCGCCATCAAAGCCGGCGGCAACCGCCGCGTCGAAGTAGGCCTTGCAGGCCGAATCGGGCGAAGAGACGTCGTAGTTCTGGATGCAGCCGTAGAACTGCTGGTCGCTGATGTCTTTGTACGTGTCCGGCTTCTTGATGTACTTCTTGATCAGGTTCTGCATCTGCACAGTGCGCGGCAGCTGCATCTGGAACATGGCGGCCAGGAATTTCGCCGGGTCAGTCAGGCCGGCCAGCTTGGCCACGTCCCAGCCGGGCTGGGCGAATTGGATCGGCGCCTCGCTGGTCTTCTTGGCGTATTCGGTCAGGAACGCGTGGCCCGAGCCCTGGTCGACGGCCTTGCTGACCACCGTCTTGTAGTTGCCACCGCCCGTGAACCAGTCGACCGAGGCGTCGTTGAGCTCGACGTGGAGGTAGTTCTTGGGGATGGCGCGCGCCTTGTCGATGACCCAGGCGACGATCGGCATGTCGGGCTGAGTGGCCAGCGCGGTCAGACGGATCGGCAAGCAGGGCGAGTCCTCGGCCACGGTCAGGCTGACGGGCACCAAGTCGCCGGCGCCCTTGTCCTTCTTGAGCTTGAGCGCCAGGAACACGTAGTCCTTCTGCGCGTAGCTCTGAACGAGCGGCGAAGTCGAGGCCGGCTGAACGAACTTGTTGTCGTTGAGCCACTTGACGATCGCGTCGCCGGAGGTGCCTTGCAGCAGCGCGTAGTCGTACGGGCCGACCGAGTCCTGAGCCAGCACCTTGACGCCACTGCCGCCGTCGGCGTTCGGCGGTCCACCGCCAGTGGCGGCGTAGAGACAGAAGGGCGCTTGGCATTCCGCGCCGCCCTTCCAGTTGAGCTGGAAGCTCGGCGAGGTGTACTGCTCGAGCATCTGGAAGATCGTGTCCGAACCCACGGCGATGTCCTTACCCTCGGCGGTCTTCTCGGGCGCCTTGGTCAAGGGCAGCACCCAGCTGAAGTTCTGATCGTCGCCCTTGTACGAGATCTGCACGTGCAAGGTGATCTTGCCCGCTTCGTGGACGTACAGGATGCGCTCGGCGCTCTGGTCGACGGGCTGGGTGAAGCAGAAGAAGCCGCCGCAGGCCCAGGCGGGCATGGCGACGAGCAGGCCAAGACAGAGCAAGGCCGCGCGCAGGGAGCGCGCCACAAGTCGAGACATCATGATCGGTTCCTGTTGGGACGCACGGGCGGTGCGGCACTCCTAGGGTATGGCTAGCCGGGCAAATGGTCAAAACCGCGCAAGGATCGGCGGTTGACGGCGGGGCATCGGCGCCACAGCCGACCGGGCGGCGCTCAGTTGGGCAGGTCGTCGCCACCCTGGCCGAGCTCGCCGGTGGTCGGGCCGTCGCGCTCGGTGTCGTCGGGCCCAGCGGGAATGCGGTAGCTCTCGGTCAGCCACTCGCCCAGATCGATGGTGCGGCAGCGGGCGCAGCAGAAGGGGAAGGCGGGATTGACGCTGCGCTCGGCCACGGGGCCGCGGCAGGTGGGGCAGCGCGGGCTGGGCTTGCTACTCATAGCCTAGGGCCTCGACGATGGCGATGCGCGCCGCGACGCGCGCAGGGTAAGCCGCCGCCAGCACGCCCACCACCACCAAGGTCAGGGCGTACGCGGCGATCCACAGGGGATCCACCTGGACCGGCACTTCCCAGCCGGCATCCTGGCGCGAGACGACATTCAGCAAGATCGAGCCATTGGCCAGCCCGACCGCGGTGCCGACGGCGGCGCCGACCAGCGACAGCCCCAGGGACTCGACCAGGATCAGCTTGACCAGCTGCCGGCGCAGCATGCCAATGGCTCGCAGTACGCCGATCTCGCGCATGCGGTCGAGCACGGCGGTCAGCAAGGTGTTGACGACGCTGAGCAAGGCGATCAACACGGTCACCGCCTCGAGGGCGCGCATCACGTCGAACAACTGGCCGATCATGCGCTTGATTTCGGTGCGGAACTCGGCATTGGTGAGGACGAACAAGCGGTAGGGCTTGCCGTAGCGGGCCAGGATCTCGCTGCGCACCTTTTCGAGCGACGCGCCCGGCTCGATGTAGGGCTCGAAGGTGTCGACCAGGGTGTCGCGCCAGTGCTGGACATACAGGCGCCGGTCCAAGAACACCGCGCCCTGGTCGCTGGAGTAGTCGACAATCGCCCCCAAAATCAGAAACTTCTCTAGCCCTTGTGGCGTCTGCAACTCCACGTGGTCGCCCGGTGCCAAGCCGAAGCGGTGCGACAGGGTCTCGGAGATGACGACGCCCTCGCCGCGCTGCATCCGGGCGATCACCGTGGCTTTGTCGCCGAGCCAGCGCGACACCGTCCAGGCCGTCTGGTGCATGGAGAAGCGGATGTGGACGTCGATCGACAGCAGCAGGATCTGGGTGTCGCGGAAGTCGACGTTGCGCAGGCGCACCATGTCCACACCGCGCACGCCGGCAATGGCGGCGATCTTCTCGGCGAGCTCGGGCTCGAGCGGCTGGTTCTTGGTGCCACCCAGGCGGGCGTTGCTCGTGACGAAAAGGTCGGCCGGCACGGCCTGTTCGACCCACTGGTCGATGCTGCGTTGGAAGCTGCCGGTCATGGTCGACGACGCCACCACCATCGACAGGCCCACCATCAGCGAGGCGACCGTGACCGCGCCCTTGTCGGCATTGCGGGCGACGTTGTCGGCGGCGAGGCGGCCCTCCAGGCCGAACAGGCGGCTGGCGACCGGTGCAAACGCGCGATTGAACAGGGCTACTGCGGTGCGCGACCACAGGGTGGCGGCCAACAGCACCAGACCCATCGAGCCGATGCCGAACCAGGGAAAGCCTGCGATCACCGGACCTTGTGCAACAAACGGCGCGGCGATCGCCAACACCAGCGCCACGGCGTCGCGCGCCGACAGCAGCCGCTTGTGGGCGTCTTGGTGACCGAAGGCCGGAGTGCGAATGGTCTCGACCGGGCTGAGCCGGCTGGCCGCCCGCGCCGGCACCAGCGCCGCCAGGGTCGACGACACCGTACCGAGCAGCACCGCCAGCACCTGGACTGCCGGCTCGATGACCACTTCCTGAGCGTGGACGCGGACATAGATGTCGGTGATCGGCCCGGCGGCTTGCTGCAGCAGGAATTGCGCCAGGTAGCGGCCGAGCGCCACGCCCAAAAGGGAGCCGACGACGCCAAAGGCCGCGCCCTCCATAGTGAACAGCTGGACGACCTGGCGGCGCGTGGCCCCGCTGGCGCGCAGGATGCCGATCTCGCTGCGGCGCTGGGCCACAGAGATCGACAGGGTGTGGTAGATGAGGAACATCCCGACCAGCAAGGCAATTCCCGCGCCGATGGTCAGCCCCAGGTGGAACGAGCGCAGCAGGTGCTGCTGGCGGGCCTGGCGCGCCGAGGGCGGCTCGACCTGGTAGCGGTTGCCGGTGGCCTGGCGGAGCCGCTTGGCCAACGCCTCGATCT
The DNA here is from genome assembly GCA_016218865.1 of Deltaproteobacteria bacterium. GTDB lineage: Bacteria > Myxococcota_A > UBA9042 > UBA9042 > UBA9042 > SXRM01. The sequence continues at coordinate 6,586 of JACRCU010000328.1, read as the reverse complement.
CGCCCTGTTTTTCGGGGTCCATGGCGGCGACGTCGATGCGATCGACCCGGCCGGTCAGCCCGAAAATCTCCTGGGCATCGATGTAGTCTAGGATCGCCAGGTTGCCGCCAAAGGCCTTGTGCGGGCCGCGCGCTGGCACCACCGCGTACAGCGTGAACGGCTGGGCGCCCTCCTTGGTCAACAGATCGATGGTATCGCCCTGTTTCTTCTGATACTTCTGGGCGAAGGTCTCGCTGACGATCAGCTGCCGTTGGCGGTCCAGCACGTCCAGAGGGTTGGCCAATTCCTCGTCGGCAGCCGACTGCGCGGGCTTCTGCGTTTGTTGGCGGTCGACACCATACAAGGTCTTGAGGACTTTGGGATCCTCGGTGAAGTTGATGCCCAGCAGGGCCACCGCCTCGCCCGCGCGCAGGCCCTGCGGATCGCCGGCCTGGTCCAGGTCCAAGCTGCGCTGGATGGCCACGCTCGCACAGCGCACTCCGGGCACTTTGCGCACCGTTTCAAGCACTTCCTCGGGCAGGCCCGTGTCGCCGCCGCGCACTTCCAGGTGGACGCTGCCGCCGACCTCGCCCAAGGTGCTGCGAAAACTGTCGAGAATACTGCGGTTGGTCGCGACCACCGCCACCAGCACCGCCACACCCAGCGCCACGCCGAGCACGGTCATGCCGGTGCGCAAGCGATGCTCGGCAACCCTACGCAGTGAGATGGGTACGAGGAGATGGCGCATGTTCGTGGGTCAGCGGACCTTGGCGACGGGCGGCCGCCGAACCCTGGACGCCACGCCGGCCGGGTGGCTCGGGCGCACCGAAGGGCCTAGCGGACCCACAGCGTGCCGTGGGTGCAGTTGCCGCCGCAGCTGCCGCTCTGCCAGAAGTTGGCGCCGGCGCCGCAAGACTTGCCGGTGTCGCTGCAGCCGTAGGTGCCAAAGCCCCAGCCCGAGTCGGTGGTGGCGCAGTCGTTCTCGTTGTTGCCGACCAAGCCGAAGCGCGCGCCCGAGTAGGTGCCGTAACCGCCGTAGTTGGCCGAGGTATTGTTGATGCCGCTGCCGTTGCAATAGGGCTGGCTGCCGTCGTCGCCCCAGAAGCCGACCAAGGTGCCGCGGCCCGGGCCGCCGTTCTTGAAGCCCTCGTTGAACACGGTGTTGAGGGTCTTGGTGCCGAGGAGCGACTGCTGCACGCACTGACCGCCGCCGGGGACGCCCTTGCAGCCGCGGATGGTGGCACCGGGCATGTTCACGAACGAGCCGAGCTTGGCGTTCAAGTTGAGGGTCGGGTCGACCGCGCCCGAGCCGTCCTCGTTGAACACGTTCTTGTCGGTCCAGAACGCGCTGGCAAAGCCGAGCTTGTTGTCGTTCTTGAAGCGCATCACCAGGGTCCAGCCGCCGCCGTCGGTGGTCATGTCGCACCACACCTGGTACGCAGTGGTGTTGTCTGGATTGATCCAGTAGGGACCGTCTTTGGCCAGCGGCACCTTGGTTTGCAGGTCCTTGCACGACACCACTGGGTTCTCTTTGCTGCCGGGGATGGTGAGGTAGACCGCCGCCCAGTCGGTGCCGTTGCAGATGTATAGGGCCTTGTCCTTGCTGTTGGCGTAGCTCATGCCAAAATTGGCCGGGTTGCAGGGCGTGGGCGCCGTGGGCGACACGAAGAACTGGAACCCGCCGTTGGCCGCCACCTTCTTGCTGGACAGCGTCTTGACCTGCACCTGCCACGAGGTGATCTGGCCGTCGGTCTTCAGGCTGTTGTTGCCCAGATCGGCCACCGTGATCGACCACAGCCCCTTGGGGTTCTGGCCCACGTAGGTGTCCAGGCCCTTGGACGGCGAGGCGTACAGCAGCGACAGCGTGGTACCGGTCTTTTCGCCGTTGTAGATGGTGGTCTTGGTGCCGGCCGGATCGTACAGGTCGATGCGGATCTTGGACACGTCGCTGTTGGTCAGGGTGACGGCGACGGCCATGCCCTGGGCCACGCCAAAGTCGGGCACGTTGATGGAGTCGGACACGCCCGCGCCCAAGAAGTCGGGAATCGGGATCGGCACGGCCGCAGAAGCGGCGACTTCGGTGAATTGGTCGGTCAGCAAGCCGTTGGACACCTTGGACAGGCCGTCGGGCGGCAAGTCGGCGGCGGAGATGGTGGTGGTGGCGGCGACGCACTCGTACGAGCCGTCGGCCTTGATGCCCTTCATGACCAGACCGGTGCCGCAGCTGGTGCCGATTTTCGCCAGCACCGGCGCACCCTTGAGATCGCCGTAGTTGCCCGTGGTCGCCACGTCGGCCAGCTTGGGCGCGCCGATCAGGTCGGCGTAGGCGCCGGTGCCAGCGACCTTGGCCAGCGCCGCCGCCTTCACGTAGTCGGCCAGATCGGCCTTTTGCGCGTAGCCGCTGAGGTCCGCCGCCTTGGCATAGGCCGCCAAATCGGTGGTCTTGGCATAGCCCGCCAGGACCTTGGAGTCCAGGTGACTGAGGCCGACACAGCCGGAGCAGTCCAGCCCCTCGGCCAAGGCCGCGCGCAAGCTGAACGGCACCGACTGCAGCTGCTTGCGGGGCAGTTCGGGATCCGGGCCGACGGTCACGCCCAGCCACACCTGGCTCAGGCTGCCGAGCAACTGCGCCGACAGCGGCGTGGCGGCGCCCAAGGCCAGTGAGAATTGTCCGTTCTTGACCGTGACGGCGAGCGGGCCCTCTTTCCACGCGGCGGTGCCGCCGACTTCTTGGCCGTACAGCTGCAAGGTCACGTCGTACTTGCCGTCTGGCGCGGCGGTGCCGCTGCCGCTGAGCAGAACGCCTTCCAAGTTGGTGAGCATGGGCACGGCGGCCTGCGCCGCTCCCGCCGCCAGAATGCCGACCACGGCCAAGCCCCCGGCGGCGGCGCGCCCGCGCAACGAGTGATACAACCGTGACATCAGGCTGGTACCGCACATCGTCTCACCTCGAACTGGCTCGATTTTCTGTCGCTTCTTGGTCACCGCGAGCCAATGTAGCGCGTTGTCTCTGGCGGTGGCAAGGGCCCGGCCGGCCGCCCCCCCGAGGCGCGGGAATATCCGCGCTCCGCCGCGAGTTGCAGGCTGTCCAAGGGGGCAGCTGCGGTTGACAGGCTACTGCAACTGCCCTAACGTTCTGCGCCCCGGACTGGACCCGGGCCAGCGGCCACACCGGCCACGACCGCGACGACCCGGTCGGCAAGGATCACCGGTCAGCAAGGAAATGAGGCAATGAAGAAGGAAAACATCGTCTTGATCGTCATCGCGGCGGTCGTGATTGCCTTCGGCGCCGGGCGGCTGTCGAAGACCATGAACTCCTCGCCGGCAGGCGCTCCCGCACAGCCGGCGACGGTGGGCGAAGCGGCCCCAGCGGCAGCGGCGGGCGCCAACACCAACGGAATTCCGGCGTCGATGCCGTGGAAGGGTGCGGCCAACGGCATGGTCACCATTCTGGAGGTCTCGGACTTCCAGTGCCCGTTCTGCTCGCGCGTCGGCCCGACCATCAAGCAGATCATCGAAGCCTACCCCAACGACGTCAAGATCGTGTGGGCCAACCAGCCCCTGCCCTTCCACAACAACGCCAAGCCGGCGGCGATCGCCGCCCTGGCCGCCCACAAGCAGGGCAAGTTCTGGGAAATGCACGACAAGCTGTTCGCCAACCAGCAGCAGCTGAGCCCCGAGAACTACGAGAAGTGGGCCAAGGAGATCGGCCTGGATGTCGCCAAGTTCAAAGCGGACCTGAGCGACGCCGCCATCGCCAAGCAGATCGACAAGGAGCAAGCCTCGGCCAACGCCACCGGCGCCGGCGGCACCCCGTCGTTCTTCATCAACGGCAAGCTGATCCAGGGCGCCCAGCCCTTCGAAGAGTTCAAGAAGGCCATCGACGCCGCCCTGGCCGATGCCAAGGCCGTCTCGGCCGGCAAGTCGGGTCTGGAGCAGATCAAGCTGGCCGCCACCAAGACTGGTGGCGATACGGGCACCAAGGTGGTCGAGTACTTCTTGGAAGGCAAGGCGCCGGCCGCGGAAGCCGCCCCCGCCAAGCGCGAAGAGGCCAAGGCCGACGAAGGCCCGGCCACGCCTCCGCCGGACAGCTACGACGTGTGGAAGGTGCCGGTCGACCCCAAGCGCGACTCGGTCAAGGGTGACAACGACAAGGCCCTGATCACCATCGTCGAAATCTCGGACTTCCAGTGCCCCTTCTGCTCGCGCGGCGCCAACACGCTGACCGAAGTCGAGAAGGCCTACGGCGACAAGGTGCGCTTCGTGTTCAAGCACCACCCCCTGCCGTTCCACAAAGACGCGCGCCCGGCTTCGGCGGCGGCGATCGCGGCGGGCAAGCAGGGCAAATTCTGGCAGTTCCACGACAAGGCCTTTGCCAACCAGCAGGCCCTGACCGAGGACAACTTCGTGGCCTGGGCCAAGGAAATCGGCCTGGACATGGCCAAGTTCGACGCCGTCCGCAAGGACCCGGCGACCGACAAGATGATCAGCGAAGACATGGACATGGCCGGCACGGTCGGCGTTCGCGGCACCCCCGGCTTCTTCATCAACGGTCGCAAGATCGTGGGTGCGCAGCCGCTGCCGATGTTCAAGGCCGTCATCGACGAGGAGCTGAAGAAGGCGGAGGCCGCCGGCAAGAAGGGCCAAGCGCTGTACGACGACATCGTCGCCAAGGGCAAGGTCTTCTCGGAGCTGAACGACAAAGTCAACGATTTCAACGTGGAAGGCCTGCCCTTCAAGGGCAAAAAGGACGCGCCCATCACCATCGTCGAGTTCTCGGACTTCCAGTGCCCCTACTGCTCGCGCATCGCCGAGCCGGTCAAAGCCGTGATGGAAGCCAACCCGGACAAGGTCAAGGTGGTGTTCGCCCACTTCCCGCTGCCGTTCCACCAGATGGCCAAGCCGGCGTCGGTCGCCGCGCAACTGGCCTTCGACCAGGGCGGTCCGGACCTGTTCTGGAAGGTGCACGACGCCCTGTTCGCCGCCCAGCGCGAGCTGAGCGAGGACAAGATCAAAGAGATCGCCACCGGCGCTGGCGTGGACAAGGCCAAGCTGGAAGAGGCGCTCAAGGGCGACAAGTACGCCGGTCTGTTCAAGAAGATCCAGGAGATGGGCGAGAAGGACGGCGTCGAGGGCACCCCCTCGCTGTACATCAACGGCCGCAAGTTCGAGCCGTCGGCGGGCTACGCGCCCGAGTCCTTCGCCAAGGCGTTTGCCCTGCTGAAGAAGTAGCGTAGTTCCCGGCGCAGCGTCGCCAGGCGGAGGCCGTCGGTCGCGGGACCGGCGGCCTTCGTGTTTTTGCGCCCACGTGCGCCCGTGGACGCTGCCTCCGACGGCCGAGGCGTTCCGCACAACAACAGGGCGGCGGCCGCAAGACCACCGGTCCGAGACCCGAATCCAACGGTCCACGTCGCCGCGGGTCGCGTCCCCTCCGCCCTGGTTCTTGCCCTTGCGACCCACTCAGCATCATTGCGTTTTCGTCAGAGCGAACTTGCGTTGCGCGCGGCCTCGGAGGTTTCTGATTGACGCTCCGGGCGAGGCGGGCGATGAGCGCGCTGCCGCAGGTCACACCAAATCCGTCGCATTCGGCTCGAAAACTTGGGCGATTCTCCGGACCCGAGCCAGGGTCCCCGCCTGATTCTCGCCAGTTGCCAATGTGGTCCCAGAAGCCATTCCCGCGCGAATCCGGTGGGGTACCTATCACAAACGCTTATGTGCACCCCACCGGATTGGGCCCGAAGGATTGCCGAGGTTTCCGGGCCGAATGGAAGGATGGCCGCTCGGAACCCGCGGCTTCAGCATCGAGCCTGGGGAGTGGCGCGGCGACGGGCCTGAGCCCGGATCGCGATGCGCCACCTGCAAGTTCGGGCAGAGGGAAGCGAATCAGGGCCGGGGCGACAGCACGGGCGGCACCACCGTCACCGGCTGCGCGGGGGGCAGGCTGGGGCGCGGCACGCTGTGCAGCCCAGCGTCGGCTGGCGCCGCGAGCAACGCCAGCAGGGGCGCCGAGTCGCCCTGGAACTTCCACGTCACGGTGGTGCCCGCAGACTCGGCCTGTACCAGGGCGGGTGGGCGCACGGCCGCGCCCAGCGCAGCGTCGGCCTTGGGCGCGAGTGGAGCCGCCGGCGCCGTGGTGGGCGACAGATCGCGGGCCAGGCGCATGGCCTGGGCGCTCGAAGCCATCAGCGTCTGGTGGTCGACCGAACCGACCGGCACCAGGCGCGCTGCTGCCTCGGACGTGCGAGCCAGCAGTACCGCAATCTCACTGAGATTCTCGACCGTACGCCGCTGGCGGTCGTCTACCGGGGTCGCCTGCAACTCCTGGCGTTGGTCGGCGACCCACGCGTCCAGGCGGTCGCGAAGGGCACTGGCGGCGTCCGGCCCCTTGCAGTCCAGGCGAATCTGCATCGCGGGCGGGTCGGGCTGATAGACTACGGCAATTTGCTTGACGTTTTGCTGCAGCGCCCCGGCGGGCAACCAGCGAGCAAAGCCCTTGGGCTCCAGGCTGAGGGACCACAGGGGGCTGCCGGCGCGCAGCTCGCGGAGGGCCTGCAGCGCCAAGGCGTCTTCGGCCAGAGCTGGCAGTTGCCGGGTGCGGACGCGCGCC
>JACRCU010000341.1 GCA_016218865.1 Deltaproteobacteria bacterium | reverse complement strand
CAAGTGGCCTGCGGTACCAGCACTTGCAGCGACAGCAACCACCAGGGCTGCGGCGGTCCGTGCGGCCTGCCCAGCGCGCCCGCGTGCAGCGGCTACGGCAACGAGTGGGTGTGCACCTGCGAGGGCACCGTCGGCATCAAGGCGTGCCCGACCGGCTGCCAGCCCGGGGTTGGCTGCGTGGGCGGCACCAGTGCTGCGGGGTCGAGCGACGCGGACAGCAGCGGCGGCGACACCGCGGGCGCCGACGCGGGCGCGGGCGAGGTGGTCGGCGACGCGAGCCCCAAGGAGTGCCCCGAGTCGGTCGAAGGCGGCCCGTGCGACGACTTCAGCGCGTGCACCGAGGACCAGTGCGACACCAGCACCGGCACGTGCAAGCACACCCCCAGCGACGCGCTGTGCAACGACGGCAACGCCTGCACGCAGGACAGCTGTGTGGCGAGCGGCAACAACTACGTCTGCAGCCATCCGCCGGTGAACAACCCCTGCAGCGACAACAACTTGTGCACGGTCCAGGACGCGTGCAGCCAAGGCAAGTGCGTGGGCACACCCAAGAACTGCGACGACGGCAACGTGTGCACCACCGACGGTTGCGTCACCGACTGCACCCACAACCCGATCGGCGTGCCGTGCGAAGCCGACGGCAGCGTCTGTACCACCGACCTGTGCGACGGCGGGACCTGCAAGGCCGGCACCCCCATCGCCTGCGACGACAAGAACCCTTGCACCGCCGATGCTTGCGACCCCAACAAGAACTGCACCTTCGTCCCGGTCAGCGCCGGCACCGCCTGCAACGACGGCCTGCCGTGCACGCAGCCCGACACCAGCCAGGACGGCAGCTGCAGGGGCACGCCAATAGCCTGCGCCGACGGTTTGGAGTGCGTCGCCGGCACTTGCCAGGTGGTGGACCACGAGTGGACCGGCTGGAAGCCGCCGCTGACGCCGCAGGGACTGAAGCCTGACCCGGCGAACGACACGGTGTATCACCCGCTGACCGGGCGCACCTGGCAGCGGCAGTCGTCGGCGAGCAAGATCAACTGGCCCGACGCCAAGAAGCTGTGCGAGGACCTGGTGTTGGCCGGCAAAAGCGACTGGCGCCTGCCCACCGCGGTGGAGCTGCTGAGCCTGCTGGACGTGAGCAAGACGAGCAAGGAAGCGCTCATCGACCTGGTCGCCTTCCCCGGCACCCCCGCCGCGGCGTTCTGGTCGGGCACGCAGTGGTCCACGAGTGGCATGTACGTGGGCCTGAACTTCGAGCTGGGCACCGGCGGCCCGGTGGACGGCACTTCGACGATGTACGTGCGCTGCGTGCGCTGACCGCGGGAGGACTCGATGCGCAACCGGATGATTTTCGTGCTCGTCACCGCTGCCCTGGCCCTGGCCGCCGCCGTTGCCTGGGCCACCGCGCCCGCCGGCAAGTTCACGACCGCCGCAGACACCGTGGCCGACAACCAGACCCAGCTCACCTGGCAGCGGTCGGTGGGCAACACCAAGGTGACTTGGAAACAGGCCTTCGACGCCTGCGACGCCCTGGACCTGGACGGCAAGACCGACTGGCGCCTGCCCGAGCTGCAGGAACTGTACTCGCTCGTCGACTTCAGCAAGGCCGGCCTGAACCCGTACATCGACGCCGCGGTCTTCCCCGACACACCCTGGGGCATGTACTGGAGCAACACCACCGGGCCCGGCTGGGGCTCGGCCAAGAACCGCTACACCGTCAGCTTTGGCGGGAACTTCGGGCCGGCCATTGCGCAGACGCCCGGCGATACACCGCTAGCCTACGTGCGCTGCGTCCGGTAGCCGGGAAAAGGTGTCAGGTATTTCCCATTGCCAAATCGACCCAGGCGGTCTAGGCTAAATCCCATGCGACTTCCACGCCTTGACTTCCCCGGAGCCCGTCACCACGTCATGAACCGCGGCGCGCGCAAGCAGCCCGTGTTCCTGGACCTGGAAGCCCGCGTGCTGTTCCTGTCCATCCTTGAGGAGTTGCCGCGCTTCAGCGTCCGCGTGCACGGCTACGCGCTGATGCCGAACCACTACCACCTGCTGATCGAGTCGGTGACCGGCGAGCTGCCGCGGGCGATGCGCCATATCGGGGCGGAGTTCTCGCGGCGCCTCAACCGGCAAAACCGCTGGGATGGACCGATATTTCGGGGTCGCTACCACAACCGCATGGTCAGCACACAGGCGTACTGGCGGCACCTGCTGGTCTACGTGCACCAGAATCCGCTGCGGGCCGATGCGGGGCCGGTCGACAGCCCGTATTGGACCAGTCACGCGGCGTATGCCGGTCTGGCGCCCCGGCCCGAGTGGCTGACGACGGCTGAGTTGCAGGGCATCTTTGGCAGTCAGGCCGCCTACATGGAGTATTTCCAGTCGGTGCGAGAGGGCGCGGCGCGCGGTCCCGACGACTTCGACGCCAAGCGGCTATGGGCGCCGGGTAGCACGGGCGTGGTGGCGGTGCCGAACCTGAGCGCGCCGTTGTGGCAGCTGGCCGACGCCCTCGACGCCATTTGTGCCGTAACTGGTCATACCATCGAACAATTGCAGGACTCGCCGCCGGGACCGCCGGGCAACCCCGCCAGCTGGCTGGCTGCCTGGTGGATGAGTCGCCACTGCGGCATCGACCACGGCCGGATTGCGGCGGCGCTCGCCTCGAGCCACACCGGAGTCTCGAAGCGGATCGCCAAGGTCGAGGCGCGGCGCGACCAGGATCCGCAATTGCACAAATGGATTCAGGCCCTCGCCATGGTGACGCGGCCGCGGACCTCGTAGCGGGCAATGGGAACGACCTGCTAGCCGCCACGCGACCCGGCACCAGCCGAGCAGTTCGGCAATGGGAAATACCTGACACAATGCAAACCATCAGAACTGCTGCACTCCTGCTTTCGGCCGCCCTGGCCCTCGCTGCGCCGGCGCGAGCGCTGGAAGTCCCCGTCGATATCGGCGTCGGCCCGGCCGCGCACTGGTTCACTGGTCCCATCGGCGACGACCAGCTGGGGCACTTTGGCCTGAAGCTGTCGCTGGCGGCAGTCCTGGACCGGGCGCTCATCCAGCGCAATCTGGACCGCGTGCCGCCGCGCTACCGAAAGTTGGCGGGAAGCATGGACGAAGTGCGCTACCGGCCGTCGCTGCTGATCCCCGATTCGCTGACGATCTCGCCAAAGCTATGGCATACGGGCATGTACGGCATCACGTGGCGGCCGGTGGCGCTGGCGATGCCGCTGAGCCGAGGGGCGTCGAACCTGACGCTCGGCGCCGGCGTGCTGCTCAACTACACCTTCATCCACACGGACCGGACCGCGGAACTGGGCTTCGAGACGATGCATTTCCTGCGGCCGGGTGTCGACCTGACGCTGCGCTGGGAGATTCCGGTACTACCAT
>JACRCU010000334.1 GCA_016218865.1 Deltaproteobacteria bacterium | reverse complement strand
GTCCAGCACGCCGTCGCCGTCTTTGTCGCCGTCGCAGGCATCGCCCAAGCCGTCGAGATCGCTGTCGGTTTGCTCGGCGTTCTTGACCAGCGGGCAGTTGTCCAGGGTCGCGGCGACCGGGCAGTCCAGCGCGGTGGCGTCGATGCCCAGGTTGGCGGCGCCGTCGCCGTCCAGGTCGCAGTCGCAGGCGTCGCCGACCAGGTCCTTGTCGGTGTCGGTCTGGCTGGCGTTCAGGGCGAGCGGGCAATTGTCCTCGCCGTCTGCGATCTTGTCGCCGTCGTCGTCGGAGTCGCAGGCGTCGCCCTGGCCGTCCTTGTCGCTGTCCTTCTGGTCGGTGTTGCTGGTGAGCGGGCAGTTGTCGGCGGCGTCGAGCACCGTGTCCGCATCGTCGTCGCTGTCCATGCAGTCAGCTTGCAAGTCGCCGTCGGTGTTGGGGAAACCTTCGTCGGTCTGGCCCGAGCAGTTGTCGTCGATGCCGTTGCAGACCTCGGCGGCGGCCGACTGACCCTGGCACAGCTGCTTGCCGCCCACGCACTCGGTCTTGCCCTTGCAAGTGCCGTAGACGTTGGGCAAATCGCACTCGACGCTGGCGACCTCTTCGTCGGTCTGGCCGTTGCAGTTGTCGTCTTTGAGGTTGCAGGTCTCGGCGGCGGCGGCCTGGCCCGAGCAGGTACCTTCCTTGCCGCCGGAGCACGTGTAACTGCCCGGGCACGAGCCGAATTCGTTGGTGACGCTGCAGCCGCCGCTCTGGCCGTCCAGGCAGGTGCACTGGTTGCCGGGGGGCACGCACACCTCGACGCTGGGGCCTTGGCCGCCGCTCAGCTTCTGGCAAGTAAAGCCCTCGCCGATACACGACTTTGCACCGTCGCAGGCCTGGACGCAGTGCTTGCCGGCGCCGATGGTGGCGCAGACGCCCTTGCCGGCCTTGCCCTGGTAGCAGTCGGTGTCGGTGTTGCAAGCCTGGCAGCGGTAAGGGGTTTTGTGGATGCAGACGCTGATGACGTCGCCGCCGGTGGCGGTCTGGACGCACTCGTAGTCGGCGGGGCAGCCGGTGATGCAGGGCTGGGCGCACTCCTTGCCGGTGGGGCTGGCGGTGCAGACCAGGGTCGAGCAGTCCTCGTTTTTCTGGCACGGGATGGGGGTGTAGACGGTGTCGGCGCCGGCAATGTCGGCGGTGACGATGTCGGGCAAGTCCACGTCTTCGCTGACGTCCTCGACGAAAAGGTCCAGCGTTCCCAGGTCGCTGCCGGTGTCGGTGGTGCTGGAGTCTTTGCCGGCGCCGGGGGTGCCGACGGCGGCGGTGTCGTCGCTGCAGGCGGCCAGGGCGGCCAACACCGCGGCGAGTAGCGCGAGCTTGCGAGGGTTTGCCTGGAGTGTCGTGGACATGCGTTTCCTCGATTGGCGCCGAGCGGTCACTCGGGTCGGGCAATGGGTGGGGCAGAACGCCACCGGCGATGGCTGCCGCCCGCTGAGTGTAACAGATGCAATGCTGCGCGGAGCATAGAGAAGCGCGCGACCCGTCACGACATGGTCGCGGGGAGGGTGAGCAGCCGCCGGGTGATCCAAACCGGGCCGACGCGGATTCCGCCACAACCACGGCGAACCCGGCACCTTGCGCGCCCACAAGATCCATCGGCCTCCCCGCGCGTCCAAGCTCCTGGCCTCTCGCCCCATCGAGGTTCCCATGCGCCACCTTCCGCTCGCCTTCGCGCTCCTGCTGACCCTCGCCTGCCAGCGCACCCCGACGCCGGCCGCTTCGGCGGCCCTCGCGCCCCTGGCCGAGTCCGTCCCGCAAGTGCCCACACCGCTCGAACTTCCGGCCCTGCCATCGCAGCCCGCCGCCGAACCGAGCGCCGTGGCGCCCTTGGCCCTGACCACCAGCGACGGCGCCGGCCTGGAGCTGCAGAGCCTGGAAGTGCGCACCGTGCTGGACGGGCCGCTGGCGCTGACCGAGCTGAAGGCGGTGTTCCACAACCCCGAAGATCGCGTGCGCGAAGGGCGTTTCGAGCTGACGCTGCCCGACGGCGCGGCGCTGTCGCGGTTCGCGATGCTGCAAGGCGAGCACTGGCAAGAGGGCGAAGTGGTCGAAAAGGCCCGCGCCCAGCGCATTTACGAGGACTTCTTGCACCGCCGCCAGGACCCGGCGCTGCTGCAGCAAGACGCGGGCAACCGCTTCTCGGCGCGCATCTTTCCCATTCCGGCCAAGGGCGACAAGACGCTGCTGATGGCGTGGAGCGACGAGCGCAGCGACCCGCGCCTGGCCTGGCGCCTGCCCCTGCGCGGCCTGCCCAAGCTGGCCCACTTCAGCGCCAAGGTCTTCGTCCACGAGCCGCAGGCGGCGCAAGTCGGCAATTCGCTTGGGGCTACCTTGGGCTCGATCCGGGTGGTCCAAGTCGAGAAGACCGCCTGGCAGCCCGACGCCGACCTGGAAGTTTCCAGCGAAATCGAAGGCAAGTCGGTGGCGTCGCTGCGTTCCGCCAAGATGGTCGCGGCGCGGGTGGTGGTGCCGCTGCAGCAAAAGACCCAGCCCAGTCAGCCGGATGCGGCGGTGGTGGTGGTCGACACGTCGGCGTCGCTGGCGCTGGCTTGGCCGCAGCACCTGCAGCGCACTGGCGAGGTCCTCGCGCTGCTGGGCCGGATGGGCGTGCCGCAAGTGGCGGTGCTGGCTTGCGATCAGAGCTGTGTCACGCTGTATCACGGCGCGGCGAGCGGCTTTGGCGAGCCCGAGCTGAGCAAGCTGCGCGACCGCGGTCCGCTGGGCGCCTCGGACCTGAATGTGGCGCTGGCGGCGGCCAAGGCGGCGGCGCAGTCGCTGGTGGAGCCGGGCAAGCGCGCGGAACTGCGGGTGATCTACGTGGGCGACGGCCTGCCGACCGCGGGCGAGAGCGAGCCGGCGGCCCTGGGGCGGCGGGTGGCCGAGCTGGCGGGCGCGGGCGTGACCCGCCTGGACGCGGTGGCCACGGCGCCAGCGCGCGACCTGGACCTGCTGCGGGCGCTTACCACGGCGGGCCTGGCGAGCGACGGCGCGGTGGTGGATGCCCAGCGCAACGGCGCGGATCTGAACGTGATCGCTGGTCCCTTGCTCGCCGCCATTAAGGTGCGCGTGCCCGGTTCGACCTGGACCTGGCCGGCCGAGCTGCGGGCGATGAAGCCCGGGCAGACCGCCTTGATCTATGCCGAGTTGAGTGAGGATCAGCCGCTGCGGGTCGAGCTGTCGGGCGCGGTTTCGTCGACGGTGGAGTTGGTGGCCAAGCCGGCGCAGGCGCCGCTGCTCGAGCGGGCCTGGGTGGGCGCGCGCATCCGCGGGCTGTTGAACCGCGCCGCAGACGCCGATCCGGACACCGCCGCGGCGTTTCGCCAGCAGGCTACCGCACTTTCGCTCAAGCACCGCGTGCTGTGCCCCACCACCGCGCTGCTGATCCTGGAGACCGAGTACGACTACCAGCGCTACGGCATCGACCGCGCGGCGCTGAGCGACATCCTGACCGTGGGCGCCGACGGTGCGGCGGTGCTGCAGGCGCGCAAAGTCGCCGACATCCCGCCGGATATCGGCCGGTGGCCGCGGCCCGAGCCGGCGCTGCAGATGCGCCGGACTGGCGGCGTCGCGACCGGCAAGGGCGACGAGGAAAAGACCAAGGAGAAGTCCGTGGCCGACGACCAGGCTATGCCGCCACCGGCCGCTGCTCCCGCCGAAGCCGGCGATTTTCGCGAAGAAGCGCGCAGGAATGCCATCGCCCAGGTGTTTGGCGGCGACGGTGACGAGGGGGCCGTGCAGGCGGCGATGGGCGCGCGCGGACTAGGTATGCGCGGCACGGGCGCGGGCGGCGGTGGCAGCATTGGGAACTCCGGCAGAGTCACAATTGGTGGTCAAGCGAGCGTTGGGAAGTCGGAAGAGTCGGCAGTTCATGGAGTAGAGGCGCTGCCCGATCGCTCGATGATCCCAGCCAAAGCACCGGGCGCCAAGGTGGCCCAAGGCCGCGGCGACATCGCGGGCGTGTGCGAGCAGAACGACGTGGCCAAGCACCTGCGCCAGCGGCAGTCGGCCCTGAGCAGCTGCTACCAGGAGCAACTCAAGCGGAATCCAGACTTGCGCGGCAAGGTGCGGCTACGCTGGACCATCGACCGCAGCGGCACGGCGGTCAACGTGGAGGTCGAGCAGAACACGACCGGCAGCGTGGAGCTGGGGCAGTGCCTGGTGCACAAGATCAAGGCGATCCACTTCGACCCGCCCAAGTCGGGCACCTGCACGATAGCTTGGCCGATGGTTTTCAATACCCCGGGCGGCCCGGCCGAGATCGCCGCCCCGCAGGCGCCGCCCCCGGTCACCGACGACGACAAGCGCGCCTGGCGCGAGATCCAGCAGCACAGCAAGGAAAATCCGGCGCTGACCGGCGAAATGGCCGCGATCGCCCAGCTGATCCGCAAGAACCAGGCCAAGCAGGCGGTGCTGGCGGCGCTGGCGTGGCGCAACAAGGCCCCGTCCGAGGTGCTGCCGCTGGTGGCCCTGGGCGACGCCCTGAAGGCGGCGGGGGATCCCGTGGGCGCTGCGCGGGCTTACGGCTCACTGGTCGACCTGTACCCGGACCGCGCCGACCTGCGCCGCTTTGCCGGCAACCTGCTGGCCCAGCTGCCGACGCCGGGGCTGGCCCTGGACACCCTGAGCCACGCGGCCAAGCAGCGGCCGGATCACCCCAGCGGTGCCATCTTGTTGGCGGTGGAGCTGGCGCGAGCCGGCAAGCCCGGCGAGGCCCTGACTGCGCTGGCGGCCACTGAGCAAGCCCGCTGGCGGCAAGGCAATTTCCAGGGCGTCGACCGGGTCATCCAGGACGTGGCCGGCATCATCGCCGCCGACGCGCTGGCTGTCCACCCCGAGCTGAAGCCCGCTATCGAGGCCAAGTTGGCGGCGCTGCACGCCGAGCTGCCGACCACTCCCAGGTTGCGCCTGCTGCTGACCTGGGAGACCGATGCGACCGACGTGGACCTGCGGGTCTTTGATGCGGCCGGGCGGCAGGCCTGGTACGGCGGCCCGCACATGACGTCGGGCGGCGATCTGTACGCCGACATCCGCACCGGCTACGGCCCCGAGTGCTTCGCCGCCGACCCGGCCACCGCCTACCCCTACCGCGTGGTCGCCAACTACTACACCCGCGGGCCGATGGGCTGGGGCGCCGGCGCGCTGCAAGTGGTGCGCTGGGATGGCCAGAAAATGCATGTGGAGACACGGCCTTATGTCTTGATGGCCGACCACGCCTGGTTCGACCTGGGCAGCGTGGACAAGCTGCCGATGAAATAAACCGGGCGCCGTGGTACTTTTGCCCGGACCGCGCCCGCAGGGCATCCCAGCAGGAGTACCATGGCCCGCCGTTTCGACCCCTTCACCGTAGATCGCCGCCAATTCCTTGGCTTGGCCGCCGCCGGCGGCACCGCGCTGCTCGCCCAGCCGCTGCTGTCCGGGCAGCTGCTCGCCGAGCCGGCGCCACAGAAGGCCGCCTTTGGCATTCCGGTCGAGGACTTGCAGGCCGTCATGGCGGTGGCGATGGCCCGCGGCGGCACCTTTGCCGACCTGTACTTCGAGCGGACCCGCAGCGTGTCGCTCAGCCTGGAAGACGACAAGATCAGCCGCGCCTACACCAGCTCGGACCTGGGCATGGGCGTGCGGGTGGTCAAGGGCGACGCCGTGGGCTATGCCTTTAGTGAAGTCCTTGATCTCAAAGCGATGAAGCAGGCGGCGGCCACCGCGGCGGCCATCGCCGACGGCAAGCGCGACGGCAAGCCCGCGACGGTGCAGGTGGCCAAGCTGCCCAAGTACTACGACGTCGACTACCGCTTTGCTGCCATCGACCTGGCCAAGAAGAAGGCGCTGGTGCAGGACGTCAACGGTCAGATCCGCAAGAAGGACGCGCGGATCCTCAAGGTCAACGTCAGCTATGCCGACAGCGACCGCGAGGTGCTGATCCTGACGAGCGACGGCCTGCTGGCCCACGATCACCAGCCGATGATGCGCCTGACCGCCGCGTGCGTGGCCGAGCAGGGCGGTCGCCGCGAGACCGGCAGCTACAACATCGCGTCGCGCCACGGTTTTGACCTGTTCGACCCCAAGACCGTGACGCGCCTGTGCGACGAGGCGGTGCGCCGCACGGTGGGCATGTTCGAAGCGGTGACCCCCAAAGGCGGTGAAATGCCGGTGGTTTTGGGCGCGGGCCCCAGCGGCATCCTGCTGCACGAGGCCATCGGCCACGGCATGGAGGCCGACTTCAACCGCAAGAACACCAGCATCTACGCCACCAAGATCGGCAAGCCGGTGGCCGAAAAGTTCGTCACCATCGTCGACGACGCCACGCTGCCCGACGCGCGCGGCTCGATCCACGTGGACGACGAGGGCACCAGCGGCCAGCGCACCGTGCTCGTCGACGGCGGCATCATGGCTTCGTACCTGCACGACCGCATCAGCGCCGCGCATTACGGCCTGAAGTCCACCGGTTCGGGCCGGCGCGAGTCGTTCCGCCACGTGCCGATGCCGCGCATGCGCTCGACCTACATGCAGCCCGGCCCGCACCGCAAAGACGAGATCATCGCCAGCGTCAAGAAGGGTATCTACTGCGAATCCTTCAGCAACGGCCAGGTCAACATCGGCGGCGGCGACTACACCTTCTTCCTCAAGACCGGCTACCTGATCGAGGACGGCAAGCTGGGGCGGCCGATCAAAGACGTCAACCTCATCGGCAACGGTCCGGATACCCTGAGCAAGATCAGCATGGTCGGCAACGACTTGCTGATCGACGAGGGCGGCTGGACCTGCGGCAAGAACGGCCAGAGCGTGCCGGTGTCGCAGGGCATGCCCACGGTGCTGGTCAAGTCGCTGACGGTGGGAGGTGCGGCATGAGCGGAAAATCTGTAAATTCCAAGGCGTTGGCCCTGGCCGACCGCACCCTGGACCTGCTGAAGAAGGCCGGCGTCCATCAGGCCCTGTGCAGTGTGCGGCTGTCGCGGAGCGTGGAGACCCAGGCGCGCGACGGCAAGATCGAGAAGCTGCAAGAGGCGCAGTCGGCCAGCCTGACCGTGCACCTGTACGTCGACGGCCGCTACGCTGCCCACAACACCAGCGACTTGCGGCCCGCCGAGCTGCAGGCCTTCTTGGCCGACGCCGTGGCGCTGACGCGCATGCTCGATCCCGACCCGGATCGCAGCCTGCCCGAGGCGAGCCGCGCCGCCAAGTCCACGGATGCGCTGGCCCTTTTTGACCCGGCCTACCCCAAGATCGACGCCGATACCCGCAAGCGGCTGGTGCTGGAAGTGGACGCCGCCAGCCGGGTCGACAAACAAGTCATCTCGGCCACTGCGAATTTCAGCGACGAGGACACCGACTGGGCCATCGCCGCCAGCAACGGCACCCGCGCCAGCCAGCGCGCCACCAGCTACAGCTTGGGCACCGAGGTCACGGTCGGCGACGGCGACAAGCGGCCCGAAGACTGGTGGTACGTGGGCGCGCGCACCCTGGCCGGCCTGCAAAAGCCCGCGGAAATCGGCGCGGAAGCCACCCGGCGGGCCATCGCCCGGGTCGGCGCCAAGAAAGACCCCAGCGGCAAATTCACCCTGGTGATCGAAAATCGCGCCGCCGGCCGCCTGGTTTCGCACTGGCTGCAGGCCCTGCTGGGCGGCAACCTGCAGCAGAAGCGGTCGTTTTTGGACGGCAAGCTGGGTGCGAACATTGCCAGCCCGCTCCTGACCTTGCGCGACGAGCCAAGTCTGGCGGTCAGCATGGGCGCGCGCAGCTTTGACCGCGAGGGCATGGCCGCCAAGCCGCTGGCACTGGTGGAGCAGGGCGTGCTGAAGAACTACTACCTGGACTGGTACTACGCGCAAAAGCTGAAGATGGCCGCCACCACCGGCTCGCTGTCCACCCTCAGCCTGCCCGGCGGCAGCGGCGACCTGGCCAAGCTGATGGCCGGCATCGACCGCGGCATCCTGGTCACCTCGTTCAACGGCGGCAATTCCAACAGCCTGACCGGCGACTTCTCGCTGGGCATCCAAGGCCGCCGCATCGAAAAGGGTGCGCTGGCCGGCCCGCTGACCGAGATGAACCTGACCGGCAACCACACCACCTTCTGGCAGACCCTGCGCGGCGTGGGCGGCGACCCCTATCCCCACAGCTCGCTGCGGATGCCGTCGCTGGTCTTCGAGGGCGCTGCGGTCGCGGGTTCGTAGCCGCGTACCCGGGAGCCCGACCATGCTGTGCTTGCGATCCAACACCGAGGCGCAATGGCTGGAGCGGGCCTGCGCCAACACCGCAGAAATCCTGATTGACCATGCGCATTGCGAGCGCAAGGCCGCCAGTCAGGCCCTGGCGATGCTGGCGCGCTTTCCCGACCGCACCGAGCTGGTGGCGCCGATGCTGGCCCTGGCGCGCGAGGAACTGGAGCACTTCGAACTGGTGATGGCGGCGCTGCCGCGCTGCGGCGCCCAGATGGCGGCCCAGGCCAGCTCGGGGTACCAGACCGAGCTGCACGCGGTGGTGCGCAAGTCCATGCCAGGCAAGCTGATCGACCTGCTGCTGGTGGCCGCGCTCATCGAGGCCCGCTCGTGCGAGCGCTTCAAGCTCCTCAGCGAGCACCATCCCGACGCCGAGCTGCGCGCGTTCTTCCGCAGCCTGCTGGAGTCCGAAGCGCGCCACCACGCCACTTTCGTGCGCCTGGCCGAGGGGGTCACCGACCGCGACAGTGTGCGCCAGCGCCTGGGCGAGCTGGCCGAGCACGAGCGCAGTGTGCTGCAGGGCATGCCGCCATTGCCGCGAATTCATACATGAATCACTCGCGCGAGCTGATGTAGATATACATGACTTAACATTCCATGTGAAATAGACGCGCACATGTGTCTTTACGTCTTGCGATGCGCCCGTGGTATTCGGCTACAGTTGTGAAAGTGCGTGAACAACATCCCGTCACGCCGCCCATTGCGTCCTGTGTCTGCTAGAGTCTTCAGTGGTGGCGTCGGCGACCGCCTCCAGCCACTCCCCCGCGTACCCTGTTGCCTCTTCAGTAGTTTTCGTCCGTCTTCAGCGAACGCTATCCCTCCGCCGCGACCCTTCGGTATCCGGCTGCGCAGCCCCTGCGGACCTGACATCCAAGCGAGTGCACAGACCATGCGCGTGCTACTGCTGAATCCGCCAGTCCCCGGTCGTGGTTTCACCAACCGCGACCTCATGGGAGGCATGGGCATCGACGACGACTTCGGCACCACGCTGCCGTCGCAATACCTCGCCTTCGCCAAGTACCAGGGCATCCATATTCCAGTCCTGGCCCTGGGTTACGCAGCAGCGATCCTGCGGCGGGCGGGCCACAGTGTGGTGGTGCTGGACCAGGCCCGCCAGGATCCTCGCGAAGCCGGCGTGTTGCAGGCAGCCATCGATGCCCGGCCCGACTGGGTCATCGCCGCCACTTCGCTGGCGTACTTTGGCGCGGAGCTGGAGTACCTGGAGCGCCTGCGCGCCCGCACCGGCTGCAATCGCATGCTCGTCGGCACCACGGCTGTGCACTTTGCCGCCGAGGTGGGCGAGCGGCGCGGGTGCGAGGCCATCGCCCTGGGCGACCCCGAGGTTGCGTTCGAGCACCTGGCCCGCGGCACCCTGGAGCCCGGAGTGGCCGGTGCGGCCGTGCGCGACCTGAGCCGCGCCGACACCCCACTGGTGATGGGCAAGCCCATCTTCCTGAGCGATATCGACCAGGTGCCGCTGCCCGACTGGACTGGCTTCCCCCTGGACCACTACCGCTACCATCCCCTGCTGCGCGGCCGCGGTGTGGCCACCATGCTCGCGTCGCGCGGCTGCCCGTACGCCTGTAGTTTCTGTCCCTACCCAATAGGCCAGGGTGCGCCCTTCCGCCCGCGCGCGGTGGCCGCGGTCGTGGCCGAAATGGCGACGCTGGTCCGCGAGCACGGCGTCCACAATATCCTATTCCGCGACCCCACTTTCACGCTGGACATGGATCGGGCCAAGACCCTGTGCCGCGCAATTGCGGCCGCCAAGCTGCCCGTGCAGTGGGGTATCGAGACGCGGCTGGACCGCCTGGACGACGAACTGGTCGACCTTTTGGCCGCGGCGGGCTGTGCCTCGGTCACGGTTGGGCTGGATCCGGTAGATGCGCACACGCGGCGCGCGTCGCACCGCAAAGGCTATGGCCAGGACCACGCCAAGGCCATGCTCGAGCGGCTGCGGCGCCGCAAGGTCGCCAGCGCCGGGCTGTTCGTCGTGGGCCTACCCCACCAAACCGAAGCGGAGTTGCGCGCCGGCTTTGCGTGGATCGAAAGCACGGCGCTGACGTACGTGGCCTACCACCAAGCTACGGTGTTCCCCGGCACGGCCCTGTACCGCGAGGCCCTGGCCAAGGGCTGGTTGGCGCCGCTCACCCTGGCCGACCTGATGCGCGGCGAGCCCAAGCTCAGCTTCAATGGCCGCATCGCCGCGGCCCGCATCCGCGAGCTGCAAGACGAAGCCCTGCGGCGCTTCTACCGCCACCCCAAGCGGGCGCTGGCCGAAGTGAGCCGCGGCGAGACCGCCCAAAGCCTGGCCTTCTACGGCGAGACGGCGGCCCGGTTCCTGCTGCAGCGCCTTTCAGCCGAATTCAGCTGACCGGACACCCACTTGCTCCCCTTCTCCACCCTGACCAACAGTCTGGCCGACGGCCAGTTGGCTGTGCTGGCGCTGGCGCTGGTGGTCGCGGCGGTGACCGGCGCGGCGGCCTGGCAGGCCCGGGCGGCGCGGCGGGTGTGGCTGCTGCTGGCGGCGCTGGTGGCGGTGGCGACGGCGGTGCGCCTGGCGGCAGCGTGGGGACCGGGCGACCTGGCCGAAGCGCGCCGCTGGGACGTGCTGTACGCCGTGCAGCCCGACGATCGCCCGCTGTTCTATGGTGTTCCGACCCTGGTCGAGCTGCTGGCGCGCGCTGGCGTGCCGTCCCTGACCCTGTACCGCGGCTTTGGTCTGCTGAGCGGAGCCCTGGCGGTGATCGCAACGGCACTGCTGGCGCTGGCGCTGGAGCTGCCGCTGCTGTGGGCCGGCGTGGCCGGGCTGCTGGTAGCGCTGTGGCCGGCGCATGTGCACTACTCGGTCAGCGGGGGCTTTTCGGTCCTCGCCGGAGCGGCGGTGGCGGCGACCCTGGCGGCGGCGCGGGCGGACCTGCTGCGCGGGGCCTGGCGGCCGGTGGCCGTGGCGACCTTGGCGGCTCTGGCCATCTACGTGCGGCCCGAGGCGCGGGTGGTGCTGCCCGCCGCGGCCCTGCTGGCGCTGCGGCCGAGCTGGACGGGGTGGCAGAGGCTACAACTTGCGGCTGCAACGGCTCTATTTGTGGCGGGCTATGCGCCGCAGCTGCTGTCCCGCGCCGACCGGGTGGTCGAAAGCAGCCCGGCTGACTTGGCATTCTGGCTGCTGGCCGAGCCGCGGGTGGCCCCGGTGTGGTGGTGTGGCGCTGGCCTGGTAGGGCTGGCGGTCGGGCGCACCGATCGCATGTCGCGCGCGGCGCTTGCCGTGGCCCTGCTGGGGCTGCTGGCCGGCTACCTGCTGACCACCGAGCCCAACCCCGGCTTTGGCCTGTGGCGCTACTTCACGGCGCTGTTGCCGCTGCTGGCCGTGGGGGCGGCGCTGCTGCTGGCGCGCTGGCCCCGGCTGGAGGCGCGGCCGGCGGTAGTTGTCGGCGCGGTCCTGGCCACGCTGGTGCCCTATGCGCCGCTGTGGCTGCAACCTAGCGACATGCATTCTGAATTTACCGCCTTGCGCGCGGGTGCGCCAGTGGCCCTGGACCGCGCCGACCTGCTGCTGTTGCCCGACCAGGGCGGCGATCCGCACACCGGCCGGGACCACTTTGCGACCGCCTTGCTCGCACTGCACTTGGCCACGGGGTTGACCTTTCGCGCGGCGGAGACGCCCGATGTGCGCGGAACGCTGGGCACTTTGCCGGTGGCGAGCTTGGAGGCGTGGCTCGCCAATCCGCAGCGGGCGCGGCCCAAGCGGGTGGTGGCGTGGTTCGGTCTGCCGGTGTCGCCTGAGCGCGAGCGGCAGTTGCGGGCCGTGGGGCACTGGCGTCCGCTGGCGACCTCTGCGAGCGAGGTGTTGCTGCAGTTGCCGGAGTCGGACGCGCGCTGTCCACCGGCCGAGGGGCAGGGCGTCACCCTGCGGCCTTGCTCGCTGCAGCTGGCCTGGCAGGTGCTGGAGCCATGAACCCCGGGCGGCCCATGGCCCTTGCCTTGCGGGCACTTGCGTGGCCATTGGCGCTGCTGGCCGCCGTGGCGGTGCTGACCTCGTCCGCGCTGGCGGCCCACCTGCCGGCCGGGCGCGAGACTGCGGTCAAGGCCTTGGTTCTTGGCCCAGAGCTGGCCGAGTTGGGGCTGGAAGTCCAGAGCGTCGCCATCCAGCGCGCCGAGATCGCCGTGGTGGTCGCCGGGGCCGCCAGCGGAGTCTTGCACCTGGAGGAACTGGGCGCGTCGCCGCAGGCCTTTGCCAAAAGCCCTTCCTTCGCCCTGCGCTGGACCTCTGCGCAACCCGGTACTCCGCCTGTGGTTCAGACCTGGGCAGGCCGCATCACCGCCCGGGACACCGGAGGCTGGTGGGTGAGCGAAGCCAGTGCGCCCCCACTGCGGCAGGCGCCCGCGCTGGCCTGGTCGGTGGCCGTGGGCGGCGGCCTGTGGCTGCTGCTGCTGCTCGGCCTGCTGGTGGGGCCCGCTCCGGCCAAAGCGCTGGCTTGGTCCGTGCTTGCGGTGTCGACGACCGCCGCGACCCAGTGGCTCCTCGCGCGCGGTAGCTTGTCCTACGCGGCGCGCGAAGCCATGGCCGGCCGCAGTGGCTCGCCGCTGGCCGCCCTGGCCGCCCTGTGGCGCTGGCACTTCCATGTGCCGGAGGGGCTGGTCGACGGCGCCTCGGCCGCGCTGTGCGGGTTGCTGCTGGGGACGGCGCTGCCTCGGTTGATGCTGCGCGTGCCCCTGCTGTGCGAGCTGCCGGCGGTGGGGATGGCGGCGGTGGCCGCTCTGGCCGGGGCCGTGTCCCTGGCCACCGTGGGTCTGTACCACAGCTTGGGTGTGTCGCTGGTTGCGCTGTGCCTGGCGGTACCGCCGCGCGGGGCCGGTCTTCCGCAATGGGCCGCGGCGGCTGCCTTGATCGCAGCCCAGGTAGGTTGGTTCGCATTGGCCGCGCCGTGACGAGAGCGGCGACTCGCGGCAGTCCGGGCCGCAGGCCCTACGGGGTGTAGTGGTAGCCCGCGTCCACCGTTCCGCTGTCGGGCTTGCCGTCGGTGCGGGTGGTGCGCGTGTCCAGTCCTACTGCGTTCGCCAGGGGAGGTGTGAGCGAGCCGGCCGCGACCGGATCGACGCAAGGCGACTGCTTGGCTTGGCCCGCCGCCGTCTGCGACAGGAAGTAGCTCCCGGCCGCAGTCTGCACGAACAGCGGATTGCTGCTCAGGTTGCCGAGCTGACCGGCCACGAAGGAGTCGCCGCCGTTCATCTTCAGCCCGTCGTCGCTGATGTCGCCTTCGGCCACCTGATCGTCGTTGCGGACCGTGCAGAAATGCAGAACGATGGAAGTGTTGCTGGCGTTCTGCACCATGATTTGCGCCCCCTGGGCACCGCCGCCGGTGGCCGCGGCCACGTTGTCCCACAGGATGCTGCTGTCCAGGTTGGCCTTGGTCGTCCCCATGAACAGGCCGCCGCCTTGTGCCGCGGTGTTGCCCACCAGAGTGAGATTGCGCAGTGTCCATGTTCCCGACACCACTTGGATGGCCCCGCCCTGGCCGGTGACCGTGTTGCCCACCGCCAAGACGTTGGCGATTTCGCCGGTCGAGGTCGACGAGGCGCGGATGGCACCACCGTTCGCCGCCTTGTTGCCCACGAACTGGCAGTTCTGGATCACGGATCCCGAGTTGGACTCCACCGTGCTGGCCGCCGCGGTATTGCCCGAAAACACGCTGTCGCTCAGCACGATGTTGCCCTTGCCGATCCAATCGATTGCCGCAATTCGATTGCCCTTGTTGTTGATGAATTTCAGCCCCGACGAGTTGGCGCCCAGGAAGGCGACCTCGTTGTAGCCGCTGTCGTTGTTCAAGAAGGTCGAGTTCGTGATCGTGCGCCCGCCGTCCAGCCGACCGTCGAAGACGCGGCCGGTGTTGTTGGCAAACAAACTGTTGTCCACGTTGCAGAAGGTCGCCACCCCGTAGTAGTCGTAGGGAGCGCTCTTGTTTCCCTTGAATACGCTGCCGGTCACCGTGCACGGGGTCGACTGCCACGCCACCACACCGCGTTGGCAGCCCTCGAAGCGGCTGTTGGCGATGGTCAGGGTGCCTTTGGTGCTTTGGCCGGCCACGCACTCGCCTGCAGTGCCCTCGTTGGAGAAGGTGCAGCCCTCCAGGCTCAGACCGGACGCTTCCAAGAAGCTCACGACCCGGGCTTTGCCCTTATGGCCACTGAAGTTCGTGGCCTTCACTGTGGCCACCGCGGCGCCGGTCAGGAGCAGGGCGTCGCCACCGCCGGCCGTGCCCGCGTTGTTGCCCACGAAGGTGCTGCCGGTCACCGAGAGAGAGCCGTCCATCATCGAAATGCCGCCGCCGCCCTTGGGGTAGCCCGAGGTGGCCGTGACCGCGTTGTTGACAAAGGTGCAGCGGCTCGCGACCAGCGTCGCGCCCGCGCCCGCCGCGTCGACGGCACCGCCGGTGTCCGAGGCGGTGTTGCTGTCGAAAACGATATCCGACAGCTTGACTTGCGCAGTACCTGTGCCGGCGATGGCCACGCGCACGGCCGACGCGACACAGCCCTTGATGGTCATGCCGCTCAGCGAAAGATCGATGGCGACGTCCGAACTGCTCAGATTGAACGCGCGGCCGGACCCGGAGCAGTCCAGGATCACCTTGCTGGGCCCGTTCAGGCCGACAATGGACAGCACCTTGTTGCCCGGGGCTAGGTTCTTGTTGGCGTTGCCCGCGTACACCCCGTCGTGGATGGCGATGGTGTCGCCGCTGGCGGCTGCGTTCACCGCGGCCGAGATGGTGGTGTACTCCTCGGTCGCGCCCACGTGCAGGATGGTGCCGGTGTAGACGACCAGCAGCGCGCTGCCCAGGCCGATCTTGCCCGACTTGTCGGTGGCGGCGATGGGGACGCTGTAGGTGCCGGACTTCAGGCCGGTGGTGGCCACGCTCGCATTGAAGGCCAAGCTCTGGTTGTCGGGGCCTGGCCCGGCGGCGGTGAGCGCGGTGGTGGCGCTGCCGCCAAAGGCCGAAAGGTCGGCGGTGACGCTGGCCAAGTCGCTGACGCCGCTGGCATTGTCGGTGTTGCTGTCTTGCACCACCACGCTCAACGCGCCCGCGGTACCGGGCTTGACTGCGGCGGCAAAGCTGGCGGCGCTGATCACCGGGGCCTTGGGCACGATGCAGCCGCTGAGCCCGCAGGTGCCCTCGCCGGAGGCGCACACCAGCCCCACCTTGGCGGGGTCGGCCTTGGGGTTCGAGCAGACGAGCGCGCCGGACTTGCAGCTCGGCGTACCAAACGAGCATTCGTCGCTCCAGCACGGGCTGGGCGGCTGCAGGGTGTCGTCGTTCTTGTTGGTGCACTGCCCCGTGGTCGGCGTGCAGGCGTCGGCGGTGCAGGGCTTGCCGTCGTCGCAGTTCTTGTCCACGTTGGCGCAGGTGCCGGAGGTGGTGTTGCACACGTCTTGGGTGCAGTAGTCGTTGTCGAAGCATTCGCTGGCGCCCTTGCAGGCACAGGCGCCGATCTTGCCTTTGCATTGAGCGAATGCGCACTTGTCGCCGCTGGTGCACGGCTTGCCGTCGTCGCAGGCGGTGCCATCGGCCAAGCCTTCCACGGTGCAGGAGCCCGACCAGCTCACACAACTGTCCTTGGTGCAAGGGTTCTTGTCGTCGCAGACCTTGGCGGTGCCGGCGCATTTGCCGGCGGCGCACGCATCGTTTTCGGTGCACGGGTTGTTGTCGCTACAGGCGCCGCTGTCCATGCTGGTGTGGCTGCAGCCGCTGGTCTTGTCGCAGGCGTCTGTGGTGCACGGATTGTTGTCGTCGCACGAGACCGCCTTGCCGGCACACAGGCCACTCGCGCAGCCGTCCAGCTTGGTGCAGGCGTCGCCGTCGTCGCAGAGATCGCCCTCTTGGGGGACGGTCGCCGGGTTCACCACGCACTTGTGTACGTTCAGGTCGCAGAACAGCGTGCCGTTGCAGGCGTTGCCGTCCTCCAGCGGCGTACAGTCCGCGGCCAGCTCGCAGGCGCAGATCTTGATGCCGGGCGTGCAGGTGCCCGACTTGCAGGCGTCGTTGGCGGTGCACACGCTGCCGTCCTGGCACGGTGCGCCGTCGGCCGCCAGCACCATGTCGCACTGGCCGGTCTTGGCTGCGCAAGTGTTGACCTGACAATCGGTATTCTTCACGGTGGGGCAAGTGACGACGGTCGCCGGGTTCAGCACGCACTCGTGCTCGGTCTTGTCGCAGTACAGCGTGCCGTTGCACAAGTTGCCGTCGTCCTTGCCGTCGCACTCGCCGTCGCTTTGGCAGGGGCAGATGTTGGCGCCAACGGTGCACGCGCCCTGCTGGCAGGTGCCCAGCGCGGTGCACGGGTTGCTGTCGTCGCAGGGTGCACCGGTGGACACCGGGGTCATGCCGCACTGGCCGGTCTTGGGGTCGCACACGTTTTTGGTGCAGGCGGTGTCGTCGACCGACTTGCAGCTGACCAGGGTCGCCGGGTTGACCGTGCAGACCGGCGGGCTCAGGGCCAGGTTGCAGTACATGGTGCCGTTGCACAGGTTGCCGTCGTCTTTGCCGGCGCAGTCGGCGTCGCTGCTGCAGGTGCAGGTGTTGCTGGTCGAGACGCAGCCGCCGCCCAGGCAATGGTCGCCGCCGCTGCAAGGGTTGCCGTCGTCGCACGGCTGGTTGTCGTTCAGGGCCTGCATGGCGCACTGGCCGCTCTTTGGGTCGCAAGTGTTCTTGCCGCACACGCTATCGAAGGCGCTGGGGCAGACCACCACGGTCTTGGGGTTGACCTCGCACTTCTGCTTGAGCTTGTTGCAGAACAGCGTGCCGTTGCACACGTCGCCATCTTCCAGCTTGGCGCAATCGGCATTCTTGGTGCACTGGGCGACATCGGTGCCCGCGCACACGCCGGCCTGGCAGGTGTCGCCGGTGGTGCCCGCGTTGCCATCGTTGCAGGCGGTGCCGTCCGGCGCCGGGAAGCTGGCGCAGCTGGGCGCGGCGGGTTGGCCCTTGGGGTCGCCGGGTTCCACGCACTTGGCGATCTGGCACGGGTCGGCCGGCGCCGGGCAGGTAATGGCCGTGTTGATCATGACTTTGCAGGCATACGGCAGCGCGGTGTCGTCGCAGTACCACTTGCCGGCGCACTGGTTCTTCGCGCCGATGGCGGCGCAGTCCGAGCTGCTGGTGCAGCCGCAGGTGTTGGCGCCGGGCTGGCACGCGCCAGCGTCGCACTTGTCGCCGGTGGTGCACGGGTCGCCGTCGTCGCAGGTGCCGCTGGCCGGGGTGTGGCTGCAGGTGCCGCTGGCGGTGTCGCACTCGTCGGCGGTGCAAGGATTCTTGTCGTCGCAGCTGGCGGGGCAGGTGGCGACGTCGCCGGCCGTGTCCCCGGCGGTGTCTTCCGCGGTGGCGTCGCTGCCGGTCGTCTCGCTGGCGGTGCCGTCGCTGACAGCCGTGTCGCTCGCGCTGCTGTCGGGCTTGCCGGCCGTGGCCGCCGGTTCGTCGCTGCAGGCCGCCGCGGCCAGCAGGCTGACCCACACGAGCAGGCTGGCCAGCCGACCGACCCAGTTGGTCAAAAAAGTCATGGCAATCGTGCGCATCGTGCACCTCTGGCTTGGCGAGTTGAGGGGGCTTCGGGCCATGCTGGCGCTCTGCCAGCCGATCTTCGCGATTCCAGCGCGCCGGTGTCAAGCCGGGTCGCGGCGGCAACCGCTTGACTCGGCCGGCATCCTGGCGATGCTAGTGGACCCGGGTCCCATGCCCCGGCAGGATCGCCCATGCGGACTGTACTTGCGTCGCTGCCCTGGCTGTGTTGGTGCTTGCTCGGTCCGGGCGTCGCACTGGCCGAGGAACCGGCGCCGCCGGTCGATGCCCCCAGCGCGCCACCCGCCGCCCCGCGCCGCGCGGCCGACGAGCGCCTCCTGCTCACCCCCACCGAACGCACCTTGCCGCGCCACCGGCTGGTCATCAGCAACGACGAGATCCTGTTGTTTCGCTTTGGCTTTGGCATCACCGAGCGGCTGCAACTCGACGTGATGGCCGGCGGCCTGCCCGGCGCGGCGGGCGGCATCCTCCCGGCCCACGGCCTGTTTGCCGGCGCCGGTGCCGGGCTGATCGGTGCGCTTGACCTGGGACTCAAGTACCATGTCCTGGACGAGGACGGCATTCTGCCAGGCCTGGCGCTCAGTTACGACCTCATCGACGTGTTCGGTGCCGGCATCGGCGTAGGCGCGGCGGCGGGCGGCGGGGCGGCGGCCGGGGTGGGCATCGCCACCGCCAATGCCCAGTTCAACCTGTTTTCGGCCGTGGCCGGCTGGCATCTGGGCGCAGCCAGTCACGTCACGCTGGGTGTCCGCGCACTGGACAACCACCACTTCCTGCCGCAGAGCGCGCGCTTCGATGCCGTCGCTGCGGGCTCCAGCGGCACCGGCAGCGCCAGTGCCTCGGCGACCATCGACCGCCTGCCGCTGCAGGTGCAACCCATTGTTGGTTTGGAGCAGGTCCTGGGCCGCCACAGCGCCCTGATGGGCGAGTTCTTTCCGGCCGGCGCGGTCGAAGACCTCTCTGGCACCTTTGGCGTGCGCTGGCTCCTGGGCCGCGACAAGCCCTGGCTGTTCCTGCCCCTGCACAAGCTGCGCGTGCGGCTGGACCTGGCCGGGGTGCTGTTCGCCGCCCGCGATTCCACCGGCAAGTTGGGTCTGGCCGGGTTGCCCTGGCTGGGCCTGGGGTTCTATACGCTCTGACAGTGCCGCCCAGAGCGAACGATCCAATCGCATTGGGTTTTGCGTGGACGGCCCTGTCCTCTGGGTGGGGCGCCGCTTCCGCTTCACCGACAAGCCGCGGCCGTTCTGGGACGGCATCTGCGACTGCGAGGTCGCGCAAGCCAATGAGAATCGCTGCTTTTCGCTGCTCCGGGGCCTGAACCAAAAGGGCGAGCCGTCGCGGGTCAGCTGGACGCTGCAACCTGCCGAAGACGGCGGCACGCAGGTGGAATTCCGCCACGGCGGCCTGCACGGCGTGATGGGCTGGCTGATGAAGAAAGGCATGAGCAAGGGCTGGCAGCGCATGCTCGAGCGGTCGATTCCGATGGTGGCCGAGGGCATCGGCAAAGGGCGGATTCCGCCACGAGAAGACGTGATCAAGACGTACCGGGGCGGGTAGACGGAGACGGAGCCTGTACCCGAACCTGAACCCGAACCTGAACCCGAACCGGAACCGGAACCGGAACCGGCACCGGCACCGGCACCGGAACCCGAACCCGAACCCGAACCTGAACCCGAACCTGAACCTGATCCTGAACCCGAACCTGATCCTGATCCTGATCCTGAACCGGCCCCGGCCCAGTCCCCGCTCTCCGCCTCTACCGACTCCTTGCGTCGCGTGGCACTATCGCCGCCGCGGCCGGCACGCCGCAGCGTGGGCGCGCGGATGGGCAAAGGTATTTGGATTCTCATGACTTTCGCTGTCGCTTGGCTGTGGGCCGGCGCGGCGGATGCCCAGGTGAACGTCGAGACGCTGCGCCGGAAGCCGTTCGAGGCGGGCTACGGCCTGGAGGTGGCGGGCAGCTTGTCGCTGACCTCGGGCAACGTCGACTCGCTGGACGTCGGCGCCGCCGCGCGCTTGCAGTTCATCGCGCTGCACCCGGCGGCGACCCCGACCACCGCCGACCCCGCCAGGCCAGACCCCGTGCCGTACCTGCGCGAGCGCACCTTCTTGGCCGCCAGTACGCGCTATGCCGAAAAGTCGGGTTCGGCCTTTGCCAATCAGGTGTTCGTCCACGCCCGCCACACGCGGATGTTCCTGCCGCGGCTGGGGTGGGAGGCCTTTGCCCAGTTCCAAACCAACGAATTCTGGCGCTTGCGCGACCGCGAGGTGGCCGGCGCGGCGGTGCGGGTGCAGGTGTGGCACCGGCGGGCGCTGTCGGTGGCGGTGGCGACCGCGCTGATGGCCGAGTACGAGCGGATCGCCGTCGCCAAAGGTGCATCCGACCCGCCCACCTCGCAAGCGGTGCGCTCGTCGAGCTACCTGACGGCGCGGCTGGCCTTCTTGGACGACCAGCTGCTACTGCAGAACACCACGTATTTTCAACCCAAGCTGGGCGACGCGGGCGACTGGCGCCTGCTCAACGAGACCGAGCTGCTGGTGGCCGTGGGCAGCAACGTGGCCTTTGGTAGTCTGCTCAACCTGTTGCGCGACAATCGGCCGCCCACCGGCGTGCGCGCCTTGGACCTGCGGCTGACCAGCACCGTCAAAGTTCTGTTCTAGCGGACGATTCGCGCATCTGCGCGCAAAGGAGTAGCCAATGAGCCAAGTTGCCGCATGGGGTGCGCCCCGCCCGGGGGCCCCGCTGGAGCCGCTGTTCATCGCGCGCCGGTCGCCGGGGCCGCGCGACGTGGCGATCGACATCCTGTTCTGCGGCGTGTGCCACTCGGACATCCACCAGGTGCGCGACGAGTGGGGCGCGGGCCAGTATCCCATGGTACCCGGACACGAAATCGTCGGCCGGGTGCGCGCGGTCGGCCAGGACGTGCGCGGGTTTGCGCCGGGCGACCTGGTGGGCGTGGGCTGCATGGTCGACTCGTGCCGCACCTGTGGCCCGTGCCAGCGCGACCTGCAGCAGCATTGCCACAGCGGGCCGGTGTGGACCTACGGCAGCGCCCTGGCCGACGGCAGCGGCACCACCCAGGGCGGCTACTCGGCGGCCATCGTGGTGGACCAGGACTTTGTGCTGCGCATTCCGCCGGGGCTGGATCCGGCGGGCGCCGCGCCGCTTTTGTGTGCCGGAATCACGACGTACTCGCCGCTGCGGCAATTCGGCTGCGGTCCGGGGCATCGGGTGGGCGTGATTGGCTTGGGCGGCTTGGGCCACATGGCGGTCAAGCTGGCGCGCTCGCTGGGGGCGCAGGTCACCGTGCTCAGCACCTCGCCCGCCAAACAGGCCGACGCCGCGCAGCTGGGCGCCCACGCCTTTGTCTGCACCCGCGAAGAGGGCGCGTTCACCCGCCACGCCGGCACGCTCGACCTCCTCATCGACACGGTGTCGGCGCCGCACGACTACAATGCCTACCTGGGGTTGCTGGGTGTGCACGGCGCCATGGCCCTGGTGGGAGTGCCGCCCCAGCCGGCGCCGCTACAGGCGTTTGCGCTGATCCACGGCGGCAAGCGCATTTTCGGCTCGCTCATCGGCGGCATCGCAGAGACCCAGGCCATGCTGGACCACTGCGCCGCCCACGGCATCACCGCCGACATCGAGCGCATCGACATTCGCGCCATCAACCGCGCCTACGAGCGGGTGCTGGCCAGCGACGTCCGCTACCGCTTCGTCATCGACATGGCCAGCTTGCCCAGCCATCCAGAAGCACGGTAACTACTTGCATACGCCCGCTTGGCAGGTCAGGCCGCTGCCGCAGCTCACCCCGTCGCTGGCGGGAGTGTAGACGCAACCCTGGGTTTTGCTGCACGTCTCGAAGGTGCACGGGTTCTTGTCGTCGCAGATCACCGCCGCGGCGCCTTTGCAGGTGCTGCTCACGCCGTCGCACAAGTCGCCGCTGGTGCAGGCGTCGCCGTCGCTGCAGGTCGCGCCGCTGACAAAGGCGCTGCTGCAGCCGCTGCCGGAGTTGTAGCAGTTGGCGGTCTTGCAGCCGCTGGGGTCGGTGGCGCAGGTGCTCATCGGCTTGCTGGCGCAGAGGCCGGCGGCCGAACAGGTGGTGTGCAGGTACGCTGTGGTGCGCAGCATCAGTGCCGACTGCAGACCGGCCGTGGTGCTGCGGCCGACGCTGAGCAAGTCGCCGTTCGGCAAGGTAATCGCCTGGTACAGCACCTCGGTGTTGGCGGCGGTGCCCTCGCTGAACGGGCTCGAGGTGTTGCCCGCGGCGTCGATGCGCATCACCAGGTAGTCCACGCCCGCGTAGAAACCCGAGCCGATGGAGCCGAGCAGCACCGCGCTCCCGTCGGCCTGGACCGAGACACCGTAGGCACTTTCGTTGGCGCTGGTGTTGTAGGTCTTGTGGTAGACAATCGATCCGTCGCTGCGCATGCGCACGTACAGGATGTCGGTCGAGCTGCTGGCCGACACGAACTTGGAGCCCGCGGCCAGGAAGCCGCCGTCGGGCAAGCGCGCGATGGCGCGGAACTCGTCGTCGCCCGTACCGCCGACCAGGACCTTCTTTTGCGGCGGCTTGCTCTGGTCGGGTCCGTAGAAAACGGCACAGGCATCGCGGCCGCCGGCCCCGCCGGGCTCGCTGCTGAAGCCCACCGCGACCACCGATTTGCCGTCGGCTGCCAAGGTGCCGCCCCAGAACTGCGCCTGGCCGCCCTTGGCGTCGTACAGCACGGAGCCGATTTTGATGCCGGTGTCCGGGTCGTGCCACACCAAGCCGGCGCCGTTGGCTCCCGCGCAGAACGACACGAATTCGCTGGTGGTTTCGCGCCAGAGGGTGTCGCCGTGGCTGTAGATCTGGTTGCCGTGCGAGAACTGATTGCCGGACAGGTACTTGCCGTTGGCATCGATCTTGGTGGCCCAGCCCCAGCCGCCGCCCGTTTGGCCAAAGGCCATGTAGTTGCCGTCCTGGGTGGGGAGGATGCGCGTGAAAGCCACGGCATAGAGGGTGGCCGCAGAGGCATTGCCCGCCTGCTGCCACACGATTTGGCCTTTGGGCGAGACGCGGGCCAACCAGCCGGCGGCCGGGGTGGCGGGCGTGGTCATGAGCACTGTACTGGTGGTGCCGGCCAGGAGCCAGTCGTTGCCTACCGGGAGCACGCTGCGCGCCTCGAAGGCCACGTAGCTGCCGATGGCCTTGTTGCTGTACCACGAGCCCATGCGGTCGGTGACGCCGGCCTTGCACGAGCCTTTGTCGCAGGTGTCGTCGACTTTGCAGCCGCCGGTGCTGCACGGAGCCGTGTTGTTGTAGTTGTAGCAGCCGCTCTTGCTGTCGCAGGCGTCGTCGGTGCACAGGTTGCCGTCGCTGCAGTCCTTCAGGCTGCCGCCGCCGCACACGCCGCCGGTGCACGCCTCGCCGACCGTGCAGGGGTTGCTGTCGTCGCAGGTGCCGACGGTGGCGGTGTGCTTGCAGGTGCCGCTGCCATAGTCGCAGGCGTCGTCTGTGCAGGGCTTGCCGTCGTCGCAGCTCAGGGTGCCGGCGCAGCTGCCGTCTGTGCAGGTGTCGCTCTGGGTGCAGTCCACGCCGTCGTCGCAGGCGGCCGTGTTGGCGGTGAACACGCAACCCTGCTTGCTGTCGCAGCTATCGTCCGTGCACGGGTTGCTGTCGCTGCACGGCAATGCGCCGGTCGACGCGCACTTGCCGCCCAGGCAGCCGTCGCCGGTGGTGCACGGGTTGCCGTCGCTGCAGGCCGCGGTGTTGTTGGCGTGGCCGCAGCCCAGCACGGCGTGGCACAGGTCGTCGGTGCAGGCGTTCTTGTCGTCGCAAGTGGCCGTGATGTCGATGTTCTGGCACTGGCCGGTGGCCGACAGGCAGCTGTCCTGGGTGCAGACGTTGCTGTCGTCGCAGCTTTTGGGCTTGCCCGGGGCGCAGCTGCCGCTGGCGCAAGCGTCGCCGACGGTGCACGGATTGCCGTCGCTGCAGCCGGCCTGGTTGGCGGTGGCAACGCAGCCGTTCTTGCCGTTGCAGCTGTCGTCGGTGCACGGATTGCCATCGTCGCAGGTCACTTTGGCGCCCCCGCACAATCCGCCGCCGCAGGCGTCGCTGCTGGTGCAGGCGTTGCCGTCGGTGCAGGTGGCGGCGTTGGCGACGTGGACACAGCCGCTGCCGGCGTCGCAGGCGTCGTCGGTGCACACGTTGTTGTCATCGCAGTCGAGCGCGCTGCCGCCGCCGCACGCGCCAGCTTT
This sequence comes from Deltaproteobacteria bacterium, assembly GCA_016218865.1. Taxonomy (GTDB): domain Bacteria; phylum Myxococcota_A; class UBA9042; order UBA9042; family UBA9042; genus SXRM01. The sequence continues at coordinate 1,791 of JACRCU010000334.1, read as the reverse complement.
GCATACATCGCTAGAAGTACAGGCATTTCCGTCGCTGCAGGGTGCGGTGTTGGCCGCGTGGGCGCACGTACCGGACGGGCAGGAGTCGTCGGTGCACGGGTTGTTGTCGTTGCAGGCCGAGAGCAGGCCTTGGCAGGTGCCGCCGCCGCAGCTGTCGCTGACGGTGCAAGCGTTGCCGTCGTCGCACTTGGCGGTGTTGGCGGTGGCGGTGCAGCCGGCCTTGGGGTCGCAGGCGTCGTCGCTGCACGGGTTGCCGTCGTCGCACACTACGGCGACGCCCACGCATTTGTTGTTGCTGCACGCGTCCTTGCTGGTGCAGGCGTTGCCGTCGCTGCATCCCGCGGTGTTGGCGGTGTGCGCGCAACCCAGCTTGGCGTCGCAGGCGTCGTCTGTGCACGGGTTGCCGTCGTCGCAGCCCAGCTTCTGGCCGCCGCACCCGCCGCCGCTGCAGACGTCGCCGCTGGTACAAGCGGTGCCGTCGTCGCACTTGGCGCTGTTGGCGGTGGCGGTGCAGCCGGTCTTGGGGTCGCAGCCGTCGTCGGTGCACGGATTCGCGTCGTTGCAGGTGGATTCCGTGCCGATGCATTTGTTGTTGCTGCACGTGTCCTTGCTGGTGCAGGCATTGCCGTCGCTGCACGCTGCCGTGTTGGCGGTGTGCACGCAACCCAGCTTGGCGTCGCAGGCGTCGTCGGTGCAAAGGTTGCCGTCGTCGCAGTAGACCTGCTGGCCGCCACACGCGCCGCCGCTGCACACGTCGCCGCTGGTGCAGGCGGTGCCGTCGTCGCACTTGGCGCGGTTGGCCAGGTTGCCGCAGCCGGTCTTGGGGTTGCAACTGTCGGTGGTGCAAGGGTTGTTGTCGCCGCAGTCCTGGGCGATGCCCTGGCAGCCGCCGTCCTGGCACTGGTCGCCGCCCGTGCAGGCGTTGCCGTCGTCGCAGGTGCCGGTGTTCGGCGGGTGGGTGCAGCCGACCTTGCCGTCGCACCCGTCGTCGCTGCACGGGTTGCCGTCGCTGCAGTCGATGGCGCTGCCCTGGCATTTCCCGCCCTTGCACTGGTCGGACTCGGTGCACAGGTCGCCGTCGTCGCACACCGCGGTGGTGTAGCTGTGGACGCAGCCGGCCTGGGCGTCGCAGCCGTCGGTGGTGCACGGGTTGTTGTCGTCGCAGGTGCTGGCCGGCTGCAGCGGGTGGACGCAACCCTGCGGCTCCTTGCACAGGTCGATGGTGCAGGCGTTGCCGTCGGCGCAGTCCTTGGTCACGCCGGCGCAGCTGCCCTGGTCGCACGTGTCTTGCGCGGTGCAGGCTTTGCCGTCGTCGCAGAGTCCGGGCACTGCGGTGGGTGCGCACAGGCCGGTCTTGGGCTGGCACTGGTTCTTGCTGCAGGCGGTGTCGTCCACGCTGGGGCACGTCACCACGGTCGCCGGGTTCAGCTTGCAGGCCGGCTTGCCGCTTCCTGACTTGTCGCAGTACAGGGTGCCGTTGCACAAGTCGCCGTCTTCCAAGGCTTTGCAGTCGCTGTCCTGCACGCACTCGCAGGCCTGCTTGACGGTCACCTGGCAGTCGCCGTAGCTGCACCAGCCGCCGCCGCTGCACGAGCTGCCGTCGTCGCACTGGTTGCCCTGGTGCGCGGGCTTCATGCCGCAGGCGCCGGTCTTCTTGTCGCACTGGTTGGTCAGGCACGGTTCGTCAAAGGCGGTGGTGCAGGTGACCACGCTGGCCGGGTTCACCGCGCAGACGTGGCTGCCCTGGTCGCAATACAGGGTGCCGTTGCACAAGTCGCCGTCTTCCTTGGC
>JACRCU010000332.1 GCA_016218865.1 Deltaproteobacteria bacterium | reverse complement strand
GGGCAGCGGCAGCTCCGGCATGGTCGACGGCCCGCCCACCGGCGCCAAGTTCGCCGTGCCGCAGGGCTTGGCGATCGACGCCGCCGACACCGTCTACGTCGCAGATCGCGACAACTATCGCATTCGCCGCGTGGCTCCCGACGGTTTCACCACGACGCTGGCCGGCAGCAGCCCCGGCTACGTCGATGGGCCGCTAGTCAACGCCAAGTTCAACGCCCCCTTTGGCCTGGCGCTGGAGGCGGCGACCGGCGTGCTGTACATCGCCGACACCGGCAACGGCCGCGTGCGCTCGATCAAGCCCGACGGTACCGCGACCACGGTCTGCGGCGCGGGCACCGCCGGCTTCACCGACGGCCCCTGCAGTTCGGCGCAGTTCGCCGGACCTACCGGGCTGGCCGTGTTCGCCGACGGCACCCTTGCCGTGGCCGACTCCAGCAACCGGCGAATTCGCTTGATCAAGAACGGCACCGTCACCACCTTGGCCGGCAGCGGGGCGAGCGGCTATACCGACGGCGCCGCCAGCTCCGCCACCTTCTACAGCCTCACCTACCTGGCTGCCGGGTTGGGGGGCGAGCTGTACATCAGCGACTACCAGCGGCTCCGCGTGCTCGCGGGCGGCTCGGTCACTGCCGTGGCAGGCGGTGGCAGCAGCTCGAGCGACGGCCCGGCCACAGCCTTTGCCCTCAAGTCCTTGGGCGGACTCGTGTTTGGCGCCAACCAGCAACTGTGGCTCGGCGACAGCATGACCCTGCGCAACCTGACACCCACGGGCGGCCAGTTTTGCGACGACCTGCTGCCGTGCACCGCCGATGCATGCGACACCAAGACGGGCAAGTGCACTTTTGCGCCCGTGGCCGCGACCACCGCGTGCAGCGACGGATCGGTGTGCACCGCGTCGTCGACCTGCGACGGCAAGGGCGCGTGCACGGGCACCGCCAAGAACTGCAACGATTCGAATTCCTGTACCTTTGACATGTGCGACGCGCTGACCGGGGCCTGCGACAACCATCCGACCGCCGCCACCTGCAGCGACGGTTCCGCGTGTACCCAGGCCGATACCTGCGTCAACGGCAAGTGCGTGGTGGACCAAGTCACCTTGACCACCGTGGCCGGGAGCGTCCAGGGCTCCGCCGACGGTATCGGCAGCAAGGCGTCGATGGGCACCGTGGGCGGCATGGTCGTGCAAGCCGATGGTACTGTGGTCTTTTCTGACTACCCCTACCACACCATTCGCCAGATGACTCCGGCCGGTAAGGTGACGACCGTGGCCGGCATTGCCGGCACACCCGGCTACCAGGACGGCGCGGCCGCCACGGCCAAATTCAACAGCCCATCGGCCTTGGCCATCGACGCGCAGGGCCGCTACGTGCTCAGCGACACCGGCAGCCACCGCTTGCGGCTCGTCGACCCCAAGACCTGGCAAGTCACCACGATTGCTGGCTCGGGCAGCGCCGGCTACGCCGACGGCGTGGCGACCAGTGCCACCTTCAAGTCGCCGCGGGCCCTGGCCATCGACGCGGCGGGGGCCATCTTCGTGTTCGACACCGGCAATGTGCGCATCCGCAAGATCGTCGGCGGCGTCGTGTCGACCGTCGCGGGCTCAGGCGCGGTCGGCAAGCAAGACGGCGCTGCGACCTCGGCGAGCTTTGGCCAGACCGTGTGGCAGATGGCCTTTGCCGCCGACGGCAGCCTCTATCTGGCCGACGCCGCCAACCACGCGATCCGCCGCCTCGCCAATGGCCAGGTCACCACCATCGTTGGTCCAACCGCTGGTTTTGCCGACGGCCCCTTGGCCACCGCCCGCATCTACGGCGCCTACGGTCTGGCCATCAACTCCGCTGGCGAACTGTTCATCGGCGACACCAACAACTACCGCCTGCGCCACGTGTTCCTGGGCGACAGCATCGCCACCGAGAGCGGCAACGGCACCGCCAGCCAGCTCGACGGTCTTGGCACCGCCGGCACCTATGTCGCGCCGACCATCGTGGCCGCGGCAGCCAACGGTATTGTGTATGTGGCCGACCAGTATCGGATTCGCCGGTCCACTGCCGCGGTCATCGACTGCAACGACGGCAAGACCTGCACCGCCGACGCCTGCAGCACCAGCACGGGCGCGTGCAGCAACACCCCGATTCCGGACGGCGACGCCTGCAGCGACGGCAACGCCTGCACCAGCGGCGAGACCTGCACTTCCGGCGCATGCGTCGGCGGCCCCACCGACTGCGACGACGGCAATCCTTGTACGACCGACAGTTGCGACAGCAAGTCGGGCTGCCTGCACGCCAAGGACAGCCAGTGGCAGAGCTGCGGCGCGGGCAAGTACTGCCAATTTGGCCAGTGCGCGGACTCGCCGTGCCCCGGCAAGGACCCGTCGGCCTGCACCGGCTTTGTGGGCTCCACCCTGATGAGCAGCGCCAACCAGGCGAATCTGCAACTGATGGAAGGCAGCGTGGTCAAGTGGAAGCTCTGTTACAAGGGCAGCGTCGACGGCTTCAGCTCGCAGGTCTTCCACAGCAAGTGCGACGGGCTCAAGCCGACCCTGTCGGTCATGCACTCCACCGCCGGCGCGCTGTTCGGCGGCTACGCCAGCGTGGCATGGTCGACCAACGGCGCCTACCAGTCCAATCCGGGTGGCTGGCTGTTCCGCCTGGATCAACCGCAGAAATTCCCAATCACCACGCAGCCTAGCTGCGCCGTCCACGGTACCTACAGCAATGTGAACTACGGACCGACGTTCGGCAGCGGCCACGACTTGTACCTGAATAGCGCGATGAAGGTGGGCTACTCGAACTTCCCCTACGCCTACGTCTGCCCAACCAGCCCAGCGCAATGCCAGAACAGCGGTGGCGCCTGCGCGGCCGCCCTCAGCGGCACGTACGACTGGCAACTCGACGACGTGGAAGTGTTCTATCCGGCGCCGTAGGACCCGGAACCACGAACAGGAAACGGCCGAGTTGGACGTCGCGGCGAGTCCCACTGGGCGAGCTTGTGACCCACCCAGCAACGGCAACTCACGAAAATAACTCGTTACGTTGGGCGGCAGCCAGACGTGGGCGCATCGATGTTCTGGCCGCACCGCGGTCCGTGCAGCTACTCCGTGACCACCTTGAAGCGGCTGCTGCCCACATCGATCTCGTCGCCGTCGCGCAGCAAGGTCTCTTTGACGGGCTTGCCGTTGACCTGCAGGCCGCCGAAAATCAGCTCGTTGGTCAGTTGCCAGCGCCGGCCGGTCCAGGCGATCTTCACCTTGCCGAACACAAAACCGCGCAGCTTGAGCGCGAAAGCGCGGCCGATGTAGAGCGGCTCGGTCTCGCTCAGGTCGTGGCGCTCGCCGCCGTCGGACCAGTCGTCCAGGCGCTCGATGTGGCTCCGCTTGGCCGTCTTGAGCTGGCGCAGCGAGGCCCGCACCTGGTCCAGGTCCATGGCCGAGGTGGCGTCGTTGGCCACGAAGTCGTGGGTGGCCGCGGCCACATAGGCGTCGGCGGCGTGCAGAGTCTTGCTGCCGCACTTGGGGCAGATGGCGTCGCGGCGCAGCGAGCTGATCATGCCGGACCACTGGCAGGTGCTGCACACATTCTTGACGAAGCGGGCCTGTCCTGCCTGATAGCCGGCGGCGCGTTGTTCGTTTTCGGAAAACAGAATCAGGTGATCGCTGCCGATCAGGATCTCGCTGCCCTCGCGCACCCAGGCCGTCTGCGTTACCAGCTGGCCATCGACCACCACGGGGTTGGTCTGCGACACGCACGAAATGAACCAGTTGCCGGTCGCGGCATCCATGCGGATCAGGGCGTGCTCGCGCGACACCGTCGGGCTCGACAGCACCAACTCGTTGTGGGGGTCGCGGCCGATGCGGAACGACTTGACCAGGAACGGTGCCTTGCGCGCCGGTTGGTTGAGTTCGTGAACGATGAGAGTCGGCAAGGGGCCTCCGCGCGGCAGAGGTCCGCGGTGCGCGCAAGTTTGGCGTTTCCGTTGCCGGTGTGCAAGATTTGCCGCGGCTCTGGTGGTGCGGTGCAGCCAATCTTTGGCCCTGCACACGGCGCGGAACCGACTCGGCAAAATGAGCGCGGGGCGGTCCGCTGGTGTGCCGACCGCCCCGCTCCGGACCCTGCGCAAGTCCGTGTCTGTCCTGCTACTTCTGCCCGCCCTTGCGCGGCGGCGGTGGCGGCGGCGGCGGCGGTCCCGGCGGCGGCGGATCGTCGCCATCCTCGCCCTCCATCCGGTCCAGCTCGGCCTTGAGCCACGCCTTGCGCGCCTTCTTCATTTCTTGGCGCATCATTTGTTGCATCCGCTCCAGCGACAGGAGCACCTTGGCCGTTTCGCGCTGCGACAGCACCTTGCGCAGTTCGTCCAGCTCGCGGCTGCGCAGGTCCTGCTGGGCCCGGTTGGCGGCGATCAGGGCGTCCAGCGCCTTCTTGTAGGCACCCTCGTCCTTCGAGTCGCTCTGCGCCAGGTCCGCCAGCCCGCGCCGCGCCTCGCCCACGTCGCGGTGACCTTTCTGTCGGTCGGCATCGAAGCCGTCGAGCACCTTCTCGGCCTTCTGTGCCGACGCCTCGTCCAGGCCCGCCTCGCGGCGCAGCAGCTGGGCCCGCATTTCCTTCATGCGCTGCTGCATTTGCGCGCGGCGCTGCTCGCCACCCGGGCCGCCATGGCCACCTGGCCCACCGGGACCCATTCCGCCCGACCCGTGGGGACCGTGGGGCGGCGGCCCCGGATCGGCCATCGCCACGCCGGTCAGCAGCGAGGTGGCCAGCAAGCTCATCAACAGCCATTTCTTCATCGTGCTCTCCTTGCCTGGGCCCGCGGTTTGCTGCGTGCCGTCAACCTACCAATGCCGCGGCGGCGCGGGGCGTCAGGGCTGGCGGCGACGAAAATCACGGCGCCCGAACAATACCTGTAAAATCAGCAACTAGAAAATGGCCCCCAATCATCGCCCGGCCGCGGGTTGAATCCCAGCGTGCAACCGTGCGTAATGGCCACCAGCCGGCGCTGCGTCCGGCGCGGGCAACCAGGGGAGGGCACGATGGGACAGCTTGGTGCGGGGCGGCGTGGGGTGGCGATGGTGTTTCTGCTGGGGACGATTGGATTTTCTCTGCCGGCGCTGGCCGACCTGGCGCCGCCGCTGCGGCCCCACCCCAAGCGGCCCGACCCGGGCCCGGCGCAGCTGACCCCCGGCGACTACCAGTGCGAATTCACCCAGGGCGAGTTCAAGTACCCGGTGTTCCGCTGCGTGATCCGCAAGCAGATGACCGCCGCCGGCACGGCCAAGTTCACGCTGGAGAAGCAGGGCGGCTCGCAGCGCATCAAGGGCAGCGTCGAGCCCACAGCCGACGGTTTCCGCTTTGAGGGCCAGTACTTCTGCCCCCGCGGCGACTGCACCGAGGCGACCCAGGGCGATTTCAAGCGGGTCGGACGCGACAAGTACCAGGGCTCGCTCAAGACCAGCACCGGCGAGACCAAGGTCAAGCTGTACAAGTAGTTGCCGCGTCGTCGAATGCGGATCGCCGCGCCGATTTCCGAGCAGGAACAGCGCGGAGAATTGCCAAATTGATCGGGTCTCTAGGCAATCCCGGGTCCGTCCCGGCGGGTCCCGAGCTGCGCCGCCAAGTCGCGCAAGGCGGTGCGAAGCCCTTCTTCTAGCACCGGATGGTAGTACGGCATGTCTAGCATCTGCGCCACCGTCATCTGGTTTTGCAGCGCCCAAGCCAGCAGGTGCGCCAAGTGCTCGCCGCCGGGGGCGACCAGCTCGGCGCCGGTCAGACGGCCGGTGTTGCCGTCGGCATAGACGTGCAGCAAGCCCTTGTTCTGCAGAAGAATGCGCGCGCGACCTTGGTCCTCGAATCGCACTGCTCCGGTGAGCACGCGACCCGGCTTGGCGGTCGCGAAGCCGCCGCCGACCACCGCAATCTGCGGTTCAGTGAACACCACGCTCAGTTGCGCGCGGCGCAGCCCCGGCTCGACAGGCTTGCCGAGCGCCAAACGGGCCGCGTTGGCGCCCGCGATGTGGCCCTCGTCGGCCGCTTCGTGCAGCACGGGCCTGTCGTTGTCGGCATCGCCCGCGATGAAGATTGGATTGCCGGCGCCCTTGCCGCGGGTCTGCAGGGTGAGCGGATCAAACGAAGGCACGCCCTTGGCATCGAGCTGGCAGGTCGTGTTCTCAAGTTGCAGGCCGGCCAAATTCGGCACCCGCCCGGTAGCCGCCAAGACAAAGTCGAAGTACTCGGTGCGCGGGCTGCCGTCGGTGCCGTCGCGCTGTAGCCTTACGCGCGCACCCTCGCGAGTCAGGCTGGTGATGTGCGCGTCGGGTTCCAGCGTGAACTCGCTTTGAAAGGTCGCCAACGCACAGGCGAGGACCTTGGGATCCGTCAGTGCCGCGATCTTGCCGCCGCGACCGAGCACCACCACGCGGACACCCAGCCGGTGCAGCGCTTGCCCCAGCTCCAAGCCAATGATCCCCGGGCCGATAACGGCCACCGCGGCGGGCAGGGTGTGCCAGTCGAAGAGGTCGTCGTTGACCAACAGCCGGTCGCCCAGCGCCTGGTACTCGCTGGGGCAGTTGGCGCGCGAACCAGTAGCGATCACAATGCTTTTGGCGGTCACCTTGGTGTGGTCGTCCACAATCAAGGTGCGGTCGTCGGCAAAGCGCGCCCGGCCGAGCAGGCGACACTCCTCCGCAATGGCTTGCGTGTCCCGCACCGCGAAGCCAACGAAGCGGTCGCGCTCGCGACGTACGCGGGCCATGACTTCGCGGCCGTCGATGCGCACGGAGCCATCGACATGGACGCCAAAGCCGGCGGCAGCGCCCATGGCGTGGGCCGCGTTGGCGGCAGCGATCAAGAGCTTGCTGGGCATGCAGCCGACGCGGGCGCAGGTCGTGCCGTAGGCTCCGGCTTCGATCAAGACGGTGCGGGCGCCCGCGGCCAAGGCGGCACGGTAGGCGGTCAACCCGGCGGTGCCGGCGCCAATGATGGCGACATCGACGTCCCGTGCTTGCATGGTGAGTCCTTTGGTTGCGAGAATTGGCCGAGGTAAGGGCCCTATGCCGTCGCGCGGCCGTCGAAGTAGGCCTGCAGCGCTTCGCCGTCGCCAATGAGCTTGCCGCCAACAAACACCTGTGGCCAGGTGCTGTGTCCGGTCACGCCGCGCAGAGTGATCGCGGTAATGGCCCCGCCGAACGTGATTTCGCTGTACTCGACGCCTCGCGCCTGGAGCAGCGCCTTGGCCTTGGCGCAAAACGGACAGCCAGGCTTGGCGAAAATCACCACCGGCTCAGGGGCAACCGCACGCGGGTTCAGGTACTTGAGCATGTTGTCGGCGCTGGACACGAGCAGCGGATCGCCCGGCGCTTCCGTCTCGATGAACATCTTGTCGATGCTGCCATTCTTGACGAGCATCGCGTAGCGCCACGACCGCTTGCCCATACCGGCGGCGCTTTTGTCGACCAAAAGGCCCATCGCCTCCGTGAACGCGCCCTTTCCGTCTGGGAGCATGGTGATGGCCTCGGCGTGTTGCTCGGCCTGCCATTGCGGCATGACAAATGGGTCATTGACGGCAACGCACACGATTTCGTCGGCGCCATTGGCCTTGAGCGTTGCGGCCAGCTCGACGTAGCGGGGCAAGTGCGTGGCCGAGCAGGTGGGTGTAAATGCACCAGGGAGCGAAAACACCACAACCGTTTTGTCCTTGAACAGGTCGGCAGTGTGAATTTCCAGCGATTCGCTGCCCTTGCGGGTCTTGATCGTCACGTTCGGAACAGGGCGGCCTTGCAGGCTCGCGGCGGTGGGAAGCATGGGGGAGTTCCTTGGGAAGTTGGCGCGAAGCAAGAGGGATGCGATGCGAGCGCAAAGACGCGTCGCCGCGCTCTTCCTGGAAGCGACGGTTGGGCACGGAGCCAGCGACAGAAAGGGTGAACTGTCGGTAACTTTTGTAAGCTAGCCCGCCCGGGCGGGGTGTCAATGCAAGGGGCAGGCGCCAGCGGCGGAGATGGTCGCAAAAGTGACTGTAATGCGATGGCTATTCTGTCGCTGCAACTGAATTCTCGGACACCGTCGTTTCCCAGCCGGGGGTAGCGCGCAACGGTTGAAGAAACGCTTGCCGTTGCCCAGGGTTGTCCGCGCGCCGCGTTTCCGAGTCAATGCCCAGGTTTACGCAGGCCTCTGCCTAGTTCGCCGGCTTGTACAGAATCTGCACCACGGCCAGACACATCTCGTCCAGGGTCTGCTCGCCCAGCCACACGTCTTGCGGCTGCGACTTCCCTTGATCTTTCAACGCGCTCACTACCGCCGGATTGCCCATGCTGTTGTCGTAGGTGCAGCGCATGCGCAGGCGGTCGCCGGCGCCGAGGGTCGGCAGCTGGTCGATCGGCGCGTCGTAGACATAGATGCGCTGCCAGTCGAAGTCCCACTGCGGCGTCTCGACCAGGCACTCCTTCTCGGGGCCCGTCAGCGTCTTGGGCGTGGCGGTGGTGCAGGT
>JACRCU010000331.1 GCA_016218865.1 Deltaproteobacteria bacterium | reverse complement strand
CGCCGGCGGCCGCCGCGAGCTGCTGCGCGACATCTTGGACTGCGACGCCGAGTGTGCCGCGCTGCGTGCCGCGTGACCGCAACCCCCTTGCCCTTTTTGCGGGCGGCCGTGCCTGCCCTTGCCCAAGGAAGCCATGAATACGTCAATGAATCACACCGGTTTCGCCGTGTTGCTCCCCACCGCCCAGGGTTGGCGCCCGGTGCCGGTTGTCCCGCGGCTGGTCGTGGGCTCGGCGTGTGTGCCGGGCCTGGTCGACGCCGCCGAAGTGGCGCCCCAACATTGCGTTTTCGAGGCGGACGGCCCGCGCCTGCAGGTGCGCGACGCCGGGCCGGGTACCACCCGGGTGGGCAGCGCCGACGCCAGCCGCCGGCCCGTGCCGGTCGAGGCTGGCTCCGTGGTCCGGCTGGGCCGGGTGCCACTGGTAGTGGTGCAGCAGCGCCGTGACCCCAGCGGGTGGTGGTACGGCGTCGGCGAGCTGGGCTCGTGGTCGGCGAGCATGTGGCCGGTGCTGGCCCAGCTCGCCCTGCTGGCGTCGGCGGCCTGCCCTGTGCTGATCCGCGGCGAGACCGGCACCGGCAAGGAGGTCGCCGCCCGCACCCTGCACGACCTGTCGCCGCGCGCGCATCGCCCGCTGGTGGCAGTCAACTGCGGAGCCTTGCACGGGGATCTGCTGTTGGCCGAGCTGTTCGGTGCCGAGCGCGGGGCCTACACCGGCTGCACTGAGCGCCGCAAGGGCGCCTTCGAGCGCGCCGACGGCGGCACCCTGTTCCTGGACGAACTGGGCGAATTGCCGGCGACCGCCCAGGCCGCCCTGTTGCGGGCGCTGGAGTCGGGCGAGATCCAGGTGCTGGGCGGCGCCACGCGCAAGGTCGACGTCCGCCTGATCTGCGCGACCCACCGCGACTTGCCGGCGCTGGTGGCGATGCAGCGCTTTCGCCTGGACCTGCTGCACCGCATCCACGTGGCCGAGCTGGCGCTGCCGGCCCTGCGCGATCGGCGCGACGATGTGGCCGGGCTGGCGAACCTGTGGTGGCCCGACGGCGGCCTGAGCCAAGCCGTGCTGGCGGCGCTGGCCGGCTACGCCTTCCCGGGCAACCTCCGGGAATTGCGCAATGTGCTGCAGCGACTGCAGTTGGTGGCGCGCTTTGGGGTTCCCGACCTGAGCGACCTGTGCACCGTCCTAGGCCAGGTGCCGCTGGGTGCCCTGGGCCGCGACGCCGAGGAACAGGTCCAGGCGCTGCTGGCACGCAGCGGCGGGCTCGACTTCGAGCAGCTGCGCGCCGCCGGGCTGTCGGCGCAGCAGGTGTGGCGGGCCAGCGGCTTGCCGCGCGCGACCTTCTACCGGCGCTGGCGGCAGGCCAAGCAGGCGGCCTGAGCTCTGAAATTGTCGGGACTTTCTTCGCGTGAACCCGGTCGCGGGCCGCCGGCGGCGATTTTGTTGACAGGTGCGGCGATCGGACTTTCTCTAGCCGCAGCGCCGGTGCGCGCCCGAACGAGCTTATGTCCACGAACCCCGCAATTCGTCTTGGTTTTCTTGCTGTCGCCCTGCTGGCCTCGGCGGCCTTGGCGCCCCCGGTCCAGGCGGTCGAGTCGGCCCTGTGGGGTGCAACCCCTCTGGATCAAGGGCAATGGGGCGTGTGGGGCGCGCTCGGCGCTCCCGACGTAGAAGGCGGCGCTCGCTTTGGCCTGTCCAGCGTCGCCGATGTGGGCGCCCGCCTGCGCCTGTCCGGCGGCACCGGCGCGACCATGGGCGGCTTTGGCGTGACTATGAGCGGACTTGCGCGCCTGCGGCTGGCGCGACTGGGCGACTGGGAAGTGGCGCTGGTGGCCGAACCCGGCTTGAACGTCCACGGCTCGGCCCAGCACTGGGCGCCGCTAGTCAAGGCCAAGGCCGACAAAGCGACCAATCTTGTCGCTTTCGATCTCGGTCTGCCTGCGGTGACGGCCTCGACTTGGCTCACGCCCTCGCTGCTGCTGGCGGTGGGGGTGGCGGCGCCGCTGCGCGTCTATGTGCTGCCCGAGGCGACCCTGGAAGTGCCCATCGTGCTGCAGGTGGCGACCGAGGCCAAGGTCTCCGGCCACTGGTCGGCGCTGGCCGGCGGCGAGTTCGGCGGCAATTTCTATGGCCCCGGCGCTGGTTCGGCGACCGCCGACTGGTCGTGGCGGCTGCGGCTCGGCCTGGGCTGGCGCTGACGGCGGCAGGCTCGGCCCGCGCAAAACGTGCCGCGCGGCTTGACTTTTTGGTCCAGGATGGTAGAACGCCGCGGCTTTTGGGTACCGCGCCATGACCGACACTACGCTCCCTCCCGATCCCCACGCTGAGTCCGATGTAGCCGATGCGGCTGCAGAATCGGCCGACGTAGTCCTTGACGAGGCCGCTCCGGAGGCCGCGGAACGCAGCGACACCGCCCTGCCCGCGCCCGCGGCGCCCGACGAGTTGCCCCCGCCAGCGGCCGACGGCGCGCCCAGGCCGCCCGGCTACCTGCCCGCGATCCTGGCCGACGCCCTGGCGGTGCCGGCGTTTGCGCCAGAGAGCCGCGACCGCCTGTGGCGCTGGGGCACCATCTGTGCGGTGTTCGCTCTGTACCTGCTGAACGCCGGCAGCTTTGGCCTTTGGGATCCTTGGGAAACCCACTACGGCGAAGTGACCCGCAACATGGTCGAGACCTTCGACTGGGTCAACCCGTGGTGGGGCTACCAGCGCAAGATCGGCAGCGAGCCCATCGGCGGCGAGTGGTTCTACAGCAAGCCGATCTACATCTTCTGGGCCGAGTGCACCTTCATCAAGCTCATCGGCCTGACCGACTGGGCCTTCCGCCTGCCGCAGGCCCTGCTGGGCGCCAGCGCCGCCGCGTCGGTGTACCTGGGCGTCGAGCGCATCGCCAGTCGCCGCTTGGCCTTCTGGTCCACCACCGTGCTCGCGCTGTCGCCGTTCTTCTACATGGTGGCGCGCCAGGCCCAGACGGACATGCCGTTCGTCGCCACCCTGACCATTGGCCTGATGTTCCTGCTGACCGCCCTGCTCGGCCGCCGTCAGGTGCTGAGCGCGCGCGGTTTTGGTTGGGCCACCGCGGGTTTCGTAGTGTTCCTGCTGCTGAACCTGCTGCCGCAGTTCGCCATCATCGCCACCGACCTCTACGACGGCAACACCCAGGATCTGGGCTCTACCATTCAGCAAAACGGCGTCTGGCACGTGGCGCTCTTCTATGCGCCGGCCACGGTGGCGATCCTGGCGTCGGTGCTGGTGCCGGTGTTCCGCCAGCGCAAGACTGCGGCGGGCTGGAGCGATCCGGCCTTTGTCGACCGCTGGTTCCGCCGCTACCTGCTCCTGTCCGGCTACATGCTGCTGGCACAGTCGACCTACGCCAAGGGGCTGCTCGGCTTCATGTTGCCGGGGGCGATTCTGCTGCTCTTCGTCGTCGCGACCAAGCAGTGGCGCCTGTTCAAGGTGCTGGAGCTGGCGCGCGGCGTGCCGCTGTTCTTCGTCACGGTGCTGCCCTGGTACGTGGCGATGTTCTGCCGCCACGGCATGCCGTACTACCAGCGCTTCTTCATCCACGACCACTTCAACCGCGTGGGCGCCGGTGTGCACCAGATCGACACCGGCACCTTTGAATACTTTGTAGAATGGCTTGGTTACGGTCTGTGGCCCTGGTCGGCCTTTGCCCCGCTGGCGGTGGTGGCGGTACTGGCCTACTCGCGCCGCGACGACGTGGACCGCGCGACCGAGCCGGTTGCCGACTCCGAGTCGGCCCCGCTCGACCTAACCGCGCGCTTCGACCGTGCCGCACTGCGCGACTTCCAAGTGTTCGCCCTGCTGTGGTTCCTGGTGTCGTTCATCGTCTTTACCCTGAGTTCCACGCGGTTCCACCATTACATCCTGCCCGGCGTGCCGCCGCTGGCGGCCATCACCGCGATCTTCCTGGCCAACCTGGCCCAGGATCGCCGGCCACAGGCGCGCCTGTCGGTGGTGCTGGGCCTGGGCTTCCTGGCGCTGCTGACCGTCGGCGTCATGAGCGAATTCCAGAACTTGCGGAGTCTGTTCACCTACAAGTACGACCGCCCGATGCCCGAGAACATGCCCTTCGACTGGGGCGCGACGGTGGTGTGGGCCTCGGACGGCGCGCCGCTGCAGCGCTGGGCCGAGCAGCCTTTCGGCCGCCACGTGGGGCCGATGGTGGCCAACATCTTGACGATCCAGTGGTTCCGCTTCGAGACGTTTTGGAAGATCGCGGGCGGCCTGGCCGCGCTGGGCATGGTCGCCATGCTGGTCGGGCGGCTGCGGCGCATCGGTCTGGCGGTGGTCACGGCGGCGGCGGCCCTGGCGGCCTTCTGGGCGCTCAACTACTACATGCCCAGCCTGGCGCCGCACTGGTCGCAGAAGTACCTGTTCGAAAAGTACTACGAAGACTGCCACTTGCATCCGAATCCCCCGCTGGTGCAAGAGGCGTTCACGCCGTTGGTGCAGCGCGCCGGTCTCGGCTTCATCGCCGACTTTCTCGACGCCAAGCCCAAGCGCGTCTGCACCGAGGACATCGTCAGCTGGCTGATCACCTGGCGCGGCGAGACCTACTACTCGAACAACGAGATCCGGCCGCTGAACAAGGCCACCCAGCTCGGGCCGTACCTGCAAGAGATGAACCGCGGCAAGACCTTCTATGCCCTGGCCGAGCGCGGTAGGACGCAAGCGCTCGAGAGCAAGGTCAAGAGCGAGAGCAAGAAGCTGCGCGACGACGGCGTCGCCGGCTTTGCCGGCATCAAGGACTGGAACTGCGACGTGATGTCGAACGATTCGGCGTACTTCGTGCTCGTCAAATGCGTCCCAGTGCAGGGCGATGCCGCTGCCCGCCCGGCCCGACCCGAGGCCCCGCGCCCGCCGCGCCCGGCCACGCCGCCGCCCGCCGAGGCGCCCAGCTCGCCCAATCCCAACTTCTAGCGCAGCAACCCGGGGAGCGCCGCCCCCAAGCCCCTGCGGCAGCCCGCAGTCACGGTCTGTGTTCAACAGGTCGCTCGGTGGGTTTCACACCTGCGCGGGTGCGGCTTCGGCGGCATGTTGAACTGACCCGGTTGCGCTAGGTGGGGCACGGGTAGATACTCTGGGACCACACGGCCCCGCCACGAGCGACCGGCGAGCGGCCTCCGGAGAACTTGAGCGGTGGCCAAGACCTGCCCAACCTGCCATGCCCACCATAGCGACGAGCTGGAGTTCTGTCCGCTCGACGGTGCGCACCTGCAGGCGCTCCCTGCTGCGGGCACGCCGCCGCCCCCGCCGGCCAATCGGCCGCGGCGCCCGCCCCCGGGCCTTGGACCGGCGATGGCCGCCTCGGGCGAACTGCCGCAGGCCCACGGTGGCCACCGCCCCACGTTGCTCCACGCTGGCGGAATCTTGGCAGCCAACGCACCGACGCCCGCCGTAGAGCCAGCGGTCCCCGCCTCGACCTTTGCCACTGCCCTGTCGCGCGGCCCGATGAGCGCCGATCAGGCCGTGGCCCGTCTGGAACTGATCGCCAAGCTGGTCAGCGACGCGCGCGCCGACCGCCACGGCGTCCTGACGCCCTGGCACTTGCAGTTTACCAGCGCCGACGGCAGCGGCCGGCCCACCGTCGCCGATCCGGCCAGCGTCACCGATCCCCTGCAACGTGCGCTCTACGCCGCCCCCGAGCTACAGCAGACCGGCGTGCTGCCGAGCGCGGCAACCGAAGTGTACGCGCTGGGTTGCATGCTGTTCGAGGCCATCGCTGGCCGCGTGCCCTTCCCCGGGGCGACCTTGGCCGAGGTCAACAAACGCCATGCCATGGCCGCGGTTCCGGCCTTGCGCATGGTGCGCCGCGACTGCGACCTGCCCCCCAGCTTGGAAGTGGAAATTCAGCGGGCACTGAAGAAGCGCCCCGGCGACCGCCACGCCACGCCCCTGGCTTTTGCCGAAGCGATTCGCGCCGCCAACCGCGAAGACGACCGCGCCACCGTCGCCTTCGACATGAAAAGCCCGGCCGTGCAACGCGAAATCGCCGCGCGCCTGGCCGCCGCCGAAGCGGCCCGCGCCCCGTCGGCTCCTGCCGCTGCGGTTGCCCCTGCCCAGCCGGTGGCGGCACCTGCCGCGCCAAAGAGCAACACCCCTTCGTCCAAGAGCAGCAGAATCATGCTGATCGTGGCCCTGGTGGTCATCGTGGCGCTGGGCGTTGGCATCGCCGTGCTGATGCAGCGCGAGCCCGAGACGGTGGTGGTGGTGCCGCCACCGGTGATCGTGCCGGTGCCGGTGGTTGCCGACGTGGCGCCACCCGCACCGGACGTGGCCGAACCGGACACGCAAGACACGGTGGATACAGAAGATTCTGTGGATGTCGAGGAAGACGTGCCGCCCGACGTGCCCGCCGAGTCGGTTCGACCCAAGTCTGGCCACGGCCACGGCCCGGCCAAAGTGCGCGAGACGCCGCCGGACACCAAGACCGAAGAGCCCAAGAAGGGCAATCACCCCGCCGTGTTCTGAGCGTCGGCGCCGCCGAGGCCCAGCCGGTTGCCATCCGCCGGCACGGCCACAGCGCTGTGCTGCAAGCCCTACGGGGTCGAGTTGAGCCACTCGCTGCCGTCGGCGCTGGTCTCTTTTTTCCAGATCGGCACGCGCGCCTTCAGTTCGTCGATGACGAATTGGCAGGCGTCGAAGGCAGCTTTGCGGTGGGCCGCGCCGCAGGCGATCGACACCGCCACCTCGCCCACTTGCAGTACCCCCAGGCGGTGGATCACCCGCACGTCGCCCAGGCCAAAGCGCTCGATCGCCTCGCCGCAGATGCGCTCCATTTCCTTTTGCGCCATCGGCTCGTAGGCGGTGTATTCCAGCTGGGTGATCGCCTTGCCCAGGTTGTGATCGCGGACCGTGCCGACAAAGGTGGCGATGCCGCCCACGCCGACCAGGGTCAGCGCCTGCTCGGTCGCGCCGGGTGCGATCGGCGTGTGCTGCAGGGTCGCCCGCGGGCTGCCGCCGGCGGCGGGAGGCAGCACCAGGATCTCCTCGCCGCTGTACAGTTCCTCGGCCTCGAACAGGAACTCGTCGTCGCGGGCAAAGCGGCTATGGCGGGCCAGGTGTTGCCACTTGCCGCCGCGCTTGGCCAGAATCTTGCGCAGTTGCGCGACGGTGGTGCCGTCCTGCCACTCAAGTTGCTCGCTGTCGGTCCCGGCCAGATCGCGCGCGGCGGCAAAGTGCCGCAACGTCAAGGTCGAGGTGGGGGTGGTGCCGTGGGTTGTGCGCATGATGTCCTCAGAAGACTTGGCCGAAGAAAGGGTTAAGCCGGCTTCAGGAAGCGAGCGACGATCTTCTTGATGCCGACGCCCGGAAACTGCACGGTCAGCTGGGCCTCGCCGCCGTAGCCGGCGATGTCCAGGATTTTGCCTGTGCCAAAGCGGACATGCAGGGCCTTGCCGCCGACCTGGAAGCCGGCCTCGCCTTCGGAGCGATCGATGGCGGGCACGTCGTCGTCGTGGTGGGCGGTGCCGCGACCCGCCAGCGGGTTGCCGGTGGACCAGGCGCCCGTGGCCTGCGCGGCGCGGTTGCCCGGGCCAGCAGGGGCCCCCCAAGTGGGCCGGGCTGGGGCGGCACTGCTGGAGCTGCGCGCGGGCTGGCCCCACGAGCTGCCCCAGGAGCTGGCGCTGCGGAAGCCGTGGCCGGCGTCGTCGATCTGCACCAAGTCGCGCGGCACAGCCTGCAGAAACCGGCTGGGCTCGCTGGGCATTTCGCGGCCGTCGAAGCGCCGCCGCAGCCGCGCATGGCTCAGGTGCAGCTTCTTGCGGGCGCGGGTCATCGCCACGTAGAACAGCCGGCGCTCCTCTTCCAGGTCGCGGGGATCGGCCTCGCGCTCGGCGGTGCCGCCCAGCACGTTGGCGTGGGGCAGCAGCCCCTCTTCCAGACCGACCACAAACGCCACGTCGAATTCCAAGCCCTTGGCCGAGTGCATCGTCATCAGCGACACCCGCGCCTGGGCGTCGCTCAGCTTGTCCACGTCGCTGACCAGCGCCACGGTCTCCAAGAAGCTGCGCAGCCCCGGATCGTCGGCCGAGTCGGCGTGCTCGCCCATCGCCGCCAGCAATTGCTGAAGGTTCTCTAGGCGATCGGCTGCATCGGGATCCTTGTCCTCTTGCAGCGCCTTCTTCAGACCCGACGCCTCCAGGATCCGCGCGCCCGCCTGATCCGCGCGCATCGGCTCGATCTCTTCGCGCAGACGCTCGACCAGGTCGTGGAACGTCTTCAGCTTTTCGGCCGCCCGGCCAGCGCCACCCAGCCGCACCAAGTCCTGCGCCGCCGCGGGCAGGCTGCGCTCGATCTGGCTGGCGTGCTTCTGCACCGCTTCGATGGTGGTGTCGCCGATGCCGCGGCGCGGACTGCCCACCGCCCGCATCCACGCCGCCGAGTCGTCCTGGTTGACCAGCAGCCGGCACCAGGCCAGGGCGTCCTTGACCTCGGCGCGCTCGTAGAACTTCATGCCGCCGATCAGCACGTACGGCAGGCGGAAGCGCCGCAGCGAGTCTTCCAGCACCCGCGAGCAGGCGTTGGTGCGGTAGAACACTGCAAATTCGCCAAGCGACGTCTCGTGTTGCCGGCGGTCGATCTGCCGCGCCACCCAGTCGGCCTCGTCGCGATCACTGGCGGCCACGTGCAGGGTGATCGGGTCGCCCAGGCCGCGGTCGGTCCACAGCACCTTGCCGTGGCGGGTGGTGTTGCGCGACACCACGGCGGTCGACGCCCGCAGGATGGTCTCGGTCGAGCGGTAGTTGCGCTCGAGCTTGATCACCTCGGCACCGTCGAACATTTTGGGGAAGCCAAGGATGTTGCCCACCTCGGCGCCGCGCCAGCTGTAGATGGACTGATCGTCGTCGCCCACCACGCACAGGTTGCCGTGCACCGAGGTCAGGTACTTGAGCAGCTCGAACTGCGCGAAATTGGTGTCCTGGAACTCGTCGACCAGGACATAGCGGAAGCGCTGCGCCAGGTTGTGGCAAACGTTGGGGTCGCTGGCCAGCGCTTGCGCCGGCAGCATGATCAGGTCGCCAAAGTCGACGGCGTTGGCCAGCCGCATCTCTTTTTCGTAGGCCTGGTAGACGCTCAGGGCTTTCTTGTCGAACGCCGAGACGGCCAGCTCCTTCAGGCGCGGGTCGTGCGGGCCCATGCAGCGGTTCTTGGCCCGATCGATGTAACTTGCGAACATCTTGGGCTTGTGCGTCGCCTCCGAGACGCCGAGCGCCTTCATGACGCGCACGATCACCCGCTGCTGGTCGTCGGTGTCGTAGATGGAAAACGTAGGTTGCAGGCCCACATAGCCAGCCAACTGCCGGAGCAGGCGCACGCCCACCGAGTGGAAGGTGCCGAGCCACAGCTGGCTGGCCGAGTCGCCCACCGCGTGCGCCACCCGCTCGCGCATCTCGCCGGCGGCCTTGTTGGTGAAGGTCATCGCCAGGATCTGCCAGGGGAAGACCCCCAGCTCGCTGATGAGCCAAGCGATGCGGTGGGTGATCACGCGGGTCTTGCCCGAGCCGGCGCCGGCCAGCACCAGCACCGGCCCCTCGGTGTGCAAAACCGCCTGCTTCTGTTCAGCATTCAGCATAGCCAGCAGGGGATGCTCGCCGCCCTGATCTCCGCCCGCTTCGCTGCCGTACCCGTTGCCTTGTTGCGGCTCCACGCCTTGCCCCACCTCGGCCGCCGGCCGGTGCGGCAGTGTCGCCAATGCGCGGCCGCCGTTCAAGCGCCATCGACGCCGCTGGCGATCGGGCTTATCTTGCTGACCGCAGCCGCGGGGAGCGGCCGCCCAGGAAGGACCGATGAAGGCCAAACTATCCCTTATCGTGTGTGCAGTTGTCGTCGCCGCCGCGTGCGGCAAGAAGACCGAGCCGCCGCCCGCCGCGGGCCCCGCCCCGGGTCAAGCCGAGCCGGTCCAGCCGGCGACAAAGGGGGCCGAGCCCGCCAAGCCCGCAGCGCTGGATCGCAGCAAGCTCAGCGTGTTTGCTGCCCTGCCCGCCGAGATTACCGCCAGCAGCGGCGCGGCGACGCCGGCGCTGGTCGAGCTGGGTCACAAGCTCTACTTCGACAAGCGCCTGTCCAAGAACCAAGACATCTCCTGCAATTCATGCCACTTGGTCGACAAGGGCGGTGTGGACGGCAGCGCGACTTCCAGCGGGCACAAGGGCCAGAAGGGCGGCCGCAACGCCCCCACCGTGCTGAACGCCGCCGCGCACGTCGCGCAGTTCTGGGACGGCCGCGCCAAGGACGTGGAAGAACAGGCCAAGGGCCCGATCCTCAACCCGATCGAGATGGCGATGCCCAATGCCGAGGCGGTGGTCGCCCTGCTCAAGACCATGCCCGAGTACGTCGCCGCCTTCCAGGCTGCCTTCCCCGGCCAGCCCGACCCGGTCACCTACGACAACCTGGGCCGCGCCATCGGCGCCTACGAGCGCCAGCTGACCACGCCCGGCCGCTTCGACGCCTTCTTGGCCGGCGACGCCACCGCGCTGACCGCCGAGGAGCAGGCCGGCCTCGCCACGTTCTTGGACACCGGCTGCAACGCCTGCCACAGCGGCGCGGCGGTGGGCGGCGGCATGTTCCAGAAGCTCGGCCTGGTCAAGCCGTGGCCCGACCTGAAGGACGAAGGCCGCTTTGCCGTGACCAAGGACGAGGCCGACAAGTTCAAGTTCAAGGTACCCAGTCTGCGCAACATCGCCCAGACTGGGCCGTACTTCCACGACGGCGCGGTAGCGACCCTGCCCGAGGCCGTCAAGAAGATGGCCGCGCACCAGCTGGGCAAGGACCTGAGTGATGCGCAAGTGGCGTCGATCGTGACGTTCTTGAATGCGCTCACCGCTGCGCCGCCGGCCGCGCTCATCGCCGCGCCGACCCTGCCGGCCAGCACGCCCGAGACGCCCAAGCCTGATCCGAACTAGCGAAACAGGACAGACGTTTTGATCGGACCCAGGCCGGTTCTGCTCAGCTGGGCTCCGCCAAGAAGCCGCGCAGCTCCGCCGGCCGCACTTCGTAGCGCGCTCGACAGTAATCGCACAGCAATTCCAAGGGTTCGCTGCCGGCGGCCAAATCGTGCAGGTCGCGCTTGGGCAGGGTCGACAGCATCGACAGCATGCGGTGGCGGCTGCAGCGACACAGGAACGCTACCGCCTCGCGGGCGCACTGATCCCAGCCAAAGCCCTTGAGGAGCGCGCCGGCCCAGGCGCGGCCGTCGGGATCGGCGGCCGTCATGGCTTGGTGCAGCGGCGGCAAAGGACCAAGGTTTTCCAGGATCTTCTGGATGTCGCCGCGCGTGCCCTCGGGCATCAGCTGCACCAGGTAGCCCACCGCGTGCTGGACCGTGCCGTCGGCGGCCACCACCACATCGGTCTGCAGCAGCGACAGGATCTGCTCGGAGTCCAGCAGATAGTTCATGAAGTAATCCGCCACGTTGTCGCCGTCCAGCGCCGTGGTACTGCTGTACGAGCGCGAGCCCGCCACGCCGACGCCGGCTGAGCGCGACACCAGCAGCGTGCCGGCGCCGATCAAGAAGCCAAAGGCCTCGTTGACTTCTTGCGGGTGCGCCACGTAGGCGCGCATGCCGCCCTCGCGCCAGGCATCGACCGTCACCCGGCCCATCGGCCCCTGGTGCTCCAGGGTGACCTGCAACTGGTCGTCGGGGTTCAGGGTCGAGCGCACCAGCAGCGTGCCGATCATCAGCTCGCCCAGGGTGCGGGTCACGTCGGCCGAGCACTCCAGGCGCCGCGCCGCCTCGGCCACCGTCTGGGTCGCCCGCACCACCAACAGGCGCAACTCGCCGTTGCGGCTCAAGCTGCGCCACAGCGTGTCCGCCTCCAGCGCGGGCGCCGGGTCCATGAACTGGGTCGGGGCGGCCAGGCGCTGGGCCTCGCGCTCGCGCTGCAGGGCCTGACGGCGCAGCACGGCTTCGGCGGTGATGGCCGCCGGGCGATCGGCAAAGGCGTGTCCTTGGTCGTCCTTGGGGGTATTGCTCATACGGGTCGTCCTACCATCCGTGGGGTCGTGTCCAACAATCCCGGGTCCGATCGCCGTGTTGCGCCGGACGGCTGGCCCGGTGTGCCGCATTCGTGCGCTCTTGGGGGGGCGCCCACACCCCGCAGGCGCCGTGCGCGGGCGTCCATGGCGGGTTGCGCCTCAGCTATCGATGTCGGCGGTGACCCGCAGTACTTCGTCAAAGGTGGTCAGGCCCAGGGCCATCTTCTTCAGCGCGGCTTCGCGCAGCGTGACCATACCCTCTTCCACGGCCTGGCGGGTGATGCGGCCGGCGTCGGCCGACTCCGCAATCATCCTCCGCAGCTTCTCGCTCATCGGCATCACTTCGTAGACGCCAGTCCGACCCTTCAGGCCCGTGTCGCGGCACACCGCGCAGCCGCGGCCCTGCCACACGGCGAATTGCTCGCCGCTCAGCTCCAGGCCCAGCGCCAGGGCCTGTTCGGACGAAAGTACAGTCTCTTCGCGGCATTGTAGGCACACCGTCCGCACCAGGCGCTGCGCCACCACCCCCAGCAGCGACGCCGACAGCAGGTAGGGCTGCACGCCCAGGTCGACCAGCCGCGCCACCGTCGACGGCGCGTCGTTGGTGTGCACGGTGCTCAGGACCAGGTGGCCGGTCATGGCGGCTTGGATGGCGTTGTGGGCCGTCTCGGCGTCGCGGATCTCGCCGACCATGATCACGTCGGGATCCTGGCGCAGCAGGGTCCGCAGCGCGCCGGCAAACGTAAGCCCTACCTTGGGTTGCAAGGCGGTCTGGTTGTAGGCCTCGATGACCATCTCGATCGGGTCTTCGATGGTGGCGATGTTCAGCTGCGGCGAAGCGATGGCCCGCAAGCACGAGTAAAGCGTGGTGGTTTTGCCCGAGCCGGTCGGCCCGCAGACCAGCACCAGCCCGTGCGGCCGGTGGATCATCTTCTGCACGTGCTCTAGGTCGCGCGGGAACAGGCCCAGGCCCGGCAGATCCTGCAGCAGCACCTCGGGATCGAAGATGCGCAGCACGATCTTTTCGCCAAAAGCGGTGGGCATGGTCGAGGCGCGCAGCTCCACCTCGCGGTCGCCGCCTTGCGGACGCTGGTGCTGGAGCTTGACCCGACCGTCTTGTGGGCGGCGTTTGTCGGCGATGTCCAGCCGCGCCATCGTCTTGATCCGCGAGCTGATCGCCGCGAACACCAGCTTGGGCAGCTGATGCACGGTGTGCAGCACGCCGTCGATGCGCAGCCGCACCAGGGCCTGCTCGCGCTTGGGCTCCAGGTGGATGTCCGAGGCGCCCTGATCCAGCGCATAGCGCAACAGGAAGTCCACGGCGCGGACCACGTGGCGGTCGTCGCCCTCCACCTCGCGGCCGGTCTGGCCCAGCTTGACCAGCTGCTCCAAATTGCCAAGGTCCGTCAGCGGTTCGCCCAGGTCGGCCGCGGCGCCGCGCAGGGTCGCGCGGAAGTGGAAGGTGTCGTCGATGGCCGGGATGATCTCGCTGCGAAGCCCCAGCACCAGCTCTACCGGTTGGCCGGTGCGCGCCGCCAGGGTGTCGGCCACGTCGCGGCTGAGGGGCGAGTCCACCGCCACCACCAGCTTGCCGCCCTCGATCCCCAGCGGAAGCGCGCAGTTGCGGCGGGCATAGGCGCGCGAGACGCTGGCGGTGATCAGCTTGGCGTCCAGGCGCAGGGCGTCGATGCGCTGCAGCTTCATGCCGGCGGCCTTGGCCAGCGTCTGACCGATGCGCAACTCGCTGACCGCAGTGCCGTCGTCGGCGCCGACCAGGCCGAAGCTGGCCAGGACTTCCGCGGCACTGACCGGCACACCCTCGTCGCCCTGATCGAGCTGGCGCTGGCGGTCGAGCACGCGCCGCCGCCGCTCGCCGGCCGGCAGTACCTCGACCACCTGGGCGCGCCGGAGCACGCCTTGATTTTCCAAGACATCCAGCAGCGTGGCCAGATCCAGGGTGCCCGGCCACGGGCTCGCCTGGCGGTCGCCGGGGCCGGGTTCAGGCAAAGGCATCGTCGTCTCGCTCGTCGCCACCGGGCTGGGGCGTCGAGGCAAAGTCATACAGCGCGCGGTCGTACAAGAAGCGCGGCGACACGTTCTGGATGGCGTTCAAGGCCGACGGCAGCGCCCCGGGGTAGCGCTTGTCCAGCTCGCGCAGCAGATCGTTCATCTGCGCGCGCTTCAGGTCGGGCTGCTTGCTGCACAGATTGCAGGGCAACACGGGATACTGCTTGATTTCTGCCCACTTGATCAGCATCGCCTCGGGCACGTAGGCCAGCGGCCGGATCACGGTGTTCACGCCGTCGTCCGCGCGCAGCAGCGGCGGCATCGACTTCAACTGCCCGCAGAAGAACAGGTTCAGCAGCAGCGTCGACAGGGCGTCGTCGCGGTGGTGGCCCAGAGCGATCTTGCTGCAGCCCAGCCGCTTGGCGGCGTCGTACAGGATGCCGCGCCGCAGCCGCGAGCACAGCGAGCAGGTGGTCTTGCCCGGCTCCAGCTTGGCCATCACGATGTCGGAGGTATTGTAACGCACGACTTCGTAAGGCGAACCCGCCGCAGCCATGTAGGCTTCGAGCTGGTCGGACGGAAAGCCCGGCTGGCCCTGGTCCAGGTGCACGGCGATGATGTCGAACTTGACGGGCGAGTGCTTCTGCGTGCGCTGCATGAAGTGCAGCAGGGCGTAGCTGTCCTTGCCGCCCGACATGCAGACCATCACGCGCTCGCCGGCCTGGATCATGCCAAAGTCTTTGATCGCCTTTACAAACAGGTGCGAGATGCGCCGCTCCAGCTCTTTGGGATCATCGGGGATCTGGCCCCGCGCCGGCACGCGAATCGTCGCCGGGCCCAGCTGGTCGATGCCCAGATCACCCGGCCCCGCATCCTGTTGGCGCAGCGAACGGGGCAGGGCCACGGTGTTGGCCGGGCTGGGGGTGCGCGCCGCGGGCTCGTCGTGTACCAAGTCCGCCAAGGGAACAGCGGGTTGTGAAGTAGTGTCGGCGCGGCCACCTAGGGCATCACCAAGAACAGCACCGGCTTCGGCAAAGGCGGCCAAGCAAACCTCGCACGCAAATTCAGAGTGGAGCGAAAGGAACTCAGCGCGGGCCGGCCCCGCGCGCAGCGTGAAGCGTACCACAGCCGCGCGGCAGTCGGGCCAAAAATCGCCAATCGCGCAGAGTT
>JACRCU010000333.1 GCA_016218865.1 Deltaproteobacteria bacterium | reverse complement strand
TCAGCACGTGGGCCAGCAGCAGCTCGCCGTCGAGCCGCGGCGTCGCCGAGCCCTGCTTGGTCAGCCACTCGCGCGTCCACTGCAGGAGCCGAGCAACCGTCCAGATTTCGGCAGCTTCGCTCACGCCGTCCCCCCAGCCTGCCAGGCGGCGACCAGTGCGACCAACCGCGCATGGCTGCTCTCGGCGCTGGCGCGCTCGCCCGCGGGCCCCAGCCAGCCACCGATCACGGCCATCGCGTGGGCGCCGGCGGCGCGGGCCAGGACTGCGTGCTCCAGCCCCAGACCGCCGATCGCGACGACCGGCTTCACACTGGCGGCACAGGCGTCGGTCAGCTGGGCCCAGCCGGTCACCGGGTCCAGGCCGCGCTTGCTGCCAGTCCACAGGATGGGGCCAAAGCCCAAGTAATCGCAGGGAAGTTCTTGGGCGGCGCGCACCTGCGGCATGTTGTGGGTCGACCAGCCCACCAGCGCGGCGGGGCCAACAGCAGCGCGGACTTGCGCAACGTCGCCGTCGCCCTGCCCAAGGTGCAACCCCGACCGGAGCGCGGTCGCCGCCGCCACGTCGTCGTTGATCACCAGCGGCAGGCGATCGCCCACTGCCCGGACCAGCGCATGCGCCACCTGGGCGCGCAGTTCGGGGGTCACGTCCACAGCCTTCAGGCGCAGTTGCAGCGCCACCGCACCGCCCTCGCGCGCGGCCACGGCCAGCTCGGTCAGCAGCGGCAGCGCACCGCGCACACTGGCCGGAGTGTCCAGCCCGAGCCGGTCACCGTCCAAGATCGCATAGATGCCTGAGGAAAACATGGAATCACGGCTCGTGCGCAGCGAAGGAAGCGGAAATTCGTGCGTACGATTCGGAAGGATTTGAAGGTTTGGCCTTGGTAGGCGCGGGCGGATTTGAACCGCCGACCCCCACGATGTCAACGTGGTGCTCTAACCCCTGAGCTACGCGCCTTTGGTCGGCCGGCTGCCGCTGGGGCGCCGGGCGACGCGTCTTGTACGCCTTTGGCGGCCCGCTGTCAACTCTCGCCGGCGGCCCAGGCAGGCACCTGCGAAGTTGCCAAGCGCCGTCAGTCGGCTACGATCGCCCCGATGTCGCGCCGCCTTCCCATGCTGCCCCTGCTCGCCACGCTGCTGACGCTGTGTTGGCCCGCGGCGGCCCGCGGCGAGTGGAAGTCGGTGCAGCAGGTGACCCTGGGCACTGCGCAAGTGCTGGAACAGGGGGCGATCCACTTCGGCATCGTGGCGCCGATCGCCTACGGGGCCTCGTCGCGCCTCACCGTGCAGTCGCACCCGATCCTGGACCTGCTGCTGGTGCCCAACCTGGCGTTCCGCTACCGTCTTTTCGACCAGACCCACTACGTCATCTCGGCCACCGGCAGCTTCAAGCGCTCGTTCGGCCAGGTGGCGGCGACCACCACCCAGGTTGGCGCGCTGGCCCCGGGCGAGCTGCTGGGCGGCGGCATCGCGACGTGGTACCCCAACAATTCCTGGGCGGTGACGGGCGGCGTGGTCTATGCCGGCCAGTTCGACGAGCGCATCAACAACCGCTACGTCAACCTGTCGCACGGCATCTCGGTGTCGGCGCAGCTGCACTGGCTGATCCAGCCCGGCGACCTTCTGCAGGTTTCGATGCTGCAGCGCTACGGTATCAGTGCGGGCGCCCTCGATCGCCCAGAGATCACGCTGGGATGGGCGCACGGCTTTCAGCGCTGGCTCGCGGGTGCCCACCTGCTGATGTCGCTGACCTTGAACGACGCGGCGGGCTACGACATCCCCGGCCTGTCGTGGTTGCAGCGCTGGCCGCTGCTGCCCTACGTGGACCTGTGGTGGAGGCTGTAGGTGGCAACCAAGGAACTCGTCAGCGAATTCGAGGCGCGGCGCGTCGAGCGCATGCTGCGCGGAGCGTGGCCCGGACTGCTGGCGGTGGGCGAAGAGCTGCGGGTGCTGTCGGGCGTGCTGGACTCGGGCTGGGTGGCGGTCACGTGGCAGCTCGCCGACGCCGAGCGCAAGAACGTGTACACCGTGGAGGTCCGGGTCGCCCTGGGAACGCCCAAGCAACCCGGCCTCCGCGAACGAGAAGCCGTGGAGTTGCTCTACGACTTCCTGGCCGCCCAGTTCGAAGACATGCTGCGCGACGAGCGCCGGCCCTTTTCGGGTCCACGCTGGGAAGAAGTCGATTTTGCCGGCCACACGTTGCACCTGCGCGGCCAGATGGTCGACGAACAGCGCGAGAACGCCGCCAGTACACTCATCGATGCCTCTGCAGGCATCCCGCCCAAGGTGCCGTGACACCGCGCCCCCCGCATGGCACTGTTACAAAACCGTGGTAGCGGTGGCTTGACACCCCCGGCCCGCAGACGATGATTCAGCCGCTAGCGTGGACCCGGTGTGCGGGCTCGTGCTGCGAGTGCCCGTGGACGGTTTTCGGTCGAAACGGTGCCCCCTCGGCGCCCCGACTTGCCTAACTCTTGAATTCGAGGACGATCATGGCTCAGCCTATTCGCGTTGCAGTCACCGGTGCCGCCGGTCAAATTGGCTACAGCATCCTGTTCCGCCTGGCTTCGGGCGAGACCTTCGGCAACCGCCCGGTGATCCTGCAGTTGCTGGATCTCCCGATTCCGGAGGTGCAAAAGGCCCTGCAAGGCGTGGCGATGGAACTGCAGGACTGCGGCTTCAAGACTCTGGCTGGCATCGAGACCACCGATGATCCCAAGGTGGCCTTCAACGGCGCCTCGTGGGCCCTGCTCGTCGGCAGCAAGCCGCGCGGCCCCGGCATGGCCCGCGCCGACCTGATCCGCGAGAACGGCCCGATCTTCGTCGGTCAGGGCAACGCGCTGGAGAAGGGCGCCAGCGACCTGCGCGTGCTGGTGGTGGGCAACCCCTGCAACACCAACTGCCTGATCGCCGCCGCCAACTGCAAGAGCGTTCCCAAAGAGCGCTTCTTCGCCATGACCCGGCTCGACGAAAACCGCGCCATCGCCCAGCTCGCCAACAAGGCCGGCGTCACCAACGCCGACGTGTCGCGCGTCTCGGTGTTCGGCAACCACAGCGAGTCGATGTACCCCGACTTCGAGAACGCCAAGATCTCGGGCAAGAGCGCCAAGACGATCATCAAGGATCTGAAGTGGCTGCGCGGCGAGTTCGTCGGCAACGTGCAGAATCGCGGCAAGGCGATCATCGCGGCGCGCGGCAAGTCCTCGGCGGCCTCGGCGGCGAT
>JACRCU010000330.1 GCA_016218865.1 Deltaproteobacteria bacterium | reverse complement strand
GCGGCTGGGTGCACTGGGCTACCTGCTGCCGCAAGGCGACGCTGCGACGGCGTGGTGGGCGACCACGCAGGCCGGCGAAACAGCAGGCTGGGCGCTGACTTCGCCGGTGCTCGCCGCGGGGCAGCTGCTGGCGGCGGCCGGGCCGCTGGGGCCGCTGGGCGCGGTGGGCCGGCTGCTGGACTTGATCGAGGCACCGCTCGCCTGGCAGGTGGGCGGCGCCGCCGTGCTGCTGCTGGCGGCCCTGGGCACCTGGCGCGGCCTGGTGCAGGCCGACCCACCGGTCGAGCGGGCGATCTTGCGCTCGCCGCTGGCCCGCGACGACGGCGAGCAGAGCGGCGTGGCGGCGGCCGACGGCTGGCGGACCCTGGGCGTGAGCCTGCCCAACTTGCCGCGCAGCCTGGGGGATCGCGACTGGGCGCCGCCGCTGATCGCCGCTGTGAGTGCCGCCGCGGTGGCGGGCTGGCTCGCCATGCGGGGTACCGCCGATGGCCTGACCGAGGCGCTGGCCGTGGCGCGCATCGGCATCGCCCTGCCGCTGGGCGCCGGCCTGGCGGCACTGGCGCTTCCCGCCAAAAGTTTGAGCAGCAGCGCCGAGTTGCTGGTCAAGCGCCGCGCCTATTGGACCCTTGGCGCGGTGGCCCTGGCCCTGTTCGCCGTGGGCGCTTGGCACCTGCTGGCCCAGACCGAGCGCATCGACCGCATCGCCGCCCGCAAGGTCGCCCGCTTTGCCCGCGACTCGGCCGCCGAAATAGCGAGTGACTCTGCGGCCATGCTGGCCGTTGGGCCGCGCGGGTTGGCCGTGGCGGCGCAGCTGGATCCCATGGCGAGCTGGCCGCGGCTGCGGCGAGCCCAGGCCGAAGCGGGCGACGCCGCCGCCCACCTGGTCGTGCTGTTGCAGCAGAAGCCGGGCGCGGTGCTGCTGATGGGCGATCGCGCGGCCCTGGGCGCGGCGGAAGACGCCAACCCCGAGCAGCTGGCGGTGCTGCGCACCCTGGATAAAACCCTGAAGCTGTCCGGGTTTGCCGAGGTCGACGACTCGCACCGCCAGATCGGCGCCACCGCGGTGATCGCCTACCAGCCGGCCGGTGCGGACAGCGGCGATCCGCGCACGGTGCGTCCGCAATTGGCCCCCGGCGTCGCGCCGTGAGTGCTCTGGCGGCCTTGGGCCACCTGGCGTCGGTGCTGCCCGGCTACGAGGTGCGCGCGGGCCAGGCCAGCATGGCGGCAGCGGTCGAGACGGCCATCGCCGAGCGCCGCGACCTGCTGGTGGAAGCCGGCACCGGCACCGGCAAGACGCTGGCCTACCTGGTGCCGGCCCTGCTGGCGCCGCAGCGGGTGCTGGTGTCGACGGCGACCCGCACGCTGCAAACCCAGATTCTGCAAAATGATCTTCCGGCGGCGCAGCTCGCCTGCGGGGTGCAGCGCAGCGTGGCGGTGCTCAAGGGCCGCGCCAACTACCTGTGCCCGCAGCGCATCGACACCGCCATGCAGCGGCGACGGGTGCTGGGCGCGGTGCTGTCGCCCGAGCTGGCGGCGATCGAAGCCGTGGCGCGCAGCAGCGAAGGCGGCGACCGCGCCGAGGTGTTCGGCATCGACGACGGTCACCCGATCTGGGCCGAAGTGACCTCGACCGTCGACAATTGCCTGGGCAGCCAATGTCCGCGCCTGGACAGTTGTTTCGTGGCCCGCGCCCGCCGCCGCGCCGCCGCTGCCGACGTGGTGATCGTCAACCACCACCTGCTGTTGGCCGATTTTGCCGTGCGCGAGCGCTGGGCCGGCGGCGGTCTGCTGCCGGGCGGCGGCACCATCGTTCTGGACGAGGCCCACGCCCTGGCCGACACCGTGACCAACTTCTTTGGCGCGGCGGTCAGCGAGCGGCGACTCACCAACCTGCTCAAGGACTTGCGACCTGCCCAGCGCGCACTTGGCGACCCGTTGCTGGCGGCCGGACTGGCCGAGGCGCTGGACCAGCTGGAGCAAACGTCCGAGCACCTGTGGCAGGCGCTGCGGCAGAACCGGCACGGCGAGTCGCTGCGCGGCGACCGCTTGCTCGAACTGCAGCCGCTGGCGGCCGAGGTCGACGACGCGCTCGCGTGGACCCACAACCTGTGCGGCACCGAGGAAGCCAGCCGCGACCCGGTGCTCGCCAAGGCCAGCGAGTCGCTGTGGGCCCTGCGCAGCGACTTGGACACGTGCGTGCCCGCCGGTGCGCCGCGGCCCGAGTACGTGCGGTGGGTCGAGCAGCGCCCGCGCGACGTGGCGCTGGTGGCCCGGCCGATCGACGTGGCGGCGATCCTGCAAAGGACGCTGCTGGCGCTGCCGGCCACGCGCATCTTCACCTCGGCGACCTTGGCGGTGCAGGGCCGCTTCGAGCTGGTGCGCGAGCAGCTGGGCCTGGCGGCAGATACGCCGGCCGTCACCGTGCCCAGCCCGTTCGATTTTGCCCGCCAGGCCCTGCTGTACATTCCAGACAACATGCCCGATCCCCGCGACGCGCGCCGCGATACCGAGGTGGCCAAGGTGGTGGCCAACCTGGCGCTGGCGGCGGGCGGCGCGACCATGGCGCTGTTCGCAAGCCACCAGGCGCTGCAGCGCGCCGCCGAATTGGTGCCGCCGCAGCTGCCATTTGCGGTGCTGTGGCAAGGCCAGGAGCCGCGCGAGCGGCTGCTCGAGCGCTTCGTGGCCGAACAGCCGGCGCTGCTGCTGGCAACGATGGGCTTTTGGCAGGGCGTCGACCTGCCGGCCGAAGCGCTGCGGGTGGTCGTGCTGGACAAGATCCCGTTTCCGCCGCCCGACGAGCCGCTGATGGTGGCGCGCGCCGAGCGCCTGCAGGAGGCCGGCCGGTCGCCCTTTGCCGAACTGTGGCTGCCGGCGGCCAGTCAGGCGCTGCGCCAGGGCTTTGGCCGGCTAGTGCGCAGTCGCCGCCATACCGGCGTGGTGGCGGTGCTCGATCCGCGGCTGTGGACGATGCGCTACGGCGCGCAGCTGCGGGCGAACCTGCCGCCGGCCACCGTGGCGCGCGACTGGCGACACGTGTTGGCCTTTTTGGCGAACTCGAGCTCCATGGGCTAGGTGGTGCTCAGGGCGGCGGAGCGGGCGCAGGGGCAGGGGCTGCCGCGGGTGGGCTGCCCTCGGCACAGCCAGTCCATTTGGCGACCACCGCTCGCGGCACGTGGGCGGCCACCTTCTGGGTGCCCAGCTGCAGGACGGGCAGGGACGTCTGGCCCAAGCTGGCGCACGCGGCCGGTCGACTGCCGCAGTCGATGAGCAGGCTGGCTCCGGCGGGGCCCAGTTCGGCCAGCTGGCGCTGGGTCGCCGGTTGCCCCGGGTCGCCGTAGAGGCGCAAGCCCTTGCTCGCCAAGCACGGGCCGAAGCCGCCGTCGCCTGGGCTCGGCGCCGCCGCCGCAGACCCGATGCGCTGGGCAGACGGAAAAAGCAGTGCCAGATCGCGGGTCACGAATACTTCCATCGGCCGCGTGCCCGCCGCCATCGGCTGGACGACCACCCGCAGCACACCGGACACCCAGTCGATCGAGGGAATGCTGACCGGCCCAAGGCGCGCGGCAAACGTCCGCTGCACCAACTGGCCCGCGGCGATGCGCTCGGCGTCGCTCGGCTGCCCAGGTTCCGCCGCCAGCGGGGCCGCGGAGGCCGCGGTGACGGCCGCGGGCTTGGTGACGGCGGAGTGGGGCGGCGGCGAGGCGTTGCAGGCCGCCAGGGCAAGGGGAACAAGGGCAAATCGGCGCACGCTGTCCTCGGCGATGATGCGCTGCGGGCCCAAGGTGCCGGGCCGGGTAGGGCCAGGTCGGACGCGGTCGGCTCAGCGCGGATCGAGCCTACGCGGGCACTTGGGGCGCGTCAACGCCGCACCGGACCGGCCCCGGATTCGCTTGCACTGCCCGCACAGGGCGAGGACACTGCAGGGGTCGCCCGCCGCGACCGCGAGCCCGCCCATGCTTCTGTCCAGGTCCGCAGTTTCGCCCCTTCTGGCCGCCGCCGTGACCCTGCTCGCAGGCTGCGGCAGCGCCGCAAATGCTGGACCAGGCGACGCCAGCGCGGCCGACGCGCCGGGCGACGGTGCCAGCTCCGCCGACAGCGCCGCCGATCCGTGGGCCGGCGCGCCGCCAGCGGTGTGCAAGCCCGCCGCGAGCTGGGACGGCAAAGGCAAGATCTTCAAGGATATCACCGCCAGCTCGGGCATCGCCGAGGCCGGCGCGGCGGGCATCCGCCTGTCGACCGCCGACCTGGACGGCGACCTGCTGCCCGAACTGTTCGTCCGCAGCATGAGCAATTCGGGCAAGCGCGAAAATTTCGGCAGCGGCGCGCGGCGACTGTTCCTCATCAAAGCCAAACGCACCAGCGCCGGCGACTTCCAGTTCAGCGACATCACCCAAAGCTCGGGCATCCTGCTGCCACGCGACGCCACCGACGGCTTTGGCCGCCAAGCGCACATCGTGGTCTATGGCGACGTCAACAACGACGGCAACCTGGACGCCTTCTGCGGCAATTCGGTGCCACTCGACAGCAAGGCCGACTTGTTCCCGCAGGACGCTTCGGAGCTGATGCTGGGCGACGGCAACGGACACTTCAGCTTTGCGCCCGGCAACGCCTTTGCCGGCAGCGACTTGCGGCGCAACTTGACCTCGGCCAGCTTCGTGGACTACGACCGCGACGGCTTCCTGGACCTGTGGCTGGGCTACGCCACCTGGGGCGCGCCCGGCAAAGACACGCCCAGTCCCGACCACTTGGTGCGCGGCGACGGCAGTGGCCTCTTCACCGTGGTCACCACCGACGAGGGCCTGATGACCAAGCCCGCCACCACCACCGCGGCCATCGAGAACGGCACCGCTCACCGCCACACCTGGGGCACCGCCGCCTGCGACGTCAACGGCGACGGCTGGCCCGACCTGCTGGGCGTGACCTACGGCCGCAACTTCAATTCCCTTTGGTTGAACGGTAGTTTGGGCACCTCGGGTGCGCGGTTCGACGACCTGAAAGGCCCGACCCACTTCGACCGCGACGACAACGACGACTGGACCAGCAATTGGAACGCCCAGTGCTACTGCTTCGACAACCCCAAGGCCGCCGAGTGCGACAAGGTACCGCCGCCCGAGGTGAACTGCCCGCAACTCAAGGCGGCCTTTGGCGGTTTCTACCGCTGGAACCATTCCACGGATCGCAAGCCTTACCGGCTGGGCGGCAACACGGGCTCGGTGGCCTGCGCCGACCTGGATCGCGACGGCGACCTGGACTTCGTGTTCGGCACCATCGTCCACCCCGACGTGGGGCCGTCGAGCGACCCGCTGCGGGTGGCGCTCAGCGACGGCGCGCCGATTCCGACCCTGACCCACCTGAGCGAAGACGTCTCGGGCCTGGGTCACCACTTCCCCAAGGGCCAGGGCGACGACGTGGGCGACATGACCTTGGCGGTGTTCGACTTCGACAACGACGGCCGGCTGGACATCCTGGTGGGCGGCTCGGACTACCCCGGCACCAAGGCCAAGCTGTTCCAGCAGCAGCCAGACGGCAAATTCCTAGACGTCACCCAGGCTTCGGGTCTCCATCACCCGCACGCCCACGGCATCGCTGTGGCCGACTGGGACCGCGACGGCGACCTGGACGTGGCGCTTGGCCACAGCTTGGCGCGCTGCAACCTGTCGCCCAAGGAGTGCTACAAGTCCGAGGAAGTCCACGTGTTTGCCAATGCGACCGCGCCGTCGGGCAACTGGCTGCAGGTGCAACTGGTGGGCGGCCCCGGCAGCAACCGTTCGGCGATCGGCGCGGTCATTCGCGTGACCGCCGGCGGCGCGACCCAGACCCACGAGGTTGGCGGCGGCTATGGCCATTTTGGCCTGCAGCACGATCTGGTGGCCCACTTTGGCCTGGGCGCTGCCTGCACCATCGACCAGCTGGAAGTGCGCTGGCCCGATGCGGCGGGCACTACGCAAGTATGGAAGAACATTCGACCGGGCTATCTGGTGCGCCTGAGTCAAGGCGACGCCAAGCCTGCCTACCCGCTGTGGAAGTAGCGGGCACGCCGCCGCTCGGCCGTCTTGCCGCCGCAGCGGGTGGCCCGTATGCTGTGTGGACTTGTGCTCTCTCCCCGGGGGACCCTTTCGATGATCATGACTTCCGTACGCCCGACTGGGCAAGCGCTTGCCGGCGTGGCTCTGGCGCTTTCTGCTTGCCTTGCGGCAGCTTGCGATAGCGGCACGACGCCGTCGACCAGTTCCACCGGTGCCAGCGACATCAACTTCGTGCTCGACGTGAACGGCTTGCCGGACACGCCGGCCGATCAGAGCACTGCCCCGGACGAGCAGACCGCCGATCTGACGGCGCTGGATACCGGACCGACGCCCGACACGGCCGGCGACACCAGCACCACCCCCGACAACGGCACGTCGTGCACCGAGGGCGGCTGCGCCTGCACCGAGAACGCGCAATGTGCGTCGGGCTACTGCCTAGACGACGCCGGCACGGGCACCTGCGCGGTGGCCTGCAGCGCCGGCTGCCCCAGCGGCACCGCCTGCAAGACCATCAAGGCCGGCGCCGACGAAGTGGCCGTGTGCATGCCCAAATTCCCGCGCCTTTGCGACCCCTGCAACAGCGACGCGGACTGCCAGGGCGGCGCCGCCGGCAGCGCAGCGGTGTGCGTGGACTACGGCAGCGGCAAGTCGAGCCCCGGCAAGTTCTGCGGCGGCCTATGCGACGACCAGAACCCGTGCCCGGCGGGCTACTCGTGCCTGAACGTCACCTCGGGCAGCGGCGCCAGCGTCAAGCAGTGCAAACGCGACGACCTGACCTGCTCGTGCAGCGCCCGCGCCGAAAAGCTCGGCCTTGGCACCACTTGCTCGTCGAACAACGACTTCGGCACCTGCAGCGGCAAGCGCTTCTGCGACAAAAAGGGCCTCAGCCCCTGCAGCGCCGCCCCCGCCGCTGCCGAGGTCTGCGACGGCCAGGACAACAACTGCAACGGCCAGACCGACGACGCGGCCTGCGACGACAAGAACGCTTGCACCAGCGACGCGTGCGACCCGATCGCCAAGAAGTGCACCAACACCAACTCGGCGCAACCTTGCGACGACGGCAGCGTCTGCACCAGCAAGGACCTGTGCGTCGACGGCCAGTGCACCGGCACCAACAAGAACTGCGACGACGGCAACCCGTGCACCGACGAGACCTGCGATCCCAAGACCGGCTGCAAGTACGCGTTTGCCACCGGCCCGTGCCTGGGCGACAACCCCTGCGAGATCGGCGCCACCTGCCAGGACGGCCAGTGCCAGGGCGGCAAGCTCAAGGTCTGCAACGACAGCAACCCGTGCACCGCCGACAGCTGCGTGGACGGCAAGTGCGTCTACAACCAGACCGCCGCTCCGTGCGACGACGGCAACGCCTGCACCGCCAACGACGCCTGCGACGTCGGCGTGTGCTCCGGCACGACCAAGAAGTGCGACGACGGCAACCCGTGCACCGACGACACCTGCGACCTGGCCAGCGGGTGCAAGTCGGCCGCCACCACCGCAACCTGCGACGACGGCACCGCCTGCACCATCAAAGACCCGTGCAGCGGCGGCGCGTGCAGCGGCAGCCCCAACAAGTGCGACGACGGCAAGCCGTGCACCCTGGACTCGTGCTCGACCACCAAGGGCTGCGTCAACGCCCCGGTCAGCGGCGCCTGCGACGACGGCAACCCGTGCACCAGCGGCGACGTGTGCGACGCGAGTGGCGGCTGCCAGTCGGGCGCGCCCACCAAGTGCGACGACGGCAATGCCTGCACCGACGACGCCTGCAACCCGAGCCAAGGGTGCGTCTACACGCCGAACACCGCCGCCTGCGACGACGGCGAAAAGTGCACCGTGGGCGACAGCTGCAAGCACGGCAAGTGCTCCGCCGGCGCCAACCAGTGCGGCTGCCAG
>JACRCU010000329.1 GCA_016218865.1 Deltaproteobacteria bacterium | reverse complement strand
TGCGCGACGATCGCTATGTGCTGCCGGTGGTGGCGAGCCAAAAGCGCACGCTTTCCGGCATCATCCACGGCATGTCGCAGACCGGCGCGACGGTGTACGTGGAGCCGCAAGAGCTGGTCGACGGCAACAACCAGCTGGCGCTGGCCCACGAGGCGGTCCGCCGCGAGGAGCGGCGTATCCTGGCCGAACTGTCGCAGATGTGCGCCGAGCACCGCGACGAACTGCTGGCGACGTCCGAGGTTCTGACTCTGCTGGACCTGCGCATGGCCGCGGGCCGGCTGGCAGTGCAGCTGGGCGCCCACCGTCCGCGCTTCGGCGACGGGACGGCCCTGGACGCGCCGACCGTGAGTATCCCAGCACTGCGCCACCCGATCCTGGTGCTCGACGGCGTGCAGGTGGTCGCCAACGCCGTGCGCTGGTCGGCGCCGGCGCACTGGCTGGTGGTGTCGGGCCCCAATGGCGGCGGCAAGACGGTGGTTCTGAGCGCAGTGGGTCTGGCCGTCGAGATGGCGCGCATGGGTTTGTTCGTCTGCGCGTCGGCCGACACCGTGCTGCCGTGGTTCGACCGGGTCGAGACCGTGCTGGGCGACGCGCAGGACATCGAGCGCGGCCTCTCGACCTTCGAGGGGCACTTGCGGCGCATTGCAGAAGTGCTCGCCGCCGCAGAGCAGCCGGGCCACACGCTGGTCTTATTGGACGAGCTGGCCACCGGCACCGAACCGCTGGCCGGGGCCGCGTTGGCGACGGCGATCCTGGAGCACGCCATGGCCAACCTGCCGCGGGCGTGGGGTGTCGTGACCACCCACTTCGAGGCGCTGAAGCTCCTGGCCCTGCGCAATCCCGCCTGCGTCAACGCCGCTCTGGAGCTCGACGCGCGCAGCCTGACCCCGACCTTCCGGCTGACCCTTGGCCACATGGGCACTTCCAACCCGCTGGCGTTGGCGGCGCGCTTGGGCATGCCGGCCAGCATCGTGCACCGCGCCGAGCAGCTGATGGGCACCGGTGGCAGCGAGGTGATGCAGTTGCTCGATCGCCTGCAGGCCGAGCGCCAGGCGCTGGCCGACGCCGAGCAGGCCGTGCAGCGCGAAAAGAAACAACTGGAGAATAGTCGCCAATTGCTGGACGACCAGCGCAACAACGAACAGCGGGCCATCGATCGCCGCATCGAGCGCGCCACGGCCGACATGAGCAAACAACTTCAGGCGATTGCTCAGGAATTGACCCAGGCGCGCCAGGCTGCCGCGTCGGCCGACAAGCAGCGCATCGAAGAGGCGGCGAAGGTCGTGTCGCAGCGCCAGGTCGAGGTCGAGCGTCTGGGCCGGGCGGCGACGGCGCGGCTGGGCGGCCAAATCGAGCGCGAGCCGGTGCGGGCGGCACAGCTGCAAGTGGGCTCGGTGGCTTGGCATCTGGGCCTGAACAGCCGTGTCGAGCTGATCGAGGCTTCGCCCAAGGCCGACCGCTTCAAGGTCCGCGCCGGCGGCCTGGAGCTGTGGTGTACGCTGGCCGAATTGGCCACTAGCAAGCCGACCGACGCGCCACCCGCGACCAAGCATCAGGGCAAGCAGGGCGCCCAGTCCAGCCAACCGGCAGACTCTACAGCACAACCGCGCAACCTGGACGAAGGAGCGGCCCTGCTGCGCCAGCCCGACGCCACCGTGGACGTGCGCGGCATGCGCGCCGAAGAGGCCGTGCGCGAGGTGGACCGGCACCTGGACAAGATGATTCTGACAGGCCGTCCGGGGGCTTGCGTGGTCCACGGCCACGGCACTGGGGCCCTGCGCGACGCCGTGCGCGCCCACCTGCGCCGCCACCCCCATGTGGCCCACAGCCGACCGGGCAACCAGGGCGAGGGCGGCGACGGCGCCACGCTGGTTTGGCTAGAAACGTAGCGATTTCAATGTTTTTGTGCCTACTTGGGTCGGGCGTAGCCCACCAAGCACTGGCCGGTCGTCCAGACTTCGTTGCTGCTGGGCCAGCGCACCAGGCGGGTGTTGATGACCTCGCCAGCGGCGTCGCGGATCACTTGCGGGCGCGTAGGATCGACAGCCATTCTCCGCACTTTCCCGGCGCGCTGGGCGATCAGCACCACGTGAGCGCCGCGCACACGCTCGACCACGCCGACCAAGGTCACGCCGTCGTCGGGGCGACCGTTGCCATTCAAGTCCGCGGTGTCGCGAAAGAAGATCAAGTCGCCGGGCCGGGTTTCGCCGTCGGCCACCTTGCCGTTGCCGCCAGTCAGCTTGGCCCACAGGGCCGCGGCGTAGGGACCGCGCGCCTCGACCTGCACGTCTTGACCCGCGGCCTTCAGCACCTGCGCCACGAAGGCCCGGTCCTGCAGCCCTGGCGTGCCGAGCAGCGCCTGTGCCGCCTCGACCCGTTGCGTGGCGCGAAGCTCCTCGTCGTTCTGCGGGGGCCGCGCATTGGCCGGCGCCGCCGGCTGTTGGGTGGGAGCGGCTTCCGCCGGCGTGCGCGCGGGCTCGGGCATCGGCGCAGGTGGGCTGATTTCGCTAGGCAGCTCCTTGGGTTGAGCGTGCCGCTGCGGCCAGCTTCCGCCGGGACTGGCGGCGATTGTCGGCCGGGTGCGGGCCGGGCGATCGCGCGGGGGGGCGGCTTCAACGCGGTCGTCTTGGACCTGCGCAGGCCAGCCCAGCAGCGGCTCCGGCGCGTCGCCGCCGGCATTGAGGCCGCTCTCTTCAAAGGCGTAGTCGCGCGGATAGCTGGGAGCCGCACCGCAACCCGCCGATGCCGCAGCCGAGCAGACCAGCCAATAGCCGGCATGGACGCGCAGATTTCGGCGCAGTAGGGGCAGCAGTTCCGCCAAGGTGGCTCGCACAGGACCGGGACGGCCCTGCCCCTAGGATCGGTCGCTCGGCGCCGCCGTCAAGAAAAGCGCCGCAGACCCGTGCCATCGCGTCGGCCGCAGACTATCGTGGGGGTCGAGTGAATGAACGCTGGCGCCAGCGCGTTCGCCAGTTGGAAGGCCGCATCCCACACCCAGCGGCGCAGTCCGAGGTAGCCCATGTTCGCATCGTTTCGCCAACTTGGTCTGATGGTTCTGACCCTGGCCGCCGGCCTGCAAGGCTGCGTGGTCGCCACTGGCACCCCAGAGCCGGCGGGCACCACCGTGAACACCGGCACAGCCAGCTTCGTGTTCGCCTGGACGGTGGCCGGCCAGCCGGCCAGTTCCGGTTGCGGTGCCAAGGGCTTGGTCAATGTCGAGGCCCTGATCCTAGACGCCGCCAAGGCCAAGATCTTGGGCAAGGCTTCGGCCGCCTGCACGGCGGGCCAAGTCACCGTTGGCAACTTGCCGGCGGCCGGCGGCGTCTGGCTGCAGGTCGACGGCTACACCGCCAGCGATCCCGCCGGCAGCCCCTGCTGGGGCAACGACCCGCTGAACGGACCGTTCAACCTGATCGCCAACAAGATCGGCCAGCCCGACGCGCCGATCGATCTGGTCAAGCTGCAGGGCACCCCCACCGGCCAAGGCAACGTCTACGTGACCTGGACCGTGCAAGGCAAGCCCGCCGCCAGCGGCTGTGGCGACTTCGGCATCACCAACGTCATCGTGCACGTCAAGGACGACAAGAAGAACGAGCTGGCCTACATCGAAGCGCCGTGCACCGCCGGCAATGCCACCATCGCCAAGGTCCCGGCCGGCGGCGCCCGCTACGTCCAGATCGACGCCTTTGGCCCCAAACTGCCGGAAAGCTGGGGCAACATCAGCCTGGCCGGCCCGTTCCCCGTCGTCGCCAACCAGACCGCCAGCGCGCCCGCCGCCATCGACCTGGACCGCCGCTCGATCCTCAGCTTCGACTGGGCCTTCGCCACCGGCACCTGCGCCAGCAACGGCATCGCCACGGTCTACGTGCAGGTCCGCGACAAGTACAATCAGGTGGTGGTGCCGATGACCGACGCCTGGGCCGCCAAGCCCTGCGACCTGTCGGCCAGCTCGAGCTACGACGCCCGCGTCATCGACTACGCCCACGCCACCCCGACTTGCGCCATCCCGCCCAACGCCAAGGGTCTGGTGGTCTGCAACGCGCCGGCCGGCGGCATCGGCCTCATGCTCACCGGCACCAGCGCCAGCAGCACCAAGCCGCTGGTCGGCGGCAGCATGAATGTCCTGAATTACCAAGCGGGAACCGAGGTCGACTCGCTGACGCCGATCCTCCTGGCGCCCTGCTCTGGCGCCAATCCCTGCCAGCAGCCCTAGCGATTTCTGTTAGCCGTCGCCCAGGTAGGCCGCCTGCACCTTCGGGTCGGCCAGCAGCTCGGCGCCGGTCCCCTCGGCAATCACCGACCCCGTCTCAAGCACATAGGCCCGCGAGGCGATCTTGAGCGCCATCCGCGCGTTCTGCTCGACCAGCAGGATGGTGGTGCCCTGGCGGTTCAGCTCCAGGATCACGTCGAAAATCCGCTGGACGATGAGCGGCGCCAGCCCCAGCGACGGCTCGTCGAGCAGGAGCAGCCGCGGCCGGATCATCATCGCCCGGCCCACCGCCAGCATCTGCTGCTCGCCGCCCGACAGCGTGCCGGCCAGCTGGCTGCGGCGCTCGAGCAGGACCGGAAACAGCCCGTAGATCTTGTCCAAGTCCCGGCGAATCTCGTCTTTGTCGCTGCGGGTATAGGCGCCCAGCGCCAGGTTCTCGGCGACCGACAGACGCGGAAACACCCGCCGGCCCTCGGGGCAGTGGGCGATGCCGCAGGTGACGATCTGGTGGGCCGGCAGGGGCAGCAAGTCCTTGCCCTCGAAGGCGATTCGGCCCGCCTTGGGCTTGTGCAGACCCGAGATGCAGGTGAGCGTGGTGGTCTTGCCGGCACCGTTGGCGCCGATCAGCGTCACGATTTCGCCGGCTTGCACCCTGAGCGAGATGCCGTGCAGCACCTCGATGGCGCCGTGGGCGGCGCGAATCGACTCCACCACCAGCATGGCTCCCCCTGACACTGTTCAGTGCCCCCCGTCGTCGGCGCCCAGATAGGCCTCGATCACCTTGGGATCGCGGCGGATCTCCTCGGGCGTGCCGTGGGCGATGCGCTTGCCGTGCACCAGCACCGTGATGTGATCGCTGATGCCCATGACGACGCGCATGTGGTGCTCGATGAGGAGTACGGTGACGCCGCGGTCGCGGATGGACCGCACCAGCGCCATCAAGTCCACGGTTTCCGACGGGTTCATGCCGGCCGCCGGTTCGTCGAGCAGCAACAGCTTGGGCCGGGTCGCCAAGGCGCGCGCGACCTCCAGGCGGCGTTGCTCGCCGTAGGCCAGGCTGTTGGCGAGGTCGCCAGCGCGCTTGTCCAGGCCAACGAATTTGAGCAGTTCCATGGCCTCTTGGCGCGCCACCGCCTCGACCACTCGGCTGGAGCCGGTCAGCGTGCCGCGGCGGGTCAAGCGCACCAGCCATGCCAAGGCCGCGCCGAGCATGACCAGCAGCAGGATCGACGGCAGGGTCTCGTCGTCGACGCCGTCGCCGGTGGTCCAGCCCAGGCCCGCCATCGCCACCACGCACACGGCCGGCAGGCCCAGATCCAGCCAAGCGCCGTGCGGAAACCGCCCGTCCAGCGCGGACTTGGCCGCACTGCCGCTGCCCACGGTCCCTCGCCGCAAGTGGCGGTCCATGGCGACCAGCACGTTTTCGAGCACGCCCATGTGGTGGAACAGGCGGATGTTCTGGAAGGTGCGCGCCACGCCCTGCAGCGCCACGCCCTGCGGCGTCCGCCGGCTGCGCAGCCAGACCGCCCGCGCGCCCAGGGCGCCGATGGCAAAGCCGACCAGAGAGAACAGCAACATCAACAAGGCATTGCCAGTCGCAAAGTGAGCAAACAGATCCGAAAATGCACCTGAAATGGTGAATTCCCAAGGCGGATGTGCCTTGACCACCGCCTTCCAGGTCGCGTCGATGCCGGCGGCGATGAACAGGAACAGCAAGCTGGAGGCCAAGCCCGTAGCGAGCCAGCCGGCCACGACCTTGCCCGTCATGGGCAGGCGCACGTCGTTGCCGTCCAACTCCACCTCGCCCGAGGTGGGCTCGTAGATGCCGGTGATCGCGTTGAAAAGACTGGTCTTGCCGGCGCCGTTGGGGCCGATGACCGCGGCGATCTCGCCCGGTTGCACGTCCAGGTCGACCTCGCTGACGGCGGTGAGGCCGCCGAAGCGCAAGGTCAGCTTGCGCACACGGAGCAGGGGCGAGTCGGAGCTGGTGCGCAGCGGCGTGCCGGAAGTGCTCACGCTTCCTCCGGTTCGTCGTGCAGCTCGGCGGCGACGCGGCGGGCCGGGAACAGACCCTCGGGCCGCAGGCGCATCATGAAGATCAGCGCGAAGCCAAACAGGAACCACCGCCACGACGAGAAGCGCGCCAGCGGGTGCGACGCGTCGCCCACCGCCACCTGGATGGCGCGATCCAGCAGCGGCGACAGCACGTTGTCGAAGCCGATGAGCAGCGCCGCGCCCAGCAGTGCGCCGCGGAGCGAGCCCAAACCGCCGATGATCAGGCAGCAAAGCACCATGACGGCGTTGTTGAAGTCGTAATTGGTGGGATCGGCGGTGGTGGTCAAGTTGGTGGCGTACAGGCAGCCGGCCAGGCCCGACAGCGCCGCGCCGCCCGCGAAGGCCATCAGCTTGATGCGGCCCGGGTCCAGGCCCATGCAGGCGGCGGCCAGCTCGTCTTCGCGCAGCGCCACGAACGCCCGGCCGATGCGCGTGTTTTCGATGACTTTCAGCACCACCACGGCGGCCACCAGCACCAGCAGCGCGGTGTAGTACATGACCAGCAGGTTGGCCTCGCCGGCATCGCCCGCGCCGATCCAGTCGCGCAGCCAGGACGGCGTCCACACCTCGGGCACCGGGTTCAGTCCGCGCGGCCCGTCGGTGATGTTCTCCAGGTTGATCAGCACCGTGCGCAGCACTTCGCCAAAACCGATGGTCACGATGGCCAGGTAGTCGCCCCGCAGCCGCAGCGTGGGCGCGCCAATGACCACACCCGCTACCGCAGCCACCAGCGGCGCACACACGAGTGCACCCCAGAAACCAAAGTGGAACGGGTACTTGTCGACTGTCATCACCCCGGTCGCCATGGCGCCGATGCCAAAGAACGCGGCAATGCCCAGCTGCAGCAGGCCTGCGTAGCCCACCTGCACGTTCAGGGCCACCACCAGGATGCCGTAGACGAAGATGGTCACCAGCCGCTGGTCCAGGTGCAGCTGCAGTCCGGCCGCCTCGCCGGCGAGGTCGAACACCGGGAAAATCGGGGACAGCACCGCAAAAATCAGAAGCAACGACTCCGTCGTCAAGTACTGCTTCCAACTTTTGGATGCAGTTTTGGAGGCAATTGGGGGCGCAAGAGCGGCCATGGGCTACACTTTCTCCCGCGCAGTGGACCCCAGCAGGCCGGACGGGCGGAACACCAGCAGCACGATCAGGATCCCGAACAGCACCGCCGGCTGCCACTGCGCGCCGATGAACTGGTCCGAGAAGGCCCGCACCAGGCCCAACAGCAGGCCGCCCAGCACCGCGCCCGGGATGTTGCCGATGCCACCCACCACCGCCGCGGTGAAGGCGTACAGGCCGTTCTGGTAGCCCATCTGGTAGTACACGGTGTTGATGTACAAGGCGTAGACCACCGCAGCGAAGCCGGCCAGACCGCCGCCCACCAGGAAGGTCGCCGCCACCACCCGGTCCACGTCCACGCCCATCAGCCTTGCCGCTTGCGGGTCCTGGGCGGTGGCGCGCATCGCCATGCCCAGCTTGGTGCGGGTCACCAGCAGGAACAGCGCCGTCATCACCGCCAGCGAAGCGCCGATGACCAATACGTCTTTGAGCTGCAGCGTCAGGGCCGCGTCGCCCAGCAGGTTGTCCGTGGGCAGCAACGCCGGGAACGACTTGGGCGCCGCCGGCTGGCCACCGCCGCCGAACACGTCGAGCGGCAAAGCCCCCCAAATCAGGCCGATGTTCTGCAGCACGAACGACACGCCGATCGCCGACACCAGCGGCGCCAGCTTGGGGGCCTTGCGCAGCGGCTTGTAGACCAGGCGGTCGATGAGCAGGTTGACCAGCGCACCGAAGCCGGACGCCAGCACC
The DNA here is from genome assembly GCA_016218865.1 of Deltaproteobacteria bacterium. GTDB lineage: Bacteria > Myxococcota_A > UBA9042 > UBA9042 > UBA9042 > SXRM01. Next base: position 3,421 of record JACRCU010000329.1, on the reverse strand, counting down.
AGCACCAGGGCGAGCTGAGCAAACAGCGCGAAACCTTGAGCGTCCTGCAGGCCCAGCGCGCCCACCAGGGTCAAGGCGAAGAAGCCAGACAGCATGAACACGTCGCCGTGGGCGAAGTTGATGAACTCCAAGATGCCATACACCATGGTGTAACCCAGCGCGATCAAGGCAAAAACCATGCCGTTGGTCAGGCCTAGGAGCAGCTGTTGGGCCAGGGTGTCGAGCACGCGAGGTCTCCGCTGGGAACGGTTGGAGCGGTCGGGTGGGCGCTACGGCGCGGTGGGCGTGACAGCGACGGGCACGCACTGCCAGGCCGCAACCTTGGCCGGATCCTGGCCTTTGCCGTCGAAGTAGAGCTGGGCCGACGGGCCGAAGCCGACACCGCCTGCCGGGGCCGGAGCCGGAACCGGAACCGGATCCGAGGGAGATTCCGCTTTGGCAGTCGACTCTTGTGTGCCGAGCATCACCGAAAACTCGAAGTTGCCATTCTGAACCACCGAACCCGACATGGTCGTCAGGCTGGTGTCGCCGTTGGCGTCGAAATGCCAGGTGCCCAGCGCGCCGCCGTCCTGCTTGTACTCGGTCATCGCCTTGCGCAGCGCCTCGCGGTCTTTCTTGCCTGTCTTGGCCAGCACGTCGAGCGCCGTGCGGGCCGCCACGTAGCCGTAGACCGCATAACCCTCTGGCTCGCTGTGGAATTTCTCGCGGTATTTCTTGACGAACTCGGCGCCCTTGCCCGTCAGCTTGTCGGGTGGCACACCGCCGAAGGTCACAAAGGCCCGTCCTTCCAGGTTCTTGGCGCCGCCCGCCTCGATGAAGGCCTTCTCGAAGCAGCCGTCGGGCACCATCAGCTTGGCCGGCAGCGCCACCGCCACCATGTCCTTGGCAATCTGGCCGGCGTTGGTCTGGGTCGTGCCGCCAAAGTAGACGAAGTCGGGGTTCAGCGCCTTGATCTTCGTCATCAGCGACCGGTACTCCTGCGCCTTGGGGTCGATGCCCTCGCGACCCAGGACCTGCAGCCCGGTCTGCTTGGCGGTCTGCTCGAACACGTCGGCGATGCCTTTGCCGTACAGGCCGCGGTCGTCCAGGATGTACACGGACTTGGCGCCCAGCTTGTGCATCCACTCGCAGGCGGCCTTGCCCTGGATGTCGTCGGCCGGAACCACGCGGAAGTAGTTGATCGTGCCCGTGGGACGGTAGACCGCCGGCTCGTTGGCCTCGCCCATGCCCGGCTTGGTCAGGCCGGTGTAGGTGTTGGCGGGCGAGATCATCACCAGCGCATTCTTGTTCAGGATCGGCATCGAGATCTTGGCCGCGCCCGAGTTGTACGTGCCGATGTAGAACATCACATCGGGGTCCTTGGCGGCCTTGTCGGCGTTCGCCGCTTCGACCTCGGGATCCCAGTCGCCCTTCTTGGCGCTCGCATCATCCCAATCTTCGTAGACAATCTTGAATTCGCCGGCCTTGTCGCCCGCCTCTTCCAGGGCCATCTTGATGCCGTTGACGGTGGTGCTGGTCTGGGCGTTGGCCGAGCCGGTGCGCGGCAAGCTCGAGACGATCTTGACCACGTTGGCGCTGCCGCCAGACGGCTGAGCGTTGGTGGCGCTGTGGCCGGCGCCGTTGCTGACCGGAGCGTTGCCCGGGCGGCGGCGGGCGCACGACGCGTCGAACACGGCCAGCACAGCCAAAAGGAGCAAGAAGATTCTGCGTGTCACCAGGAAGCCTCGCCGTGGCGGTTCAGATGGCGGCGAGAGTACGCGAAAAGCAACAGCGAAACAACGCCACAGCACCGGGCAGTTTCCAATAAGGAGCTGTGTAAGAACAGGTCAGCAGGCACTCAAACGGAGCGGTGCGACGGACCCGATAGGGGACGCGCACTTGCGACCCACCCAGCAGGAGTACAGGGCCCGGGCAAAGTCGACTTGACTTTGCCTGGGCCCCAACCGAGCCCGGTTGGACGGCGCCCCTAGAAGTGCTACCGTTCGCGCCCCAGGAGGTTGCCATGAGCAGCGCGGCATTCGAGACCCAACTACAAGAGAACTTCAAGCAACTCAAGACGATGCAGGCCATCGACCGCATCTGGCAGCGCGACGGTGCCCTGTTCTCGGCCGACCTGGAGGTGGCGCGGGCGGTGCGCAACCGCCTGGGCTGGCTGTTCTGCAACGCGGCGATGCGCGGCCACGTCGAGCGCCTGGCGGTGATGGCCAAGGTGGTGGAACGACAGCGCTACGACCGCGTCGTCGTGGTTGGCATGGGCGGTTCGTCGCTTTGGCCCGAGGTCGTGGGCCGGCACCTGCAGGGGCGGCGCGGGCTGCCGATTCGCGTGGCCGACAGCACCCATCCCCTGGCGGTGGCGGACCTTTTGGCCTGGTGCCAGCAAGGCAAGCCGCTGTTCGTGGTCGCGACCAAAAGCGGCGGAACGGTCGAGACCGTGAGCCTTTACCGCTACTTCCGCCCCCTGTTCAACAGCGGCGACCACTTCGTCGCCATCACCGATGCCGGTTCGAGCCTGGAGGCGCTGGCCAAAGCCGAGGGGTTCCGCGAGATCTTCATCAACCCCTCGGACGTGGGCGGGCGGTTTTCGGCGGCGACCCTGTTCGGCCTGGTGCCCGCGGCGCTGGCCGGCGCAGTCCTGCACGACGCTCTGCAACGCGTGGAAGACATGCTGCAAGAGTGCCGCGAGCCGGACCCCAGCCTGAACCCCGGCGCGCAGCTCGGCGCGTGGATGGCGGCGGCGGCCCAGACCGGCCACTGGCAGATGCGGCTGGCTTTGGGCAAGGATGTCCGCAACTTTGGCGCCTGGGTCGAACAGTTGGTGGCCGAGTCGACCGGCAAACTGGGGCACGGCGTGCTGCCGGTGCTGGGCAGCGTGGACAAGGCGCACCTGGCGGCGGCGATGGAAGCGGGCGCGGTGGTGGGCCTGACCACCTTCGCCCACCCCGACGAGCCCTTCATCCAGCAGTGCCAGGAAGTGGGCGCCCCCGAGCTCAGCTTCGTGATGCCCGAGACCGCCGATCTGTGGGCCGAGGTGGTGCGCTGGGAATTCGCCACCGCCATCTGCGGTTTGCTGCTGGGCATCAACCCCTTCGACGAGCCCGACGTCTCCAGCGCCAAGGCCGCGACCAACGCCCTGCTGAGCGGCAAAGAGCAGCCGGCCGCGCCCAGCCGCAGCGTCCAGATCACGGCCCTCAGCCAGCTGGCCGGCGAAATGCAGCCCGAGCTGAACGCACTGCAACCTGGCGACTATGTGGCAGTTCTGGCCTTCGTCGCGCCGACCACCGGCAACCTGCAGCGCTTGGAGTCCCTGCGCCAGAGCCTGCAGGAGAAGACCGCCGCGGCCGTGACCGTGCAAGTGGGCCCGCGCTACCTGCACTCGACCGGGCAGCTGCACAAAGGCGGACCGCGCCAGGGTTTGTTCGCC
>JACRCU010000327.1 GCA_016218865.1 Deltaproteobacteria bacterium | reverse complement strand
GTCGAAGCACTCGCACTCGGGCACGATGTCCAGCCGGTTCATGGCTGCCAAGAAGGCCTCGATCTTGCTGACTGGATTGTCGAACAGCAGCGGCGGCCACGCCCACTCGCCGCCCGCGCGGAGCTTCAGGTAGTTCAGCGTGCCGGCGTTCAGCGCCGCCATCTCGGGCCGACCCGCCTCCAGGCACGCCAGCGGCCCCGAGATATCCGAACCAAAGATGCCTGTAGAGAAATTCTGGATCAGATCGGGGCAGCGGGCGCGGATGGCGTCGCTGATGGCCTTGGCCACCGCCGGATCCCACGACGGCAGCCGCCCCATACCGGGGCGCTGGTCGCGGAAGTGCAGGTGGACGATGCTCGCGCCGGCGTTGTAGGCCTGCTCGGCGTGATCGGCCATTTGCTCTGGCGTCACCGGCACTTGATGCACGTTGGGGTCGGTCAGCACCCCGGTGAGGGCGCAGGTGACTACTACTGTGCCGGTGGGGACGGCGCTGTCGCTCATGGGGACTCCTGGGGTGCGCAGTTCAAGGTTGCGGTTCGCCGATCTCGACCAGCGGCGTGCCGGCCGCCACGGCGTCGCCCACTTGGGCAAACACGCCGAGCACGGTGCCCGCGGTCGGGGCGCGAATCACCGTCATCATCTTCATGGCTTCCATCGCCACCAGCGGATCGTCGGCGGCGACCCCCTGGCCGACCTGGGCCCACACTTGGGTGATGACCGCGGCCGACGGCGCCACCACCGAGCCGGGCGGAGCCTCGACGGCGCGCGCCTGCGGCAGCAGCGATTGCTCGATCAGGTGCACTAGGGCGCCGTCGCGGTGCTGGACGAAGACCTCGTCGCCCGCGAGCAAGCCCGTCAGGTACTCGCGGCGGTCCTCCAGCTCGAAATCGATGGTCCACGCACCCTGTTGCGGCGTGGCGACACCGTGCGAGGCGTCCCAACGCAGGTGCCCGGTCAGGGGCGGCACGCGCGCCAGCATGCGATCGGGTGCGCGGTCGATGGCGTAGGTAAATCGCCCACTTGCGCCGGGTTGCAGGAACACCGCCGCGGGTGTGCCGGCCGCATCCTGGGCCGCGACCAGCAGTGTTGCGTCGGGTCGCCAGGGGTTGCTGCGCAGGCGCCGGCGCAGGCCCGGTCCGTGGCGAACCAGGGCCGCGGCCAGCAAGTGCGCGTCGCTGGGCACCGGGACCGGCGCCGGCGGGTGCAGCGCCACGAAGCGCGTGTCGAAGTCGCCGCGGCGGAAAGCAGCGCTCGCCAAGATCGCCTGCAAATAGTCACGGTTGTGGGTCACGCCCCACAGCTGCAGGTCGGCCAAAGCGCGCTGCAGCCGGGCAATGGCGGTCTCGCGGTTCGGCGCCCACGCGACCACCTTGGCGACCATGGCGTCGTAGTGCAACGGCACGTGATCGTTCGGCTTCAGCCCGTGGTCGACGCGGACACCCTCGCCGCCGGGCGGCCGCCAGCGATGCACCGGGCCGGCCTGCGGGGCGAAGTCGCTGCTGGGATCCTCTGCGCACAAGCGGACTTCGATGGCGTGTCCGCGCAGTGCGGGCTGTGCTTGGGCCAGGTCGGCTTGCGCGAGCGGCAAAGTCTGGCCCTGGGCGACGGCCAGCTGCAGCGCGACGAGGTCCAGGCCCGTCACCAGCTCGGTGACCGGGTGTTCGACTTGCAGGCGCGCATTGACCTCCAGGAAGAAGAACGCTCCGGTCGCGTCGTCGAGCAGGAATTCGACCGTGCCCGCGCCGACATAGCCCACACCGCGGCCGATGGTCAGGGCCGCCTCGCCCAGCCGCGCGCGCAAGTCCGCATCGACCCGCGGCGACGGCGACTCCTCCAGAATCTTCTGGTGGCGCCGCTGGATCGAGCACTCGCGCTCGCCCAGCTGCAGCAGGTGGCCGTGCTGGTCGCCCAGAATCTGCACCTCGATGTGGCGGCCGCGCTCGACGAAGTGCTCGAGCAGCAACGCCCCGTCGCCAAAAGCGCTTTTGGCCTCGCGGCTGGCCAGCTCCAGCTGCTGGAGCAGGTCGCCCGCGTCGCGCACCACCCGCATGCCGCGCCCGCCGCCGCCGCCCGCCGCCTTGATCAGCAGCGGCAACGGCAGGTTGCGCCCCAGCTCGGCCAGTTGGTGCAGCTGCCCGGGGCCATCCGGCGCCTCGACGCCCGGCACCACCGGCACCCCCAACGAGCGCGCCAGGCGCTTGGCGGCATCCTTGCGGCCCACCGCGCGCATTGCGGTGGGCGGTGGCCCCACCCACGTCAGCCCGGCCTGCAGGACCGCCTCGGCAAACTCGGCGCGCTCGCTGAGGAACCCGTAGCCCGGGTGCACGGCGTCGACGCCGGCCCGCACGGCCGCCTGCACCACGGTGGCGATGTCCAGATAGGGACTGCCGTGGCCCTCGTGCCCCAAGAACAGCGCCTCGTCGCACACTTGCATGTGCAAGGCGTCGCGGTCCACGTCGGTGTACACGGCCACGGTGGCGATGCCGAGCTGGCGGGCGGTGCGCGCGATGCGGCAGGCGATCTCGCCGCGGTTGGCGATCAGCAGGCGACGGATGGGCTGAGACATGAAGTTCACCTGCTGCATCCGTTACATACGGAAAACGCCGAAGGCCGGCGGCTGAGCGGCCACGTCGCGCTGCCACGCCGCTTCCAGGCCCACCGCCAGCGCCGCGCGGGTGTGGCGCGGGTCGATGATGCCGTCGTCCCACAGCTGCGAGGTGGCAAAGTATGGGTCGCTTTGGCGCAGAAACTCCGCCTTGACCATCGCTTCCATCTCGGCGAACTCCGCCGCATCCGGCTCGCCGCCCAGCTTGCGGATCGCCTCTTCTTGCACGATGCGCATCACCCGCGCCGCCTGGTCGCCGCCCATCACGGCGATGCGCGAGGTCGGCCAGGTCAGCAGCAGCCGCGGGTCGTAAGCCCGGCCGCACATGCCGTAATTGCCGGCGCCGAACGAGCCGCCGACCAGGACGGTGAACTGCGGCACGCTGGCGGTGGCCACGGCGTGGACCATCTTGGCGCCGTCTTTGACGATGCCGCGCCGCTCGGCCTCGACCCCGACCATGAAGCCGGTGATGTTCTGCAAGTACACGATCGGGCAGCGCTTCTGGCAGCACAGCTGAATGAAGTGGGCGGCCTTTTGCGCGCTTTCGCTGAAGATGGGCCCGTTGTTGCCCAGTACGCCGACCAGGAACCCGGAAATGCGCGCAAAGCCGCACACCAGCGTTGGGCCGTAGCCGGGGCGGAATTCGTCCAGCTCGGAGCCGTCGAGCAAACGCGCCATGACTTCGCGGATATCGAAGGGAATCTTCAAGTCGGGTGGCACGATCCCCAACAGATCCTCGGGATCATACAGCGGTTCTTCCACAGCATCGCGCGGCACAGGGTGGCCGGGCTTGCTCAGGTTGGCGACGATCTGCCGGCCCAGGGCCACCGCGTGGGCGTCGTCGTCGGCCAGATAGTCGCAAAGTCCCGAGACGGTATGGTGCATTTCGGCGCCGCCCAGGGTCTCGTCGTCGGTATCGGCGCCGGTAGCGGCCTTGACCAGCGGCGGCCCCGCCAAGAACACCTTGGCCTGGCCCTTGACCATCACCGTATAGTCGCTCATGCCAGGAACGTAGGCGCCGCCCGCAGTTGCGTTGCCAAACACCAGCGCGATCTGCGGCAGACCCATGGCGCTCATACGGGCCTGGTTGCAGAAGCCGCGACCGCCGCGGTGGCCCGGGGCGAACAGCTCGGCCTGGTAGAGCAGATTGGCGCCGGCCGACTCGACCAAAGCCACGGTGGGCAGGCCGTTTTCGCGGGCGACCTGCTGCGCGCGGATCATCTTGTCGGCGCCCAACGGGTAGATCGCGCCGCCCTTGATGCGGGTGTCGTTGGCGCTGATGACCACCAGCCGGCCGGACACGCGGCCCACGCCGGTGATGACGCCGGCACCGGGCGCCTCGTCGTCGTAGTGGCCGTGCGCCGCCAAGGGGCTGAATTCCAAGAAGTCGCCGTCGCGATCCAGCAGCCGCTCAATGCGCTCGCGCGGACTGAGCTTGCCGCGCTGAGCCAGTCGCGCCGCAGCTTTGGGTCCACCGGCGTTGCGGGCTTTGGCCAAGCGCTCGCCCAGCTCGGCCAGCAAACCCTGCATGTGCTCGCGATTGCGTTGGAAATCCGCCGAGCGCGGGTTCACGTGGCTGGTCAGGCGCGGCATGGGCTGTGGGCTCCTGGCGGGACTCCGAGGTGCCGGCAGGTTAGCGACTCACACTGGCGCCCGCAACTGTGGCCAGCGCGGAGCACCAGCGGGCTCTGGCGCGCTCACGGCAGCAGATCCACCCGAATCAACCGGTGCACCGTCCAGCGCTGGGCATCGCACACGTAGGTGTTGGTCCAGGCCGGCTGCTGATTGGCGATGGGAGTCAGCTGGATCGGCCGCCCGGGGGCAATGACCGTTCCGGCGGGAAGTTGCAGGTCCAACTCGTAACCGCTGTCCTCCGGCCCAGCGCCGACGACCACGGAGTGCCAGCCGTAGCTCGAGCCTGGATCGCTGACGCGCGCGGGTGCCTGACTTCCATAGGATCCGCCGCCCTGGCCGCTACCCTGCGCCAGAAGCAGGCGGATCGACAGCAACCCCCGCGGACTGGCATTTGGCGCGGTCTGGCCCAGGATCTGCCCGCCGGCCAGCAGGGTTCCGCGAAGGTCCAACTCGTGTGGGGTTCCTAGCGCCACGTCGGTCCAAGTGCCATCTTCCCACAGGTAGCGCACGGCGGGTCTGGCGTCACGGGCACGATACGGCCTGCTCGCACGGCGGCTCCGAAGACGCGGTCGACGTTGATCCAGGGGTACGTGTCGGGAATCCATCCGTTTGCTGCGGCCGCATCCGGCGGGAACGCGGTGGCCAGCGAAATCGCGAAGAGCAGTCCAGCGAGTACGCATCGGGAAACGAGGGGCCAACAGAATCGTTCATGTTTCACTTCGCCTCCAGTTCACGCCCTTCCAAGTTGCATACCACGGACGCAGCAGTCGATCCCGTGCTCCACGCCGCAAGTCGTCACTTGCAGACCTTCGACAGCGGAAACCGGTAGCCATCGCGGTGCGCCACGTTCGCGTCCAGTCCACCGATTGCCAGGAAGTCCGTGTCCGTGAGCACACTGCTGCCGCATCGTGGTCCGTACGGCTTGTCGTCCGGCCAACCCCACGTCGGCAATACGTCAATTGAGAGGTCGTCGCGGATGACGGTAGCGCGCGTCCTAGCGGAGCTCACATTCTTGCTGCTCCACCACGCCGGGTACGCGAGCAGCATTCCGCAAGGTGCACGAAGGCCCGAAAACCGCTCTGCAAACCCAATATAGAGGTTCGGCGGCAGTGCCACATCGATCAGCGTGTCGTTCGCGAGCCGCGCGACGCTGGTAGCTGGATCGTGGACCATCAAGATCGCACCCGAGTCGTCCACTACCGCGGAATGAACAAGTCCAGAACGCCACTTCTTGGGCACGGTACCAACGTCACTCCATGTGCCGGTTGCGAGGTCGTACTTCAGCACATGCCCAACATCCTTGGCGTATGTGCCATCTGGAAAGGGGCCTTGGCCATACACAGCGTCATACGCGAACACGGCATTCGCGTTCGCCAGGACGACTGATGAGATAAAGAACCCGTCGGTCGGAACGAGGGCTGTTGGGAATGGAACATCCATCCATGTCCCCGCCGCAGGATCGAAAAGTCGAAGGCGGCCCTTTGGGGAAATTCCTGCTTTGTCCTTGATTTCCAACCTTGCGATAAGTTTACCAGTGCTGGCGTTGTTGCCAAAGGAGACCGTGCCAGAGGATTTCCAGTCGGTCAACGAGTCTGTTTCTGGATCGTACAGCAGCAGAACGCTAATATCGTCGCTCGTGATCACCACCTTCCCTGCCGCTGCGACTACTTCGATGATCGGGTAGTAGAACACCTGCTCGCCAAGCGGAACCTCTTGGAACCCCTTGCCCCCTTTGGGATCCCAGCGCTCAGCCCGCATGTAGTAAGCGTGATTGTATTTCCCGCCAGGCGGCAGATCGACGTCGTCATAAGTAACCGAAACTACCCACTTCCCCGTCCAAACCGCCTTGCTGTTGAAGTGCGGCTTCTTCAAATCCGGCGTCCGCAGCCAAGCACACTCCCCGTTGCAGTAGCACGAATACGGCAAGGGACAGTCGCACGTACTGCAGCCAACCGCGCCCGGTTGCGGCGGGGGTGCGTTGCCGCAGGTGAACTCGGGGTTGGGGACCAGCGGGCCCACGTCGAGCAAAAGCGTCGTGCCTTCTGGCGGGTACACGGCGGTGCCGGTGCACTCGAACGGCACCGGCGCCACGTCGGGAAACACGTACACCTCCGCTGCAACGGCGGCATCGGCCACATCGGCGTCCGCGGTGTCCTTGGTCCCGGCGGCGTCTGCGACAGGTTTGGCATCGACGAGATCCGCGTCGACTTCTTGCCCGTCCAGGCCCGGTGCGTCAGCGATCGCCGCGTCCCAGGTGTCAGCAACCTCGCCCGCCACATCACCATCTGCCAGGGTGTCCGCGACCACATCCGGAGCAGCCACCACTGCGTCCGCCTGCGCCGGCCCCTTCTCGGGCGAGCAAGCAGCCAAGGCCATGCAAAGGAAGGCAAACGCAAGCCATTGCGACCGCACGGGGTTCTGGCTGGGGGTGGAAGTTCGGTCGAGCATCGCGGGCTCCTTGGGCGCTCACCGGTTAGCTTGGGCCCTAGGTGTGGGGCGGTCAACGGCAAATAGCTTGATCAAG
>JACRCU010000320.1 GCA_016218865.1 Deltaproteobacteria bacterium | reverse complement strand
GAGTACATCGACGTGGACACCGAGGAAGCGCTGCGGGTGTGCGGATCGCCGCTGGCCGTCATCGAAGGGCCCCTGATGGCCGGCATGCAGGTGGTGGGCGACCTGTTCGGCGCGGGCAAGATGTTCCTGCCGCAGGTGGTCAAGTCCGCTCGGGTGATGAAGAAAGCCGTCGCCTGGCTAGAACCGCACTTGCTCGCGGCCGAGAAGTCGGGCGTCGCCGCCGAAAAGACCAAGATCCTGATGGCCACGGTCAAGGGCGACGTGCACGACATCGGCAAGAACATCGTGGGCGTGGTCCTGGCCTGCAACAACTACCAAGTGATCGACCTGGGAGTGATGGTGCCGGCGGACCAGATCTTGCGCGAGGCGGCCGCGCAAAACGTTGCGGCGATCGGCCTTTCGGGCCTGATCACCCCCTCGCTGGACGAGATGGTTCACGTCGCCAAGGAAATGCAGCGCCAGGGCCTGCAACTGCCGCTGCTGATTGGCGGCGCCACCACTAGCAAGCAGCACACGGCGGTGAAGATTGCGCCGCACTATGCCGGTCCGGTGGCCCACGTGCTCGACGCGTCGCGCGCGGTGGGCACCGTGTCCAGCTTGCTCTCGGCGGGTCAGCAGGACGAGTTCGTAGCGGAATTGCGCAGAAATCAAGAGAACTTGCGTCAGGCCCACGCCCTCCGCTCGACCCAACCGCTGCTGCCGTACGCGCTGGCCCAGAGCAAGGCACCCCAGCTCCGCTTCGACGCCGAGACCGTGGCCCAGCCGCGCCTGCCCCTGGGCCGGCACTTCGTCGAGTTCAGCGTGGACGAGCTGCGGCCGTACCTGGACTGGACCTTCCTGTTCGTCGCCTGGGACTTGAAGGGCAAGTACCCGCAGATCCTGGAGCATCCCGAGCACGGCGCCGCGGCGCGCGACCTGCTGGCCAGCGCCAACCGGATGCTCGACCGGCTGCAGCGCGAGCCCGGGGTGGCGATCAAGGGCGCCTACGGCCTGTGGCCGGCGCACCGCGAGGGCAACGACGTGGTGCTGTGCGACCCGCTGGATCGCCGCGCCGAGCTGACCCGGTTGTCGTTCCTGCGGCAGCAGTCGGCCAAGACCGACCCCAGCAAGCCGCAGTTCTGCCTCGCCGACTTCGTGGCGCCCAAGGACAGCGAGGTGCCTGATCATGTGGGCGCTTTTGCCGTCACCGCGGGTCTGGGCGTCGAGGCGCTGGCGCGGAGCTTCGAGCGCGATCACGACGACTACTCGGCGATCCTGGTCAAGGCGGTCGCGGACCGTCTGGCCGAGGCGGCGGCCGAGCTGCTGCACGAGCGGGTGCGCCGCGGGTGGTACGCCGAGGACGAGGAGCTGGCGCTGGATCAGCTGCTGGCCGAGAAGTACCGCGGCATCCGGCCGGCGCTGGGCTATCCATCGTGCCCCGATCACACCGAGAAGCCCAAGATCTGGCAGCTGCTCGGCGCGGACCTGGCGGGAATCCATTTGACCGAGACCCTGGCCATGACGCCGGCAGCTTCGGTCGCGGGCCTGTACTTTGCCCACCCGGACTCGCGCTATTTTGCTGTGGGCCCCGTCAGTTCCGAGCAGGTGGCCGACTACGCTCGCCGCAAGGGCGTGAGCCTGACCCAGGCCGAGAAGGCCCTGGAGAGCACGCAGGGCAACCTGTAGCTGGGGCCCCGGGGCGGTGCGGCATCAGAAAAACCGGCTCGACGTCTTGCGCGCGCGACCCAGCCCGCGTAGACTCTCGCACCGCACCGGCTTCGCGCTGGTGCTGTCGCTGGTTCGCTGGCGGTACCCGGCCATGAAACTGGTAGTCGGCCATGAAACTGGTAGTCGGCCAGATCGTGGCACTTCGGCCAGATAGTGGCACTTCGGCCAGACAGTGGCACTTCGGGGTGTAGCGCAGCCTGGTAGCGCACCAGACTGGGGGTCTGGTGGTCGCAGGTTCAAATCCTGTCGCCCCGACGAGTGGACAACGAGCACGCTGAGAAGGACCTTGAGATTGCCGTGATTTTCGGCACTTCAACATCTCCCAGCCGCCCGCGTCCCACGTCTCGCATCGTCGCGCCGCCCTAGAGCTTTCCGCAAGGAAGTTCCTAGGAGCGGCGCGCGGCGTTTTTGCGGTCCGCGCGTGCATTCTTGCGGACCGGGCTTGCTTTCTTGGCCGGGCTTGCATTCTTGGGGTGCACGCTGGTGCATCTGCAGCGCCCCGACCGCCTTCCCTGGAGCCCGAGATGACCACTTCTTCCTTTGATCACAGCAAGCTAGACGGCACGGCGCTGGAGCGCAACGCGCTGATGGTGCAGCGCCTGGCCAAGGTCGAGGCCCTGAAGGGCCGCTTTGGCGTGGCCTATCCGAACGATTTCGCGCCGACCCACACCGCCGCCGAGGCGCTGCGCTGGTACCTGCCCGGCCAGGACACCGAGCAGTCCGCCCAGCAGCGCGCCCTGCTCGAAGGCTTTGGCGCGCTCGAAGCCGGCGCCCCGCTGCCCGCGGACCTGCCGGCCGACGCGCCGACCTCGCCGCGCGTGCGCCTGGCCGGCCGCGTGATGGCGATCAACGTCAAGGGCAAGGTCGGCTTCGTGCGCATCCAGGACCGCACGGCTACCGAAGTTCCGCGCATCCGCGCTGCCGAAAATGTCCGCCGCGAGCTGCACGGCCTGCCGGCCCGCGAAGCCGACGTGCCGACCTTTCAGCTGTACTTCTCGCGCGATGCCGATCCCGACACCTTCGACCTGCTGTTCAAGCCCACGCCCGACGCGAAGTGGGATGGTCCGCTGCTCGACGTGGGCGACTTCGTGGGCGGCGAGGGCCTGTTCTTCCGCACCCGCACTGGGGAGCCCAGCCTGTGGCTGCGCAGCTTCGACGCCCGGCCGGCGCTCCGCATCCTGACCAAGGCGATCCGCCCGCTGCCCGAGAAGTTCCACGGCCTGAGCGACAAAGAGACCCGCCACCGCCAGCGCTACGTGGATCTGGTGGTCAACGACGAGGCGCGCGAGGCTTTCCGCAAGCGCAACCTGGTCTTGCGCGGTCTGCGCGAGTTCTTCGACAGCCGCGGCTACCTGGAGGTCGAGACGCCGATGATGCACCCGGTGCTGGGCGGCGCGGCGGCCCGGCCGTTCATCACCCACCACAACGCCCTGAACATGCCGCTGTACCTGCGGATTGCGCCAGAGCTGTACCTGAAGCGCCTGGTGGTGGGTGGCATCGAGCGCGTCTACGAGATCAACCGCAACTTCCGCAACGAGGGCGTGAGCCTGCGCCACAATCCCGAGTTCACCATGCTCGAATACTATCGGGCGTACGCGAACTTTGCCGACCTGATGGACGAAGTGGAAGAGTTGTTGCGCTTCCTGTGCCGCAAGGTCAACGGCAGCGACACCGTGCGCTGGGGGACCAACGAAGACGGCAGCCCGCGCATCATCGACCTGGGCAAGCCCTTCCAGCGCGTGCGGATTCGCCAGAAGGATGGGGAAGCCGCAGCTCCGGAGCACGCGCTCCGCGATGCTCCCCATCTTCCAGCGAGAGATCCCCGTCCTCCCGTGCGTCGACATCGCGATCAGCCCCGGATGGAATCCCTCGGAGAACGCGACAATCTGTTCCGCCGCGTCCCCGATCGCCGTTTCGCACCGCGCGCGCAGCCCGGTGGTACACAGGCGATCGCGGACCTTGCCCATCCACGTCGCGATCTCCTCCAGCCCCGCCGTCCGCTTCTCTTCGTCCATGCGACGCGTGTGGTCTGGAAGGACGTGCAGCAGCACCACCTCCGCCGACTCCCGCTTCAGGACGCGGTTCACGTGGATCAGAATGCGCTCGGAGAGCGCAGAACCATCCAGAGG
>JACRCU010000326.1 GCA_016218865.1 Deltaproteobacteria bacterium | reverse complement strand
GCGAGGTTGGCCGGAAGGCGCAGTGGGAAGCCACACGGCGCATGGCCGAGTTGGGCCGCATCGCCACGGACGTGAAGAAGGCCGTCGACAACACCACGGGCGACGCCGCGGCCTGGCTCGATGCCTACGCGGCACTAGGCAAGGACCGGGCCGGGTGGTTCCGTCTCGACATGGCCCAGCGCCGCCTGGAAGCTTGGGTGGCGAACCTGGACGAGGACCCCGAAGAGCGCCCGCTCGGTGTGGTTCGGCGCGCGTACGACGATACGTGTCACGCGATGGCGGAAGGGTTCACCAAGGCTCTCGCAAGAGCGGGTTGGACGGTGCCTGGCGCCCTACATCAGACGCGCGTTTGGAGCGAGGTCGTGGCCGATAAGCCAAAGCCCGTGGCCTACTTCCTGGTCGACGCCATGCGCTATGAGATGGGCCTCGAGCTGGCCGAGCGCTTGCCAAGTACCTCGGACGTCGCGGTGCGGGCAGCCGTGGGCGCGCTGCCCACCATTACCACTATCGGCATGGCGGCACTGCAGCCCGGCGCCGCCGCGAGCTTTGCGGTGCTGGAACAGGCCGGCAAGCTCGGCGGGCGCATCGACGCCAGCTTCTTGCCCGACCTGGCCACTCGGAAGAAGCACGCGGCGGCACGGGTGCCCAAGTTGGCCGACCTTGCGCTCGACGAATTGCTGAGCCTCCAGCCGTCCAAGCTGTCCAAGAAGCTCGATGGCGCACAGGTGGTCGTCGTCCGCTCGCAAGAGATTGACCAGGCCGGCGAGACGGGCTTCACGTTTCAGGCGCGGCAGGTGATGGACACCGTCATCGACAACCTTGCGCGGGCGATTCGCAAACTTGCCGCCGCGGGCGTGGAACACGCGGTGATCAGTGCCGACCACGGCCACTTGTTCTTCGCCAGCGACCGCGACGAGTCGATGCGCACAGACGCCCCGGGCGGCACCACCGTGGAACTCCATCGGCGCTGCTGGATCGGACGCGGCGGCGCCACATCGGCAGGCTGCCTGCGGGTGGCGGCTGCGTCGCTCGGCTATGCCTCCGACCTCGAATTCGTCTTCCCAGTGGCGACGGGCGTGTTTCGGGCGGGCGGCGACCTGGCCTTCCATCACGGCGGCGCATCCCTCCAGGAGCTGGTTGTGCCGGTGCTCACCGTGCGCAGCAACGCGGTCGCGGCCGTCCGCCCGTGGGTTGGCCCCATCCAGGCCATCGGCCTGCCCGATGCCGTGACCAACCGCATCTTCAGCGTTTCAGTCACGTATGGCGGCAAGCAGATGCTCCTTGGCGCTGCGGCGATTCAAGTTCGGCCGCTGCTGATGGCGGGTGGCAAACAAGTCGGATCGGTGGGCATGGCGGTCGACGCACAGCTCGATCGCGCGACGGGGACCGTCCTCTTGGAGCCGAACCAGCCCGCGACACTTGCATTCCTGCTGAGCGATGAGAGCGTGGCTTCGCTGCGCCTGGTGATCCAGGACCCGGCGACCGACGCCGAGCTTTTCCGGTCGCCCACGGATATCCCGGTTCGACTTGGAGTGTGAACGATGAGCAACGGACCCGTCCCGACACGCGACGCCCTCGACGACAAAGTCAACCGCCTCTTCGCGGGCAAAGTAGTCCGCAAGGACCTGGTTCGAAAGGTGAAGGTCGGCGCCAACGTGCCGGTCTTCGTCCTTGAATTCCTGCTGGGCAAGTACTGCGCCTCGTCGGACGAACTGGCGATTCAAATGGGCATGCAAGTCGTCAACGATACGCTGGCGAACAACTACATCCGCGCCGACGAATCGATGAAGGCGCAGGCGATCGTCAAAGACCGCGGGCGCCACACGTTCATCGACAAGGTGAAGGTCCGTCTCGTCGACTCGGACTTTTGGGCCGAGGTGACGAACTTTGGCCACAAGAACGTCCATGTGCCCGAGCACTACGTACGCGACTACGAGCGCTTGGTCATGGGCGGGGTGTGGTCCCAAGTGGACATGCGCTTTGAGTACGACGAGGAAACCCGCGGCAAAAATCCGTTCTGGATCGACAAGCTCACGCCCATCCAAATCGCCACCTTTGATTTGGAAGAGTATCGCCGCGTCCGAGCGCAATTCACGACGGACGAGTGGCTCGATCTCATCGTGCGCAGCATGGGCTACGAGCCCGGCGAGATGTCGCGCCGGCTGAAACTCCTCTTCTTGGTGCGCCTCATTCCCCTGGCGGAGCGCAATTACAACATGGTTGAGCTCGGGCCGCGGGGCACTGGCAAGAGCTACGTGGTGCAGGAAGTCTCGCCCTACTCAGCCTTGCTCACCGGCGGCACCACCGTCGCCAACCTCTTTGGCCACATGAACGGTCGCCAGAAGGGCATGGTGCAGATTTGGGATGTCGTCGGCTTCGACGAGGTTGCCGACCTCCAGAAGATGCCCAAAGAGGTCATCACCACGATGAAGACCTACTGCGAGTCCGGCACCTTCCAGCGCGGGCAAGAGGCCGTCTCGGGCGACGGGAGCATCGCCATGTTTGGCAACACCAACCAGCCCGTCGACGTCATGGTTCAAACTGGCCACCTCTTTGCGCCGATGCCCGACATCATCCGCGACGACATGGCCTTTATTGACCGCATGCACTACTACCTCCCGGGCTGGGAAATCCCCAAGATGCGCAACGAGTTGTTCACGAACCACTACGGCTTCGTCGTCGACTACCTCGCAGAAGCGCTCCGCGAAATGCGCAAGCACAACTTCACCGAGGTGATCGACCGCCACTTCTCGCTGGGCGCCCACCTCAACGCCCGCGACCGGAAGGCTGTCCGCAAGAGCGTCTCGGGGCTAGTGAAAATTCTCTTTCCGCACGGCGAGATCGCCAAAGACGACCTTGCCGAGCTGCTCGAACTCGCCATCGAAGGTCGCCGCCGCGTCAAAGAGCAGCTCAAGAAGATGGGCTCCTTTGAGTACTACCACACGTCGTTCAGCTACTCGGACAACGAGAGCGGCGATGAGAGGTTCGTCGGCGTGCCGGAACAGGGCGGCCGCGACCTTATCTCTACCGACCCGCTGTCGCCCGGCACCGTCTACAGCGCCGGCGTCACCTCGGACGGCACCGTGGGGCTGTACCGCGTCGAGGTTTCCGTCTCTAGCGGCACCGGCAAACTCAAGCTGGCTGGTGGGGTTGCCGGCGCGATGAAGGAGTCGGTGCAGCGTGCGTTCAGCTACCTGCAGGCCAAGAAGTCAGAGCTTGCAGTGGCGCGCGACCTCGACGTGTCCGATTTCCATGTGGAGGTCATCGACCTGCTAGCGAACCGCGTCGAAGCCGAGCTCGGCGTGGCGTTCTTCGTCGCCTGCTACTCCGCGCTCCGCAAGGCGCCGGTCAGCCCCGCGCTCCTAATCCTTGGCGACATGAGCGTCCAGGGCAACATCAAGCCGCTCCGCTCGCTGACCGAGCCCCTGCAGATCGCCAAGGACAACGGTGCCAAGCGGGCGCTGATCCCCATCGAGAACAAGCGGAGTTTCCTTGACGTCAGCGCCGACATCTTGGAATACGTCGATCCGATCTTCTTTGGCGACCCGAAGACGGCGGCGATGAAGGGGATTGGGGGCTGAGCGAATGGAGGGGAAACGCCTGGTTTGCCTGTGGGACATCCAGCTTGGCCGGGCGCCGAGGCACGTTGGCGACGTCGACCAGAACACTCGCGGTGACCTGCTCCGCTCCGTAAAGCCCAAGCGCGCGGCGGTTTTGCCTGGCGAGGCCAACTGATGGCTTGGACGCGGGCGACCGACCTCAAGGCCCAGCTGCAGCGGCTGTGGGACCGCGGCGAGGTGCTGGCCAGCGTGGTAGGCGGCGAACCGTTGTTTCCGCGGCGTTTGAGCTTGAAGGGCCCCACGGCTGCGGAATTGGCGGATCAATTTGAAGCGGCGCGCCAGTGGGTCGCCGAGCTGCGGGCACTGACCCAGGTGCGGCTGGTCGAGCAGGTGGTGCGGCACCGGCTGCTGGGGGCGCAGGAAATTCCCCAGGAAGCATGGGTAGATACGCTAGACGCTGCGGTCGCGATCCTGGGCAAGCACCGGGCCTTGGCGCAGTTTGGGCGCCTGCTCGACCAGACCCGGCAGTTCCAGCCTTTGGTCGTGCCGTGGCTGCAGCGCCGACCCTTGCAAGCGCTGGAGCTGACAGCAGAATGGCCGCGGCTGCTGGCGGTGGTGGCGTGGCTGCGGGCCCATCCGCGGCCCGGCGTGTACCTGCGTCACGTCGATGCGCCCGGCGTGCACAGCAAGTTCATTGAACAACACCGCCAATTGCTCGGCGAATGGCTGGATCTTGCGCTGCCGCCCGAGCACATCGACCCGACCGCGCCCCCCGGCAGCCAGTTCGCCCGTCGCTACGGGTTTGCCGAGAAGCCCGAGCGCCTGCGCCTGCGGTTTCTGGACCCGGCGGCGAGCTTTCTGCCCGGCGACCAAGGCGCCGATCTGACCCTGGATGCCGTGCATTTCGCCCGCCTGCAGCCGCGGGTGCAGACGGTGTTCATCACCGAGAATGAGGTGAACTTCCTGGCCTTTCCGCCGCATCCCGCAAGCCTTGTGCTTTTTGGTGCAGGCTACGGACTGGGCGCGCTGGGCCGGGCGCCGTGGCTGCATGCGTGTCGGGTACTGTACTGGGGCGACCTGGACACCCACGGTTTTGCGATCCTTGACGAGCTGCGCGCCCACTGCCCGCACGCCGAGTCGCTGCTGATGGACCGCGCGACCCTGTTGGAGTTCAAAGCGCTTTGGGAGCAGGAGCCCAAGGCCACCGCGCGCGAGCTGACGCGGTTGTGCGCGGAAGAGCGGGAGCTATACGACGACCTGCGGCACAACCGGTTGGGCGAGCGGGTGCGGCTAGAGCAAGAGCGGGTTGGCTTTGCGTGGGTGATGCGCAGGCTGGCCGCACTGGGATAGGCAGTCTCGGGCCGCAGCTCCGGCGCCGTTCTGGGCGCAAAACTGCGCGCACATGGTCTTCTCAACCACGGATAGAGACTACGGAATTCAGCCCACCGCCGCCATGAAGCACTGGATCGGCACCTGGCGGAATTGGGCCGTGTCGAAGCCGCGGTCACCGTCCTGGCGCGCCGCCGCGTGCAGTGGATCGCATAGCGGATGCCGCAGCGCCAACTGCTCTCCGCGCAGGTCCTTGGCCAAGCCAGCGTGGCCGCGATGGGTC
>JACRCU010000325.1 GCA_016218865.1 Deltaproteobacteria bacterium | reverse complement strand
TTCGGCCGTGACCGCCTCGGTGCCATCGAAGGTGGCGGCGACCTCGTCTTCGCGGCGTGTGGTGCCGCTGCTGGTGATGACCACGTGCCTGCCGCCGCTGTCGTCGTGGTGGCCGCTGCTGCCATCCAGGAACTGCAGCGGCTGCCCGGTCAGCGCCTCGACGAAGGCGCCCACGTCGGCGAATCGCTCGGAAGCCTGCTTGGCCAGGGCCTTTTCGATGGCGTGGACGGCGGTCTGCGGCACCTGGACCAGGCTGGTGGGCAGCGAGGGCGTCGGCGCGTGCACCACCTGGAACAACAGCCCCAGCGGCGTGTCGGCCACCCACGGCGGCGTGCCGGTGAGCATCTCGTAGACCATCACGCCCAGAGCGAACTGGTCGGATCGAGCATCTACCTCGTGATTGCGGCCACTTGCTTGCTCAGGCGCCATGTACTGCGGTGTGCCCAGCAACACAGCTTCTTGGGTTTGCAGGGTTTGCGAGCCACGCAGCTTGCTGATACCGAAGTCGAGCACCTTGACGTGGTCGCGAATGGTGCCGCCGGAATCGGTGGGAACCAGAAAGACATTCTCGGGTTTTAGGTCGCGGTGCACCACTTCGTGGCGGTGGGCGGCGAGCAGGGCAGAGCCGATCTGCCTTGTGATCGACACCACTTCGTCCCACGAAAGTGATCCTTTGCGTCGCAATCGATCCCGCAACACCTCGCCCTGCAAGTACTCGAGCACGATATACGGCTCGCCGCTCTCCAGCGCCGCCAGGTCGAGGACGTCGACGATGTTCGGGTGGCCGATGCGGGTGGCGATCTCGGCCTCGCGGGCAAAGCGCACGTAGGCCTCGTCGCGCAGACCGGTGCCCAGCAGCACCTTGATGGCGGTCCGCTTGTTCTGCAGACGCTGGTGGCGGGCCAGCCAGACCGCGCCCATGCCGCCCTTGCCCAACAGTCGCTCGATGATCCACGTGCCGCCGACCACGCTGCCCGGTCCCAGGCTGTGCCCGCCCGTGTCCGGTCCGGCTTGCCCGCTGCTGCCCTGGCGACTATCCTGCGTAGCCATGAAGACTTGCCCCTATCCGCAATTCGGGTCGCAGCCGCGCGGCCTCCCTTGTTTGGTCATGCTCGCATGTTTCGCCGCCTTCGCCCAGATGCCGCCGGCTGCCGCGGCCGAGGTCGAGCCGGCGCCGGGCAGCGCGGTGGACATTGCGGCCGTGCGCGACAAGCTGGTGTTCGCCAGCGACGGCAAGGGCCACACCATCGCCGCGGTGCCGTTCGCCGAGGATCGCTGGAGCCATGTGTACTGGTCGGCCGATGGCAAGCTTTTCAACGCATTGCGCATCACCGGCGGCAGTGCGGTCGGCACCGAGAAGTTCGACAAGGTGTTCTGGGAGCCGCGGGTCACGGCGCGCTGGCAGGGCGGCCTGGGGCTGGACGGCGGCCAGTGGTGGGTGCAGTGCTTCGATCGCAAGACCAACCTGCAGGTGGTCGACGGCGAGGCCCGCGCCAAGCTGCTGGCGGCGCGCTTCGTGGCGCCGATTTGGGACCGACAGGCCTACGCGTTGGCCCGCGACGACAGCGGCACCTACTGGTTCGTCGATCGCGGCGTTGGCGAAAAGAGTAAGCAGTTCAGGGTATTCATTGGTATGCGCGGTCAACTGAAGCTGAAGCCCTTGGTCAACGTCGTCTCGGACAGCGAGGGTGACATTTTTGCGACAAAGGAAGGCACGCTGCGCCTGGTCCTGGGCAAGAGCGAGTCGACCTGGATCGCCGGCAAACGGCAAAGCAAACTGGTGGTTCTGCCCCTGGACGAGAACCGCCAGATGATCTACCGCGAGCTAGGGCCGTACCTGGGCCAGCGCCTGGGCACCCCCTGCGACGACCTGTAACGCGCGGGACCGGACAACAGTCTCCCATCAATTCAACAGGTAGAAAGTGGCTGCCCGCCGGCGCTGGGTCCGGCCGACTCGGCGCCGCGGTTGCCGTTCGGGCCGGTCCATGCTACACCGCCGCGCCCGGCGGGGCCCTTCTATCTTCGGCCGCCGCTAGACCGTCAATCCGAAGGTTCCGAGGCCCCGCGCAGCGGAGATTCTGAACGACGAAAACTCACTGGTGCTTGGTGGGTCGCAAGCGGGCGCTTGCTCGACCCGCCGCTCCGTTGCCGATTGTGGCCGCTTTTTATCGGTGTCTTAGTGAGGACCCATGAAGATCCACGAGTACCAGGCCAAGGTGTTGTTCCGCCAAGTTGGCGTGCCCGTACCCGAAGGTTATCCGGCATTTAGCGTGGCCGAGGCCATCGAAGCGGCCAAGAAGCTGCCCGGACCCGTGCGCGTGGTCAAGGCACAAATTCACGCGGGCGGCCGCGGCCTGGGCGGCGGCGTCAAGGTCTGCAAGACGCTGGAAGAAGTGGAAGAGAAGGCTGGGCAGATCCTGGGCATGATGCTCAAGACCCACCAGACCGGCCCCCACGGCCAGCTGGTGCGCCGGCTGTACATCGAAGGCGGCGTCGACATCCGCCGCGAGCTGTACCTGGGCATGTTGCTGGACCGCGACAAGGGCCGCATCGTGGTGATGGCCTCGACCGAAGGCGGCATGAACATTGAGGATGTTGCCCACAACACCCCCGAGAAGATCTACAAGGAGTGGGCGGATCCGCGGGTGGGCCTGCAGGCCTTCCAGGCGCGCAAGCTGGGCTTCAAGCTGGGTCTGTCGCCCAAGGCCGTGGGCCCGTTCACCAAGCTGCTCCTGAACCTGTACAAGCTGTACACGGAGAAGGACTGCTCGCTGGTCGAAATCAATCCGCTGGTCGTCACCGGTGCCGACGAAGTCATCGCCCTGGACGGCAAGGTGAATTTCGACGACAACGGCCTGTTCCGCCACCCCGACATCGTCGCGATGCGCGATCTGGACGAGGAAGATCCGGCCGAGGTCGAGGCGGGCAAGTTCGACTTGTCGTATGTGCACTTGGACGGCAACGTCGGCTGCCTGGTCAACGGCGCCGGTCTGGCGATGGCCACCATGGACATCCTGAAGACCTTTGGCGCCGAGCCCGCCAACTTCTTGGACGTGGGCGGCGGCGCGACGGCCGAGAAGGTCACTGCGGCCTTCAAGATCATCCTGAGCGACCGCCGGGTGCAGGCGATTTTCGTCAACATCTTCGGCGGCATCATGAAGTGCGACACCATCGCCGAGGGCGTGATCATCGCGGCCAAGGAAGTGGGCCTGGATCGCCCGCTGGTGGTTCGCTTGGAGGGCACCAACGTCGAGCTGGGCAAGAAGCTGCTCGCCGAGTCGGGCCTGCCGATCATCACCGCGAGCGACATGAAGGACGGCGCCCAGAAGGCGGCGGCCGCCGCCAAGAAGTTTGCCGAAACCGGCGCCGTAGCTTAGGAACAGGAGGATATCATGGCAGTTCTTGTAGGAAAGCAGACGCGCCTCCTGGTCCAGGGCATCACCGGCTCGGCCGGCGCGTTCCATACCCGCCAATGCATCGCCTATGGCACCAACGTGGTCGGCGGCGTGACGCCCGGCAAGGGTGGCCAGAAATTCGACGACACCGTGCCGATTTTCGACACCGTCACCGACGCCAAGGCCGCCACCCAGGCCAACGCCACCATGATCTTCGTGCCGCCGCCGTTTGCCGCCGAAGCCATCATGGAAGCCGCCGATGCCGGCATCGAGCTGATCGTCTGCATCACCGAGGGCATTCCGGTGGCCGACATGGTCAAGGCCCAGACCTACTTGCAGGGCCTGCGCGCCGACGGCAAGAACGTGCGCCTGATCGGCCCCAACTGCCCGGGCATCATCACCCCCGGCGCCTGCAAGATCGGCATCATGCCCGGTCATATCCACAAGCCCGGTCACGTCGGCGTGGTTTCCCGTTCGGGCACGCTGACGTACGAGGCGGTGGGTCAGCTGACCGCGCTCGGCCTGGGCCAGTCGACCTGCATCGGCATCGGCGGCGACCCGGTCAAGGGTACCGACTTCATCGACACCCTGGAGCTGTTCCAGGCCGACCCCGACACCCACGCCGTCATCATGATCGGCGAGATCGGCGGCTCGGCCGAAGAAGCGGCGGCGCAGTGGGTCAAGGCCAACTTCACCAAGCCGATCATCGGCTTCGTGGCCGGTCTGACCGCGCCCCCCGGTCGCCGCATGGGCCACGCCGGCGCCATCATCTCGGGCGGCACCGGCACCGGTCAGAGCAAGATCGCCGCCTTCGAGGCCGCCGGCATCGCCGTCGCGCCCACGCCCGCCGACCTGGCCAGCACGCTGGTCAAGGTCTGGAAGCGCTAATTTTTTCAAGCCCTTTCGTCCCATGAACTGCGGCCAGCGCGCCAGTCGCTGTGCTGCGCCCCACCCAGGAGAACTCCCATGGCCCTCGAACGCACCCTGTCCATCGTCAAGCCCGACGGCGTCGCCAACGGCCACATCGGCCACGTGATCAGCCACTTCGAGAAGAACGGCCTGAAGATCAAGGCCGCCAAGCTGGTCCGCCTGAGCCGCGCCAACGCCGAAGGCTTCTACGCCGAGCACGCCGCCCGCCCGTTCTTTGGCGAGCTGTGCGACTTCATGACCAGCGGCCCGGTGCTGCTGATGGTGCTGGAGGGCGAGAACGCCATCGCCAAGAACCGCGAGCTGATGGGCGCCACCGACCCGGCCCAGGCCGCCGAAGGCACTCTGCGCAAGCTGTACGCCGAGAGCAAGGGCCGCAACACCGTCCACGGCTCGGACAGCCCGGCGTCGGCCGAGCGCGAGGTCAAGTACTTCTTCAGCGAGACCTTTGAGCTGGTCGGCTAGTTGCCGCCGCTCGCTCGCCCTTGCGCGACGCGCCGCCTAACCTGCGCGCCAACGACCACAATCCAGCTTTGCTGACTTCTGCCGGGCGGAGCGTGGCCGAACTGGAGGTCATCATGCGCGAAGTCTGGATTGCCGGTGCGGCCCGCACCCCGATTGGTTCCTTTGCCGGTTCGCTCGCGGCGGTGCCCGCGCCCAAGCTGGGCGCTGCGGCCATCAAGGCCGCCGTCGAGCGTTCGGGCGTGCCGATCGACCAAATCGACGACGTCTACATGGGTTGCGTGCTGCCGGCCAACCTGGGCCAGGCTCCGGCGCGCCAGGCGGCGCTGTTCGCCGGCCTGCCGCAGTCCACGCCGTGCACCACCGTCAACAAGGTGTGCGGCTCTGGCGTGAATGTGCTGAAGCTGGCGGCGAGCCAGATCAAGGCCGGCGACGCCGACATCGTGGTCGCCGGCGGCATGGAGAACATGAGCCAGGCGCCGTACTACTTGGGCGGCGCGCGCGACGGCTACCGGCTGGGCCACCAGCAAGTCACCGACGCCATGATCAAAGACGGCCTGTGGGACGTGTACAACGACTTCCACATGGGCAACGCCGCCGAGATCTGCGCCAAGGACAAGACCATCACCCGCGAGGCGCAAGACGCCTTTGCTGCCGAGTCGTACAGGCGCGCCCAGGCGGCGGTGGCGGCCGGCACCTTCAAGGACGAGATCGCCCCCGTCAGCATCGCCGGCAAGAAGGGCGACGTGACAGTGGTCGATACCGACGAGGAGCCTGGTCGCGGTAACCCCAGCAAGTTTGCCTCGTTGCGGCCTGCGTTCGACAAGAACGGCACGGTCACGGCCGCCAACGCCAGCTCGATCAACGACGGCGCCGCGGCGCTGGTGCTGGTGTCGGCCGAAAAGGGCAAAGCCCTGGGCCTGAAGCCGATGGCGCGGGTGCTCGCCTTTGCCACCCATGCCCAGGCGCCCGAGTGGTTCACCACCGCACCGGTATTCGCGGTGCAAAAGGCCGTGGCCAAGGCCGGGCTGAAGCTCGACGACATCGACGTGTTCGAAATCAACGAGGCCTTCTCGGTGGTTTCGCTGGCCTGCCAAGAGGGCTTGGCCCTGGACCCGGCCAAGGTCAACATCTACGGCGGCGCGGTGGCGCTGGGCCACCCGATCGGCGCCTCGGGTACGCGCATCGTGGTGACTTTGCTGCACAACCTGCGGCGGACCGGCAAGCGCTACGGCGTCGCCAGTCTGTGCATCGGCGGCGGCGAGGCGGTCGCGATCGTGGTCGAGCGCCTTTAGGCTCGCGGGCGGACGACTGCGGTTGTCGGCCGGTGGCAGCCGTGGTATGGCAGGCGCGTGAATCGGTTGCCGCAATTCTTGTTGCCCTTGCTGCCCGCCGCGCTTGCGTTGGCGGTGGCTCCGCACGTGGGCTTGAGCGGCTGCTCTCCAGTCCAGCAGCGCGCCCGCACCGAATTCTGGTTGGAAGCGCTGGCCGATCCGGTTCTGGAGGTGGAGCCTGCCGCGCGCCTGCCGGCCGACGCCAGTGCGCTGAGCGAGGAAGGG
>JACRCU010000324.1 GCA_016218865.1 Deltaproteobacteria bacterium | reverse complement strand
GGAGCGGGAGTCGCCGGGGCGGGCGCGGCCGGCTCGGGGGCGGCATAAGCGGAGGCGCCGACCATCAGGCTGGCGGCCACGATCGCGCCCAGCGACGCCGCGCCGCCAAACAGCTTCGGCAGTCGGTGCGCCAGGATCGGGCTCAGGTCATTCGTGCGGTGTGCCATGGTGTGCTCACTTGCTGCAATCGGGGTGGTCAGGCGCGGCCTTGGTCATGGCCGCGGGTCTGGCCGCATGTGCGGTGCTGGATGGGCGCCCATGGCCCGCACCGCCCTTGTTTCGCGCCGGCCTCGCCGGTCTGTGCCACGGTGCCGCACTCGGCACCCTCGTCTGGTTCGACGCGCGTCCGCGTCGCGGGTTTGGTCCAGCGCGCGTCCGCGCCGTCCGTTGGTGCCGTCTGCCGTTTGCGGGCCGCCGCCGCGGAGGCAGGGCCGAAGCATCAGGCGTTCAACGCGGCCGGCGACCGCCCACGCCCAGGGACGTACGGGTAGGGCACACCCATAGTAGGGTATGCGTCCGCCAGCGCACTATCTTGCCACGACTGGGGCGCCCGTGTCACCACCCCGGCCCGTGTCGCGTGCGGGACGCCCCCGCCGCGAGCCCAGCTCCGCCCCGAATTTGCAACTGTTTGGATTAGAGAAGAAATCCGCCGACACGGCTTTCCTGACTCGACCGGTATGGCAGCAGTAGCGTGGCACCGGGTCAGGATAGGATGTGCCGACTAGCTGGGTCAAATTCTCTACACATTCCTTTGTATCCAAACGCAAGGTTCCCAATGGCGGCGTGTGCCAGCCGCGCCTGCAGGCCGGCGCCGATCGCCGGGACCTGGGCGGCCTGGAGCGGCCTGGACCGAGGGCCAAGCCGGCGGCCGCGCCCAGCCCGCTTCCGAAAGCAACCGACCTGGGCCGGACGGGGGGCAGCCTTCGGCGAATCTCTTCGGCACCCTAGAGCCCGGCTCGGGGCCGGCGAATCGCCCACCGTATCGAGCCGAATGGGCCGGATTGGGAATCAAGGGTCCAGGGGCGACCACTCGCTCGGCAGGGTAGGTGCCTCGACCGTGAATTGATCGGCGAGCTGGTTGAGCAGGGCGCCGATGCCCGCGCCGGTGACCGGCGAGATGGCGAATACCGGCGCTCCCAGCTGGCGGCTGAGCTCCTGGGCGGCTGGCTCGGCATCGGGCCCCAGCGTGTCGGCCTTGGCCAGGCAGTAGACGGCCGGCCGCCCGGCCAGCTCGGGGGAGTAGGCGGCCAGCTCCCGGCGCAGGATCGCCAGGGCCTGCAGCGGCTCGGGTTCTTCGCCCTGCACTAGCAGGAAACACAAGGTCTTGCAGCGCTCGATATGCTGCAGGAAGCGGATGCCCAGGCCGGCGCCACCGGCCGCCCCTTCGATGAGGCCGGGAATGTCGGCGACCGTGAACGTCCGACCGCGGTGGCGCACCACGCCCAAGTTGGGCACCAAGGTGGTGAACGGGTAGTCGGCGACCTCGGCGCGCGAGGCCGAGATCGAGCGAATCAGACTCGACTTGCCCACGTTGGGGAAGCCGACCAAGGCCACATCGGCCAGGAGTTTCAGCTCCAGCCGCAGGCGGCGGGTCTGGCCCGGTTGGCCTGGGTTGGCGCGATCGGGGGCCTGCCGGGTGGCGGTGGCGAAGTGCACATTGCCCCAGCCGCCGTTGCCGCCGCGCAAAATGGTCAAGCGCTGGTCCTGTTCGACCACGTCGCCCAGCAATTCGCCCGTGTCGGCGTCGTAGACTTGGGTTCCAGGCGGCACCGTGAGCAGCAGATCGGCGCCGTCGCGGCCGGTCTTGCGCGAGTCGGCGCCCGGCGCACCGTTTTCGGCCTGGTAGTGGCGGTTGAAGTGGAAGTCGAGCAGCGAGCGGGACCGTTGATCGCCAACGACCACTACGTCGCCGCCGCGGCCGCCGTCGCCCCCGTCTGGACCGCCCCGCGGGATGTATTTTTCGCGTCGGAAGGACTTGCTGCCGTGGCCGCCCGCACCCGAGCTGGCGTAAATCGTTGCCTGATCAATGAATTGCATTCTGGTCCTGGTGCGCCGTCGCCAGTCGTCGCGGCGCAAACAGTGGCAGCATCGCTGGTTCGGCGCGGCGGTTCAAGTTGGGCCGAAGGGCAGTCTAAGAATTCTCTGCAAATCTACGTAGGTGTGGAATTCAATTGAAGAGACGCAGCCTTGACCGCACGGGCTGGGCCGCCGGTCTGCGCGTGATCAGCCGGCCAGCGCCGTTGATCCGCCCGCAGTGCGGCGGTCGGCTGCGGGGGTTTTCGATCTGAATTCATCGGGTCCAGGCGGCGAGCGACAGCTTGTCCACAAGGAGGGTGCGCGCGAGCTGGCGACGAATTTACCGAAGATGTTGCAGTCGATCGGGGCCGCGGAAAAGTGCTGCACGTCGCGGTCCTACCACTACCGGTAGTAGATGATCATTTTTTTTGACACCGCCGGTTGTGGTGCGACGCTGACAAGCGAGTTGACCACCCGGGGGGACCGGGATAGCGTTGGAGGTGCGACGTGCAACGGATACGCTCGCGACGAACGGACGACAACCAGCGGCTCCCCTCCTTGGCCACGCCTGGCATCAGGCCGGCGAACGGGGTGATCGCCGGAGGGGCCGGCAGTCGCAGTCGACCCGCGCGCAGTCGTCAACCAAATTCAGTGCAACTGACCTTGCTGGAGCCGTTTGGCGATTTGCTCGCCGCGGCCACAGGTGGCTTTTCGCCCAGGCGGCGCGATGGCCCGCGGGCGAAGTGCGCAGGAAGAGATCCGAACTTGAACAGCAACGAACGGCACAACAGCAACGAACGGCACAACAGCGACGCGCGGCAGGCGGAGGCAGCAATGGACAGCATCAACACCGACAGCATCCATCGGGGCGGCGACGCGGCGATGAGCGGCCAAGTGGCCCAGAACCACCAAGGCCAGAACAATCAAGCCCAAAACAACCAAGTGGTGTTGGGCAGCACCGGCCGCAGCATCGGCGCGCGCATGGACAACCTTGGCGATGTCCGCGCCGAAGGTGCTACCTTGGACGATACGAACTTTGGCGATAGGGGGGGCCCGGTGCAGGCCAGGCTGTTCGACGAATTGGCGATGGAAGAACCGACCGAGAGCGTGACCGTGGCGCCGGACCACTTTGCGGGCCGCCGCTTGCCCGCCAGCCACAAGGCCGACCGCGGCCTGGGCTTGACCATGGCGCGCCGCTTCACCCGGCCCGGCGTGCACCCCTTTGACGAGGTCGCCTGGGACCGCCGCACCGCCTCGATCAGCAACACCCGCGGCGAGGTGATCTTCGAGCAGAAAGGCGTCGAATTCCCGTCGTTCTGGTCGCAGACCGCCACCGCTGTGGTGGTGTCGAAGTACTTCCGCGGCACCCTGGGCACCGCGGACCGCGAGTCGAGCGTGCGCCAGCTGATCGGCCGCGTGGTCGGCACCATCGGCGCGTGGGCCCGCGACGCCGCCTACTTCGCCAGCGAAGACGACTGCCAGACCTTCGAGGCCGAGCTGACCTGGTTGCTTCTGCACCAGCGCATGTCGTTCAACTCGCCTGTGTGGTTCAACGTGGGCGTCGAGGCCCAGCCGCAGTGCTCGGCGTGCTTCATCAACAAGGTCGACGACACCATGGAGTCGATCCTGACCCTGGCCAAGACCGAGGGCATGCTGTTCAAGTACGGCTCGGGCACCGGCAGCAACCTCAGCCCGATCCGCAGCAGCAAGGAAGTGCTGGCCGGCGGCGGCGAGGCCTCGGGTCCCGTCAGCTTCATGAAGGGCTTCGACGCGTTTGCCGGCGTGATCAAAAGCGGTGGCAAGACCCGCCGCGCCGCCAAGATGGTGATCCTCAACGTCGATCACCCCGACATCATGGAGTTCATCCGCTGCAAGGAGAAGGAAGAGAAGAAGGCCTGGGCGCTCATCGAGGCCGGCTACGACGGCCGCATGGACGGCGAGGCCTACGCGTCGGTGTTCTTCCAGAATTCGAACAACTCGGTGCGGGTCAGCGACGAGTTCATGACCGCGGTGGAAAACGACGGCGCGTGGGAGACCAAGGCCATCACCAACGGCCGCACCGTCGACACCTACCGCGCGCGCCAGCTGATGGACGCCATCGCCGAGTCGACCTGGTGGTGCGGCGATCCCGGCATGCAGTTCGACTCGACCATCAACGCCTGGCACACCTGCCCGAACACGGCGCGCATCAACGCCAGCAACCCGTGCAGCGAGTACATGTTCCTGGACGACTCGGCCTGCAACCTGGCGTCGCTGAACCTGATGAAGTTCGTGGGCGAGCGCGGTGAATTCGACGTCGAGGCCTTCCGCCACGCGGTGGACCTGACCATCACCGCCCAGGAGATCCTGGTCGATTTCGCCGCGTATCCCACCCCGGCCATCGAGCGCAACAGCCACGACTACCGGCCGCTGGGCCTGGGCTACGCCAACCTGGGCGCGATCCTGATGAAGCGCGGCCTGGCCTACGACAGCGAGGAAGGGCGCGCCTTCGCCGCGGCGATCACCGCGCTGATGCACGGCGAGGCCAACCTGCAGTCGGCGCGCATGGCCGAGCAGCTCGGCGCCTTCCCAGGTTACGCGCCCAACCGCGAGCCCATGCTGAACGTGATGGCCAAGCACCGCGCGGCGGTGGCAGGCATCGACGCGCTGTTCGTGCCCGGCGAGCTGATGGAAGCCGTGAGCACCGTGTGGGACGACACCCTGAAACTGGGCGAAAAGGCTGGCTTCCGCAACGCGCAGGTCACCGTGCTGGCGCCGACCGGCACCATCGCCTTCATGATGGACTGCGACACCACCGGCATCGAGCCCGACATCGCGCTGGTCAAGTACAAGAAGCTGGTGGGCGGCGGCACCTTGAAGATCGTCAACCAGGCCGTGCCCGAAGCGCTGGAGCGCCTGGGCTACTCGCCCAAGGAAGTCGAGGCGATCACCGCCCACGTCGACCAGAACGACACCATCGAGGGCGCGCCCGGCCTGCTCGACAAGGATCTGCCGGTGTTCGACTGCGCGTTCCGGCCGGCCAACGGCTCGCGGTCGATCCACTACCTGGGTCACCTGAAGATGATGGGCGCGGTGCAGCCGTTCCTGTCTGGCGCGATCAGCAAAACGGTGAACCTGCCCACCGAGGCCACCGCCGAAGAGATCGCCGAGACCTACATGGCGGCCTGGCACATGGGCGTGAAGGCCGTGGCCATCTACCGCGACGGCTGCAAGCGCATCCAGCCGCTGTCGACCAAGAGGCAGAACGAAGACGGCTCGGATAGCCGGCCCGTCGCGCAGAATGCCCCGGCGCCGCAGAACGCGGCCGAGATGGGCCCGGCCCAGGTGGTCGAGAAGATCATCGAGCGCGAAGTGTTCCGCCCCTACCGCAAGAAGCTGAGCGACGAGCGGCAGGCGCTGACCCACAAGTTCTCGATCGCCGGCCACGAGGGCTACATCACCGTGGGCATGTACGAAGACGGCAGCCCCGGCGAAGTGTTCATCACCATGGCCAAAGAGGGCTCGACGCTGTCGGGTCTGCTCGACGCCTTCGCCACGGCGATCTCGCTCGCGCTGCAGTACGGCGTGCCACTGCAGGTGCTGGCCGACAAGTTCACCGCGACGCGCTTCGAGCCGTCGGGCTTCACGGGCAACAGAGACATCCCGATGGCCAAGTCGATCACCGACTACATCTTCCGCTGGATGGCCCTGAAGTTCCTGGATCGCGGGGACGCGGAGCTGGAAGGCGGCGAGACGGCCCACGCGTCGAGCGGCACCAGCGGCTCCACCGGCGCGGTGGTCAAGGTCAAGGTCGTCGACCCGGCCAAGGCCCTGGG
Organism: Deltaproteobacteria bacterium; assembly: GCA_016218865.1. Classification (GTDB taxonomy): domain Bacteria; phylum Myxococcota_A; class UBA9042; order UBA9042; family UBA9042; genus SXRM01. Next base: position 9,289 of record JACRCU010000324.1, on the reverse strand, counting down.
CAACGGCGGCGGCACCGAGACCCAGGCCGAGACCCAGCGCGCCACCGACCGCCTGTACCAAGCCCGCCTGGACGCGCCGCTGTGCTCGTCGTGCGGCCGCATGATGACCCCGGCCGGCAAGTGCTACCGCTGCGACTGCGGCCAGACCTCGGGCGGCTGCAGCTAGTCCGACATGTAGAAACCCTGCAGCGGCGCCCAGCCGTCGTGCACCTGATCCGGCCGCGGCGCCTGCATCTGGCCCGGCCGGCACAGGCGCGGCCCGCCCAGCCAGTCCTTCAGTTGTGCGCGATCGCGTCCGATCAAGGTGGTCGCCGCCGTCGAGATCTGGCCGCGCCAGTCCTCCAGGGTCGACCGCAGATCTGCCGAATCCGCAAACGAAAGTCCGACCAGGCACCGGCCACCGGGACCTGGCCACACACCTGCCAGTGCCGCGCGGTCGCCCGCCGTGGCCAGCCAACCGTCGCTGCGCGCGCTCAGGTGCAGGGGCGCGCCCACCGCCGCAACGGCCTGGAGGGTCTGCAGCTGGTAGGTGCGGGCGGCCAGACCTGTGTCGGTGCTGCCGCCGGCCGGCCAGTGTCGCGCCAGCTCGGCCAGGGCGCGAGCCAGCAGGGCGTGGGCCTCGGCGAGCTCCGCGGGGCCGAAGCCCAGCCAGCACACCGTGCGCAAGCTCATGCAGCCGCGGCCGTCGACTTCGAGAGCGTCGGCGGCCAGTTGGCGGGCCAGCCGCGGGCCGTGCGCTCGCCATGCCGCTGCGTCGATCACCGCCAGCGAGCGCATTTCGCCGTGCAGGCGCAGGGTGCCGGCGAAACCGGCGGTGCGCGCCACCTCGGCGACAGCGCGCATGGCCGCGTCGCTTCCCTGCGCCGTCAGCGTGGCCACGCCGGCGAGCCAGGTCTGCCAATCCGTCGCATGCGGGCTGGTCGGCTGGCTGATCAGGCAGCGCTCGGCCAGGTCTGGTGCAACAATCTGCAGAGCGCGCACAAGGTTGTACACTGCCCGGGGCTCGCGCCGGCTGGGCCGCACCCGCACCCGACTGCCGGCGAGCAGCGGTTCCAGCACCGCTTGCCAGGCGGCCGCGGGCACGTTGGCGGGCGCGATCACCGCCACTTCGGCCACGGCGCGGCGGGCCCCTGCAGCTCGGGCGAACGCCACCGCCCGCCGCAGGCGGTTCGGACGCCAGCCGCGGGCGAACTGCGCCAGCATCTGCGCGATCGCCCAGGGTTGCAGCCCGCTGCCCGGGGCCAGCCCGTCCGCGAGCGCGGTGTGCACCGCGGACCCCGCGCGCCCGGCCTGGATCGCCAGCTCGCTCAGCGCGGCCTGCGTCGACAACGGCGCAAATTCACAAGGGTCCATCTTGGGCACGGCCAACCTGGGTGCTGGCCAAGTGGGCCGGCGGCGGCAAGTCTCGCCCTTGGACAGCGCCGTATGCAACCCCAGGTGCCCCGGCAGGGCTTGCACTGCCCACGTGAATCGGCTAGACTTCCGCCCCACGCTGCCCGGTTTGCCCGGTCCCAGCGCGCGAAACCGGCTCCCGCGCCGCGGTTTCCACACAAAATCCAAATCTGCGATGCCGCACCGACCGCGCTCCTTGGGCGTAGGCGGTGCTCAGAGTAGCTGACACAGCAGCTGACACAGCAGCTGACGAACCTTGTCGCCAAGTTCCACCCCGCCCGAGCGACGGAAGCGGAGTTTCGGCGCCCCCGGTCCCCACAACGGCCAGGGAGAACCGCAAGGGAGAGTGGCCGAGTGGTTGATGGCAGCGGTCTTGAAAACCGTCGAAGTACGAGAGTGCTTCCGGGGGTTCGAATCCCTCCTCTCCCGCCCGCCGCCTCGCGCCCCCGTCGCCTGCTCGACAGTTCGTGTTCGTCAGTGCAATCCGCTCGCCGGAGCCCGTTCGCGGTCACCGGCAAGCCGATGACGGAGAGGTGGCCGAGTGGCTGAAGGCAACGGTTTGCTAAACCGTCATAGGGGGTAAACCCCTATCAGGGGTTCGAATCCCCTCCTCTCCGCCCAGACGACTCTGGGCCAGCGCATCCGCAGTACCCAGGTGGCCGACCGCGAAGCCAGGCTTCGAAGCGTGTGCGGGCACCGACAACGGGCTCATAGCTCAATTGGATAGAGCATCGGTCTACGGAACCGAAGGTTGCAGGTTCGAGCCCTGCTGAGCCCGCCCCCATCACAGCACGCCTGACCCGCTCGCAGCTCGGCACCCATTTGCCGAGGGCCACGGTTCTTTTTGGCCCCGCCTCGGCGCCATCCGCCGAGCGAGCTGGACGCTCATGTTGCGCGACGACAACGATTTCATGGACATGGCGCTGAACGTCGCCGCCGACGCCGGCACCCAGGGCGAGGTGCCGATCGGCGCCGTCGTCGTGCACGAAGGCGAGGTGGTCGCTGTGGCCGCCAACCGCCGCGAGCGCGATCACGACCCGACCGCCCACGCCGAGGTCCTCGCGCTGCGACTGGCCGGCCAGGTGCTCGGCTCGTGGCGGCTGAACGAATGCACGCTGTACGTGACCCTGGAGCCCTGTCCGATGTGCATGGGTGCCGCCATCAGCGCGCGCATCGACCGGCTTGTGTTTGCCTGCCGCGATCCCAAGGCCGGCGCCGCCGCCTCGCTGTTTGCCCTGGGCAGCGACGAGCGCCTGAACCACCAGCTCATCCTGACCGAGGGCGTGCGGCGCGCCGAAGCCAGTGAGCTGTTATCCAAGTTTTTTATGGGCTTGCGAGGTGGTCGCAGCTAATCTGGGGACTCCCCGCAGCTCTTGCAACCACCCCGCATCGCAGCTATACTGCTGCCCCTCACGGGCCGGCTGCGCGCCACCGCCCGCGGCGACCGCAACAGATCCAGCACCGGACCCGGGCCGCAGGCCAACACGGAGTCGGCGCTGAAAAACGGAGAGATGTCCGAGTGGTTTAAGGAGCCTGACTCGAAATCAGGTGTACTGAAAGGTACCGGGGGTTCGAATCCCTCTCTCTCCGCCACCGTTGCGGCCGCACCCACAAATCAGTCCTGCAGAAGCCCCACCAGGCGGCCGATTTCCTTGGCGAGTCGCTCCCGAGAACGTGGCCGTCGTCCCGCGATTGCCTTGCCCGCAGTTGCACCCGGGAGAGATGTCCGAGTGGCTTAAGGTACTCGCCTGGAAAGCGGGTGTACTCCAAAAGGGTACCCGGGGTTCGAATCCCCGTCTCTCCGCCCACGGAGCTTCTGCACAAAGGTCCCGGCTGGCCCCCGTTTCGCGGGCAGCGCCAGCGGCAGTGTCAGGTAGGATAGCCACTGGCGCTGATTGAAAATTTGATTCGTCCACCGTTTCGCGGGCAGCGCCAGCGGCAGTGCTCAGCAAGTAAGCCGCTGACGCGGATTGAGAAATCGAGTGGACGACCGTTTCGCGGGCAGCGCCAGCGGCAACGGCATCGCGTAAACCCCGCCAGGTCCGAGAGGAAGCAACGGTAGCGTCGGTGTCGTGTGCCGCTGGCCCTGCCCGCGAGCCGTTTTTGGCTGATCGGCATTCCCTAAGAAGTTACGGTTAGTTGGCGTGCGGTGGCCGGCTGTCGCTCGTCACCGGGGCGCAGAGACCTAGCCGCCACGCCGCCTTCGGTGTTGCCGCTGCCCAGCCGCCGCCGACCGTGCTACAAGCCGGGCGCATGGCCTACCTCGTCCTCGCTCGCAAGTACCGCCCCGAAACGCTGGCCGCGCTGGTCGGCCAAGACCACATCGCGCGCGCCTTGGGCAACGCCTTGGCCATGAAGCGGATTCCCCATGCGCTGCTATTCTGTGGCGCGCGCGGCACCGGCAAGACCTCCACGGCGCGCATCGTGGCCAAGATGCTCAACTGCGAGCAGGGGCCCACCGAGACGCCGTGCGGCATCTGCTCGGCGTGCCGCGAGATCACCGCCGGCAACAGCGTGGACGTGCAGGAACTCGACGCCGCCAGCAACCGCGGTATCGACGAGATTCGCGAGCTACGGAGCGGGGTTGGCTTTGCGCCTAGCCGCGACCGCTACAAGGTCTACATCGTCGACGAAGCGCACATGCTCACCGACCAGGCCGCCAACGCCTTCTTGAAGACCTTGGAAGAGCCGCCGGCGCACGTGGTCTTCATCCTGGCCACCACCGACCCGCAGCGGCTGCCGGTGACGATCCGCTCGCGGTGTCAGCGCTATGATTTCAAGCGGGTGCGGGCCCAGGACGTGGTCAAGCGGCTGGAGTGGATCTGCCAACAAGAGCAGGTGGCGTGCGATGTGGACGCGCTGTACCTGATCGCGCGCGAAGGCGACGGCTCGATGCGCGACGCCCTGTCGCTGCTGGACCAGGTGATCGCCTTTGCCGGCGCCAAGCTGGACAGCGACACGGTGGCGGGTCTGCTGGGCGTGGCGGATCGCGCCCGCACCCACCAACTGCTCAAGGGCCTGCTCGATCGCGACGCCGGGATGGCGCTGGCCGCGGTGGGCGCTGCGCACGAAAACGGCATGGATCTGCGGACGCTCGCGCGCAATTTGGCCCTGGACGCCCGCGACCTGATGGTGGTGAAGCTGGCGGGGACGCAGGCGCGGCAGTTGATCGATCGCTCGGACAGCGAGGTCGAGGAACTGCAGAAATTGGCGGGCAATACCCCGGTGGCCGAGCTGGAGCGGATCAGCCACGTGCTGCTGGAAGTGGCCGAGCAGGTCAACCGCGCCCGCCACGGTCGGCTGGCGCTGGAGCTGGGCCTGGTGCGGCTGTGCCGGGCGCCGCAGATGGTCGACGTCGCCGAATTGGCAGCGCGGGTCGAGAGTTTGCTGGCCTTGGGGCCGCGCGCGGTCGTACCTGGGTCGCGGCCTGGCGGTGGTGCAACTGGTGCCGCGCCCACCGGTGCTCCCGGCGGTGCCCCCGGCGGAAGCTATGGCCGTCCGGGTGGTTACGGGGCCAGCCCGCGCACGGCCCAAGCGGCGCCGGCCAGCGAGCCCGGTGGCGTGCTGCGGCCCGTGGAAGTTGGCGTGCGCGCTGGTGATGTCGCAACCCCGGTCAAGGTGGTGGGCGATGCCGACTTGCCGGCCCTGACGGCGGCCGTGGCCCAGCGCCTGCAGCGGCCGATCGAGGCGTCGCTGCTGGACCAAGCCGTGGTGGCGTCGTGCCGCGGGCGCACCCTGCAGCTGGGCTGGGCCAACGAATTCCTGGTCGGCCAAGCCGGGCGCCCGGAGCTCCTGGAATTGTTCAGCCAGGCCGCTGGGTTACTGTGGGGTGGCCACTGGCAGGTGGGGGCGCTGATGGACCCGCGCGCGCGCACCGACAGCCTGGTGGCCAAAAGCGGCCGCGATCGCGAAGAGAAGCGCCAAGTTTCCGAGGCCTCGCTGCGTCGACTGCCGGCCGTGCAGGCGGTGATGACCGCCTTTGGTGGCACCATCAGCCGCGTCTACCTGGAAAACTCGAACACGGACTAGGATCTGCAGGCATGGACGCATCGCTGCCGTTGGCCGTGGAACGACTCGCGCGCTTGTTGGGGCGCCTGCCCGGCGTGGGGGAGCGCTCGGCCCAGCGCCTGGCTCTGCACGTGCTGGCCCAGCCCGCCGACTACGCCAAGGGCATGGCCGGCGCCCTGGCGGGGCTGCACGACGAAGTGCATTTCTGCAAGCAGTGCTTCCACTTAGCCGAAGAGGAGCTCTGCCGCATCTGCAGCAGCCCCCACCGCGATCCGCACCTGCTGTGCGTGGTCGAGGAGGTGGCGGACCTGCTGGCAATCGAGCGGTCGGGCGAATTTCGTGGCTTGTATCATGTGCTTGGCGGGGCGCTGTCGCCACTGCGCGGGGTGGGGCCGCGCGATCTGCGCCTGACCGAGCTGGTGGCCCGCATCGCGGTGGCGCCGCCCAGCGAGCTGATTGTCGCGACATCGATCTCGGTCGAGGGCGAGGCGACCGCGTCCTACATGCTGGGCCTGTTGCGGAACCTACCCATTGAGGTCACCCGCATCGCCAGCGGCGTTCCCCAGGGCAGCGAGCTCGAATTCCTGGATCAGGCGACCCTAGGCCGGGCACTGCGAGCCCGTCTGCCGCTGCGGCGCTGACCCGCGCACCCCCGCCAAGGCGCGACAACCCGCGCTTTTTTTGATGGCGCCCGCGGCCGCGATCCGCTACCCTGTACATCTGGTCGGGGCAACTCCCGCCCAGTCCTGCCTTCGCGAGCCCCGCTCCGACGTTCTTGTTGAGCCCGCTGCTGTGTCCGCCATTTGCCTGGCTCAGGCAGCAGTCGCCACCCGCTGGGCCATCGACGATCCGCTGGTGGCGGCAAGTCGAGAATGCGGCCGAGCAGCCCCGTCCGGCGGTTGGATCGGTGGGCCCCTGGTTGCAGAAGTTGCTTCAGAAAGCTGAGTAGAGTTGCAGGGTTTCGCAGAGTTCAGGCCAGTCAGGAGATCGCCATGCTGTTCAAGATCGGAGATCGCGCTGTCTACCCGGGCCAAGGTGTTGCCGAGATCACGGCCATCGAATCCAAGGAAATCGCCGGAAATACCGAGATCCTGTACATGCTGCGCGTGGTGAACACCAACCGAAAGATCATGATCCCCGTCAGCAAAGTCGGCTCGGTAGGCCTGCGCAAGGTGATCGGCAACGCCGAGGTCGAGCGCATCTACCGGGTGCTCAAAGAGCGCACGGCCGGCGCCGGCAACGTGACCTGGAACCGGCGCTACCGCGGCTACGTCGAGAAGATCAACACCGGTTCCATTTTCGACGTCGCCGAAGTGATGCGCGACCTGTCGGTTCTCAAGTACACCAAGGCCTTGTCGTTCGGCGAGCGCAAGATGCTCGACCAGGCGCGGACTTTGCTGATCAAGGAACTGAGCGTGGCCCGCGCCCAGGAAGAAGACGACGTGGCCGTGGAACTCGACGCCATCTTCGCCGAGACCAAGCCCGGCGCCGCCGCCTGACCGCCAAACCATCGGCAATCGCTAGACTTGCCTTGTCCGGGCAGCCCTTGTGGGGGCGGTGCCCGGTCAGCGTGCTGTGACCACGCGCGCGTACACTTCGCTGGCCAGGGCCGCGTAGTCGCGCGAACCCGTGGAATCCGGCGACGCGGCGAACACTGTCTGGCCCGCCAGTTGGGCGCCCGGCAGTGCCGTGTTGGTGGCGATCTCGGTCTGCAGCGACAGCCCCTGGTACGACTGCTGCAGCGCGCGGCGAATTGCGGCGTTCTGCTTGGGGTTGCGGCGATCGACGCGGGTGTGCAGCAGGCCCAGCAGCGCCGGCGCCCGGCCGAACATCAGCTGCAGGTTCTGCAGGGTGCGCATCACGTCGTCCACGCCCTCTAGCGCCAGGACCGACAGGTCGCAGGGCACCAGCAGGTGATCGGCGGCGAACAGCGCATTCAGGGTCAGCAGGCCCAGGTTGGGCGGGCAGTCGAGCACGATGACGTCGTAGCCGCCGCGGGCGCTGCGCAGGGCCCGCGCCAGGATCATTTCGCGGCCCATGCGGCCGGCCAACTGCGCTTCGGCGCTAGCTAATTGCTTGTCGGCGCCGGTGACGTGCAGGCCGGCAATGGTGGTCGGCAGGGTGGCGGGCAGGATGTCCGGATCCAGGCTCAGCAGCGTCTGGGTCAGGCTCTGCTCGGCCGAGGCGCGGACGTGCGCGCGCAGCGACGAAGCGACGTGGCCCTGGGCGTCCAGGTCGACCAGCAGCACCGACAGGCCGTGTTGCTCGGCCAGGCCGGCCGCCAGGTGCACGGCGGTGGTGGTCTTGCCGACACCGCCCTTTTGCGCAGCCACGGCGATGACTTGCGCCCGCAGCGGGCTGGTGTGGGCGAACGGTACCGCGGCCGGGCTCGAGCTCCAGGCCTGGGTCGGGTTTGGCACCATGCCACCCACAACCTGGCGAAGACGTTGACCCAAATCGTGCACGACGGCCATGAGCTTGCTCGCGCGCCAACGGGCGCAGCACAAGGGTCGCCCAACGCCGACTATCGTCAACTTTTTCGCACGCCGGCCGCGGCGCTGGACGGACGATCGCTTGCGGCGTCGCGGGTTGCGGTCGATCTTGCGCTCCGCCGCCAAGCCGCTTAGGTTGGCCTTGGCATCCACGCCACGGCAGACAGCCACCATGCCCGAAATTCTGCAGATGCGCGGCGGTTTGGCCGGAGCGGACGATCTAGACACCTGCGTCGAGACCCGCCATCCGTGGTCGGCGGTCGCGGTGCGCGCGGGCAGCGTGGTTTGGCAGGCGGGCGACGACCTGTGGACCACCTGGCGCTCGGCAGCCAAGCCATTCCAACTGGCTTGTTCGCTGGAGCTTTTGAGCTATCCCAAGGTCCGACCAGAGGAACTGGCCATCGGCGCGGCCTCGCACTCGGGCGAGCCCGAGCATGTGCACTGGGTCCGCGAGGTGCTGGCGCGCTTCGACGTGGCCGAGCACGGTCTGCTGTGCGGCACCCATCCGCCGGTCCACGCGGCCAGCGCGGAAAAGATCTTGCGCCAGAACAAGGAGTTTTCTGCCATCCACAACAACTGCTCGGGCAAGCACGCCTTCATGCTCGCAGCGGCCGCGCGCCAAGGCTGGGCCAGCGACTACCGGCCCCCCGAGCACCCCCTGCAGCGCTTTGTTGCCGAGCGCGTGGCTGAGTGGACCACCGCCAGCCCGAAGCTGGCCTTGGACGGCTGCGGCGTGCCGACGTTTTGCCTGCCGCTGAGCGCGATTGCCCACGGCTGGTGGCGGGTGGCGCAGGCGATGGGCGCGGCCGACGATCCCACGCGGCTGGGTGCGATCGGCAGGGCCATGGCCGAGCATCCGCAGCTCACCTCCGGCACAGACCGGTTCGACGCTTCGGTGGTGCGCCACGCCCGCGAGCCGATGGCAGCCAAGATCGGCGCCCAAGGGGTGTTCTGCATCGCCTTGCCGGCGCGCGACCTGGGGCTGGCCGTCAAGGTCCACAGCGGCGACAGCGATGCACTGCCGGCGGCGGTGGCCGAGGCGCTGCGCATGGCGGCCCCGCAAGCCTGGGAGCTGCCTTCGAATTGGCGGTTTCTGGACGTGCGCAACGTGGTCGGGCGGCTGGCTGGGCGCTACGTGGTCGGTTGACCGGCGCGGAGCCCGCTGTGCAGGTCCACGCCGACGATATGGGCAAAAATCGCCGCCACCGCCGCTGGTTCCAGGCCGTGCTGTCTGGCCAGTTCCGCTAGGTCGGCCTGGATGGCGGCCTCGCGCTGAGGATCGCGCAACGGCGCACCGCGGCGCTCTTTTTCGTCCCAGATCGCGCGCACGACGCGGGCACGCTCGGCGAGCAGCGCGACCAGCTGGGCGTCGATGGCGTCGATGCGGCGCCGCTGCT
>JACRCU010000323.1 GCA_016218865.1 Deltaproteobacteria bacterium | reverse complement strand
TCGCGGTACCAGTCCTGCCGCCGCTGGCACGCGTAGATCACGTCGAGCAGGTTGCCGCTGGGCCGCGCCAGAGTCCGGCTGCCCAGAGTGCGAAAATCGGGAATCGGCACCGACTCGACCGGCGGCTCGGGCAAGAAGAAGTAGCCCATCGGCACGTGAGTGGTGCGAGCAAAGGCCTCGAGTTGCTTGAGGGTAGGCGTCCGAGCGCCGTTCAGCCAGGCCGAGAAAGCCTTGAGCCTCTGCGCCATTTCGTCGACAGCGATGCCGGCGCGGTCACAAGCCCACACCAGCAGCGCGGGGTTGACGGTGACGTGCAGCGCGGTGGTCATTCGTTGGCGTCCTCCTGCCCTGCATCTTCGTCCAGCTTGGCGGCGGCGTCCAGTCAGGCCGGTTCACCCGCGACCCGGTCGGCGCGCCACCCCCCTTGAACCCCAACAAAACCCACCCTATCCTCGCCCGAAGCCGAGCTTTCAACCTTGGCACATGTGCCAACGTCCAAAGCTCGCACCACCGCCCACCGGAGCGCGCCCATGACGTCGACCCAAGCCCAGGTTATCCAAAGCGAGTACCACGACGTGCTGCAAGGCCTGCAAGCCCTGACCAACCAGCACGAGAAGACCTATCGGCTCAAAGTGGGCGAGCTGATTTTGCAGCGTTTCTTTGGCGGCAGCGCCGCGCAGTTCAGCAACTCGGATCCCACCAAGGCGGCGAAATTCGCAGATTTCTTGAAGGTCCATGCGACCGACGTGGCTGAACTCGACCTGCCCGAGCACACCCTCCGCCGCTGCGTCCGCGTCAAGATCTGCCACGACAGCCTGCCCCCGGCGGCCCGCGAGCAGCTCAAGTGGTCGGCCCTGCTGGCGATCAGCGCGATCGGCGAAGTGAACCTGCGGGCCCGCGTCGCTATGGCGGCGGTCAGCGAGAACTGGCCGCTGGGCAAGGTGCGCGACGTGGTAGCCCAAGCCCACGATGGCCGGGTGTGGGACGCGGACCCCGAAAAACTCGGTTTGCAGCTGCCCGAGCCCAAGCCGGAGCCGCTGCCGCAGCCGGGCCGGCTGGTGACCCGCACCGAGAAGTGGACCGAAGAGGTCAGCCAGTGGCATCAGGAATTCGACCGCATCGACGCCAGCAAGCTGAGCAAAGCCCAGGTCGAGCGGGTGCGGACGGCGGTGGCGACGCTGCGGGGGCAGTTGGACGTACTGGAGAAGAAGCTGGTCCGGTAGGCCAGGAAACGGACGCGTCGCCTTGCGAACATCTTGCACGGGCCGGGCACTAGCGAGTCCGGGCCGAGCCAGGCCGACCGCTCAGAACACCCGGCAATACGAGCCGATGTTGTCGCCGTCCAGCGTGCCGTGCCACGTCACCAGCGAGGTGCCGTCGCCGCGGGTCGACAGGCGCGGATAGCCCTGGGATCCCGCACCGGTCACGTTGGCGACCCACTCGAGCCCGACCGGCTTGCCGGCCTTGAAGCGGTTCATCACGATGGCGCTGGCGTCGCCGTCGACCGGCGCCGTGGTCAGCCACGCCACCAGCAGGTCGCCGCCCGGAAGGTAGCGCGGGATCGGCAGGTTTTCGGTGTTGGCGCTCTGCTGGTTCAGCACAAAGTCGCCGCTGGTCGGCTTGCCGTCGGCCGTGAAGGTGCGGCCATAGACGTCGTCGGTCGCGCCGCCCGCCGCCACCGACCGCCACACCACCGCAAAGCCGCCGCCGACCCCCGGCTGCACGGCCAAGCGCGAGGCACTCTGGGCGCCGGCAGCGTTGGCAGACACCAGGAACGGCTCACCCAGAGGCTTGCAGTCCTGCGCGTAGCGGCGCGCCCAGATGTCGGTGTCGCCGGTGGCGGTGTCCTCCTGGGTCCAGCTGATCACGTAAACCCCGGAATTGTCGGTCCAGGTCCCCAGCGATGGCCAGTGCTGGTGGCCGGCGACCACGGTGTTGACCGCCACCTCGGCGCTGGGCGAGGCGCCCGCAGGGCCGTAACATCGCAAGACTACGTCCAGGTTCTGGCCGCCCGGCTGCGCGCCGGACTCCCACGCCACCGCAAAGTGGCCGCTCGGCTGCATCGCCACCACCGGGCGGTACTGGTCGCCGCTGGCGGTGGTGTTGACGCTCAGCTCGCCGCCGACCGGGCTGCCGTCCTTGGCGTAGGCGCGGGCGACGATGTCGATCGAGCTGGTCGCGGGGTTCTTGGAGGCCCAGGCGATGGCCAAGGCCCCGTCGGCATTGGCGGCGATGTCGGCCACGGTCTGATCGCCGGCGGTGGTGAGGTTGACGGGCACGTCGGCGCCGGTGGGCACCCCTGTCGCGTCGAGCGTGCGCAGGAAGATGCCGATTCCGCTCGCGTCGGGTCCCTGGAACACCGCCGTCCAGCCACCGGGCGTGGCGGCGCTCGCCGGCCCGTTCTGCACGCCCACCATCGCCGCGTTCAGCCGCCGTTCGCGGTTGGGTGGCGGCACGATGGCGCCCGCCTTGTCGATCCGCCGCAGGTAGACGTGCGCATCGGGCCCGCGCCACGTCACGGCCGCGCTCGCGGCATCGGCCACGGCGGCGTCCACGTCCATCTGGTGGCCGTCGCTGCCCAGGTTGACCTGCTTGGGTGTGTGCAAGGCCACAGCATTGCTGTCGAAGCTGCGCGCCCAGATGCCCCAGCCGTTGGCATCCGGACTTTCGAAGGCGACGAGCAGCCCCGAGTCCGGCCAGGCGACCGGCCGGGCATGGCGCTGTTGCAGGCCGGCCCACATCCCGGCGTGGACGCAGGCTTCCTTGGCGACCGGCTCGCTGCCGCCGGCTTTGAAAATCTTGAGTTGCACGTCCCAGGCGTTGGCGTCGGTGGTCCAGGTGACCGCCCACTGGCCGCCGGCCAGGACCGCCAGCCGCGGCTCGAACTGAAGACCGGCCGTCACGTCGTTCACCTGGAAGGCCGGCCCCGCCGGAGCGCCCGCGGCGGTGAGGAGTTGCGCGACGATGTCGCCGTTCTGCGCCCACACCAGCGCAAAACTGCCGTCGGCAAAGGCGGCGAGGTCGCCGTCGGTCGAAAGGGGGATGCCATTGACGATCTTCCACTGCCAGTTGCTGCCGATGCCGCTGTACATCAGGCTGGTGGCGCCGTTGGTGGTCAGGCTCTGCAGCATCTGGCCGCTGGGGCTGCGGGCGAACATGGCGGCGCGGCTCGGGTAGCCCACGGGTTGCGGCGCCGGAACCTGGCAATTCACGGTGGTCGCCGGGCTGAGGTTGGCGCCGACGGCGTCCAAATACTTGGATCCCAGAGTGTTCCAGCCGCTGTGCCAAGTGAACCCCGGCTGCACCACCTGCAGACACTCGCTGGGTGCGCCGTACCAGTAGCAGGTGTCCGCCGCGTCGAACAGGCTGGCGGCGCTGCAGACATTGCCGGGCGGCGACGCGCACTTGCAGTACTTCTTGGTGCTGAACGGCAAAAACGTGGTCCAGACCAGGGTGGCGTTCAAGGCGTCGGCGCCGCCGGCCACGCTTTCGATGGGATCGCCCCCGGCAGAAATGGCGATTTCGTTGCCCTCGCGCGAGCCGTCGGCCGCAAAACTGCGCATCCGGAGCTCGCTGCTGGCCGAGGTCCAGGCGACGCGCAAGCGGCCCTTGCCCAGCGCGCTGGTGACGGGTGCCGGCCAGCCACCGCCGGGCAGGTTCGGGGTGGCCGTGCTGACGCGGACATCGGGGCAGGCCTGGCTGCCGCCGCTGCACACGCCAGCCGTGCAGGCCTCGCCCTCGGTGCAGGAGTTGGTGTCGCTGCAGGCCGTGCCGTCGGCCTTGGGCGTAGCGGTGCAGGCCTTGCCGACCTCGTCGCAGATCCCCAGCAAGCACGCGGCATTCTTGGCCGAGCAGTCGGTCGGCTTGCTACCCGCGCAGGCACCCTTGCCGTCGCAGACATCGCCCGCGGTGCAGAACTTGCCGTCGTCGCAGCCGGTGCCGGCCGCCTTGGGCGTTGGCCCGCAAGCGTGGCTCTCCGCGCCGGTAGACGTGCACTTGGCCGCGTAGCACGCACCGTACGAGTCTGGGCAGGTCAGCGGCGTGCCGGGCTTGCAGACCCCCGCCTGGCAGGTGTCGTCCAGCGTGCAGCCGTTGCCGTCGTCGCACTGGCCGGCGGCGGCCGTGTGCGCGCAGCCGCTCGTGGGCAAGCAACTGTCCGCAGTGCATGGGTTGTTGTCGTTGCAGGCGACCGGCTTGCCGCCGGTGCACTGGCCTGCCGCACACGCCTCGCCGCTGGTGCAGGCATTG
>JACRCU010000322.1 GCA_016218865.1 Deltaproteobacteria bacterium | reverse complement strand
TGGCGACCACTGTGCGACCGGCGCGTGCGTGGCCACGCTGAGCTGCGACGACAAAGACGCGTGCACCGCGGACCTGTGCGGCGTCAACGGCAATTGTGCGCACTTGGCGATTACGACGTGGAGTTGCGCGCCACCGGCCTGTGTGGGCAAGGACTGCGACGACAAAGACCCGTGCACGGTCGACGGTTGCGACGCCAGCGGCTGCACCCACGCGCCGGCTTTGGGCAAGGACTGCGACGACGCCAGCGCGTGCACGGTGGGCGACGTCTGCGGCAGCGCGGGCACCTGCGTGGGCGCCCAGGTCATCTGCGCCGACGACAACCCGTGCACCATCGACACCTGCGACTCGGCCAAGGGCTGCAGCAACGAGCAGAGTAACCTGCCGTGCGACCTGGGCAATTGCCAGGCCGGCGTGTGCACCTCGGGCACCTGCGTGGCCACCGGCCAAACCGGCTGCGACGACCAGAATCCATGCACAATCGACAGTTGCGAGGTCGACGGCTGTGTACACGCCCCCGCCGGCGACAACGCCAGCTGCGACGACGGCAAGCTGTGCACCACCGGCGACGCCTGCAAGTCCGGCCAGTGCGCGGGCACGGAACTGGACTGCGCCGTGGCGGGCAACGTCTGCCTTGTCGGCTCGTGCCAGCCCGACACGGGCAAGTGTGCGACCACCAACGCCAGCGACGGCAAGGCCTGCGACGACGGCGACGCCTGCAGCAAGGCCGACACCTGCACCGCGGGCAGCTGCGGCGGTGCCGCCGTGGACTGCGACGACAAGAACCCGTGCACCAGCGACACGTGCGACAAGGGCGCCGGTTGCCAGCATGTCGATCTCGCCGACGGCGCCAGCTGCAGCGACGGCAACGCCTGCACCGACAGCGACGCATGCGCCAGCGGCAAGTGCACCGGAACGACCAAGGTGTGCGACGACAAAAGCGTCTGCACCAACGACGTTTGCGATCTGTCGATCGGCTGCACCACCACGGCAGTCAGCGACGGCCAGGCCTGCGACGACGGCGATGCCTGCACCCAGGGCGACGCGTGCAGCTCGGGCAAGTGCACCGGCAGCATCGCCGCCGATGCGGTCACGACCTTGGCCGGCGCCGGCACGGCGGGCTACGCCAACGGCAAGGGCACGCAGGCGAAGTTCACCCTGCCTTCGGCGATCGCGGTGGGCGGCGACGGCACCTTGTATGTCGCCGATGCTGCCGGCAATGGCTCGTACATCCGCAAGGTTCTGCCAGACGGCACCGTCAGCAACTTGGCGGGCAAGGGCATCAGCGGCTTCGCCGACGGCGCCGGGACCTTGGCGCAGTTCTGGGCACCGGCCGGCTTGGCCGTCGATGCTTCGTCCACGGTCTACGTCGCCGATCGCCTCAACCAGCGAATCCGCAAGATCTCTGCCGGCGGAGTCGTGACGACGTTGGCGGGCGACGCCCCAGAGCCCGGGCTCTTCGACCCCAAGGCCCAGGGCGGTTACCAGGACGGTGTGGGCGCGGCGGCGCGCTTCGACGAGCCCACTGGCCTGGCGCTGGGTCCCGACGGCGCGCTGTACGTGACCGAGGTCGCCAACCACAAGATCCGCATCGTCGCCCTGGACGGCACCGTGACGACGCTGGCCGGTTCGACACAGGGCTACCAGGACGGCGCCGCCGCTACGGCCAAGTTCAACGCCCCCGCCGGCATCGCCGTGGCCAAGAACGGCACCGTCTACGTGGCCGACACCGGCAACCACCGCATTCGCGCCATCGCCGGTGGGCTGGTGAGCACGTTTGCCGGCACGGGTGAGGTCGGCCTGATCGACGGCCCGCTGCTGGATGCCAGATTCTCGGCCCCCGCCGGCCTCAGCCTGGACAGCGATGGCACGCTGTATCTGGCGGACGCGGGCAACCACGCCGTGCGCACGGTGGGCAGCACCATCGTCAACACGTTGGCCGGCATCGGCACCGCAGGCTTTGCCGACGACGCGCCGCTGCAGGCCAAGTTCAACTCCAGCCTGGGCGTGGTGTGGGCCGGCAAGGGCCTGTGGTACGTGGCCGATACTCAGAATTTCCGGGTGCGCCAGCTGCTGTCGCCCGCCCTGGCTTGCAAACCGTAGACACCGCGGCGAACATGGCCGCGAACGCATCGAGCGCCCGGGCAGCGAGGCAGACAGGTATGCACCCAGCACCTTGGCAGGCATTCCGGTTCGGCGGCCGAGGCGCGGCGGCCACTTGGCTGCGCGCCGCAGGCCTGAGTTGTGCGCTGGCGGCCTGCGACGTGCCCAGTGCCACCAACGTGGTCGCTCCGGCCCTGGCAGAGGCCGCAACCCCGCTGGAAGACGGCGCGATCGAGGCGGTGCTGGTGTTCCGCCCAGGTCCCGCCAAGGCTCCGCGGGTCGCCAAACCCGAGCCCAAGCCGGAGCCGAAACCCGAACCGAAGCCCGAGCCCAAGCCGACCGGTCCGAGCCCCGAGCTGCTCGCCGCCCAGGCGGAGCTGGCGCGGATCCAGGGCGACACGTCGGCCATTGCCGCAGCCGAGGCGGCGTTGCGCGCTGCCGAAGCCGAGGCTCGCGCCGCCACCGCCCCCGTAGAGGCGGAGTTGCGCGGCGTGGAGCGCAAAATCCAAGAGATCGCCCTGAGTATGGAGATCGAGTCGTCTCAGGTGCGGCAAAACAAGTGCTGCTCGGTCTGCGGCAACAGCAAGACCGAGATCGAGAAGAACGGCGAGCCCTTCGAAAAGCACCTGACCAACGTCAAGGGGACTGTCGCCGAGTGCAAGCCGGGCAAGCTCGAAGCCGTGCAGAAGAAGTACTCGGGCCAGTTGCAGCCGCTGAAGCAGCGCGCGGCCGACCTGCGCGCCAAGGTGGGTCCCGCGGCGCAAGCGGCGCAGGCCAAGGTCAATGGCGCCAAAGCCGCCCTGGACGCCGCCAAGAACGAGCGCGCCCAGAAGCTGGCGGCGGCGCAGGCCAAGGTCGACGCGGCATCGCGAAAGTAGGCGAACTAGTCAGAGAATCGACTCAGGGGCACGCTGCCCGCACAACCCTACGCAAGGGTGTCCTGCGGTCGCCTCTGCGCCACCTGCTGATTTTCATGGGCCGGGGTCGGCAGATTCCGTCGGTGGCGGACCCATGGCAGATCCGCCCACTTCGGAGCGAGAGCCTGGGCAATTCTCCGGGCCCGAACCGCGGTCCCCGCCGGATTCTCGCTAGTTGCCAACCGGTTCCGGGACGTCGTTCCCGCGCGAATCCGGTGGAAGGTGCACATTACAGGCCGACCAGCACCTTGAGCAACCGCTCGATCGGCTTGCCGTACGGCGGGTTCATCAGGCCGATGGCGTTGACGCGGCTCTGGTAGTACACACCCTTGCAGTGCGAGAAGGTGTCGAAGCCGACCTTGCCGTGGTAGGCGCCCATCCCGGCCGGACCCACGCCGCCGAACGGCAGCCCCTCTTGGGCGATGTGCAAGATGGTGTCGTTGATCGTGGCGCCGCCGGAGGTGGTCCGATCGATGACCGTGGCGGCGCGCCCGCTGTCGCGGTCGAAGTAGTACAGGGCCAGCGGCCGCGGCCGGGCGTTGACGTAGGCAATGGCGCCGTCCAGCGTGTCGTACTCGACCAGCGGCAGGATCGGCCCAAAGATCTCGTCCTGCATGACGGCCATGGCGTCGCTGGCACCGATCACCAGCGCGGGCGCCATTTTGCGCGTGGCCGGGTCGAAGCTCTCGTTGCCCGGGTTCAGCTCGACCACTTGCGCGCCGCCGGCGCGGGCCTCGGACAGGTAGCCCTGCAACCTGGTGAACTGGCGGTCGTTGACGATCGAGCAGTAGTCGGGGCTGGCGGCAAGGGTTGGCCGCAGGCGGGCCAAGACAGTCTGAAAGGCCTGGACCAACGGCGGGATTTGGCCGCGCGGCACCAGCACGTAGTCCGGTGCGATGCAGGTTTGGCCAGCGTTGAGCAGCTTGCCGATCAGGATGCGCTCGGCCGCCTTGTCCAGCGGGAAGGAAGGGTGGACGATGACAGGCGATTTCCCGCCCAGCTCCAAGGTCACGGGCACCAGGTTCTCCGCCGCCGCCTTCATCACGGCGTGGCCGACGCGGGTGGAACCGGTGAAGAGAATGTGGTCGAGCGGCAGCCGGCACAGCGCCTCGGCGATGTCGGGACCGCCTTGCACCACCTGCACGTGGTCGGGGGCGAACGCCTCGCCCACCATGCGCGCGAGCAGCTCCGAAGTGCGCGGGGTGAACTCGGAAGGCTTGATGATCACACGATTGCCCGCGGCCAGGGCGCACACCAGCGGCGCCAGAGCCAGCTGCACCGGGTAGTTCCACGGCGCCAAGATGGCCA
>JACRCU010000318.1 GCA_016218865.1 Deltaproteobacteria bacterium | reverse complement strand
CTGCCCCCAGGCCCATCTGATGGAGCACCAGTAGCAGGTAAGCGATAGACGAAGCCACAGACTGGATTCGGGAGTTGGCTGTGCTGCGCCAAAGGCGCATTTGGCTGGCTTGTGAGTCAGTTTTCTGGCGAGCGGCCAGGAGCTGGTCAAACGAGCGCTGCGCGGCCGCCCGCCGTTGTTGGGCCGCGTCAGCGGTGGCGAGTTCTGCGTCGATGTGCGCAGCTTGTGGGCCGGCCGCGCCAGCGACAGCGAGGTGACCCTACTCAATGCGATGGCTGCGGCGCTCCGCGGGCCGTGAGCTGGCCGGCACGGCTGGCTGTCGCAAAGATCCAAATGCCGCACCGGGCGTCTGACCAGTAGATTGCGGAGGCCGTGCGCTTCTGCGTATACTCAAAGTTGGGTCTTCGTCAGGAGTTTGTCGCGACCGCAGGAACAGAAGGGCAACTACCTAGAGGTAAAGCTTTTTCGTGGTCCACCGTGGCGCCCAGAGTCCGACCTTGCCCACCGGTTCCGCGCTGGAGTGCGGGCCGCAACGCGGGCATCTTGCCCTGCCGATCGAGGTTCGCATGTCTGCCTCCACTCCCTTGCCAACCGATCGGACCGACCGGCGCGGCTTGTTGCGTCGCATGGTCTGCAGTCGCGTGGCGGTGATCGCGCTGGGCACGTTGGCGCTGGGCGCAGTGCTGGCCAGCCAGGCGGCACCGGCGATGGCCGACGACAAGGGCAAGAAGAAGAAAGAGAAGACCTACAACTTCGAAGACGATGTGATCGAGACCCAGTACCTGCGTCCCGACACGGCGGTCACCGACGGCCTCAAGAACAACAAACGCGCCAGCCTGATTCGCATCCGCACGAACTTCTTCGCGGAACTGATTCGTTCTGCTGAGGATCTGTAATGTCCAAGAAGAGCCGGACTTCCATGCCGGGCGACCCCGACCGCGCCAACATGACCGTGATCGACTCGGCCACGCAGCGGCTCGACGGCCCGGGCTCGCCGACCATGGCGACCTCGGATCCCGACGGCACCATGGTGACGCGCGTGCCCGGTCCCGCTACCGGCGACGAGCCGACGGCGATGCTCGACGCGGCCGATGTGGCCAAAGTGCTGAACAATCAGGCCCCGCCGAGCCGGCCGCTGCCGCCGCCGCCGGTGGCCGCCAAACCGCCCGAGCCCGCGCGCGCGCCCGCCAACCTGGCCAACGCCAACACCATCGTCGCGCCGCTGCCCAAAGATCCCGGCAAGCAGGACTTCGCCAAGCAGGAGCCCAGCGTGCCGACCACGGGCGCCCTGGGCCTCGACATCGTGATGCGCTGGTCCGGCGAGATGCACAAGGCCCGCTTCTTCCCGCTGCCGACCGCGGTCACCATCGGCGAAGACGGCGTGTTCGCCCTGCCCGACGACGTGATGGGCGGCAAGAAGCTCGACACCCTGGTGCAGCAGGATCCCAAAGACGGCTTCGCGCTGACCCTGAGCAACCCGGCGATTCGCGGGCAGATCATCGTCGGCTCGGACGTGTACAGCATCGCCGACATCAAGGCGGGCGGCACGGCCCTGCCCAAGGATCGCGTCCCGCTGACCGCCAAGACCCACGCCTTTGTCGAGTTTGGCGACTTCACCTTTGTGCTGTCGCGCGGCGCGGTGCCCAAGCCGGCCCGGCCGAGCCTGTGGGACAAGGAAGATTGGCTGCTGGTGGCGGCATTTGCGCTGTCGGCGATCGTCATCCTGGGGCCGATCGTCGCGAGCTTCCAGATGGCCGACCCGCGGGCGCGGCGCAAGATGAACTACGTGGAGCAGCTGGAAGAGCGCGTCGCGCAGATCATCGAGGTCGAGAACAAGATCGAGGAAAAGCCCGAGGACAAGGCCGAAGACAAGCAAGAGGAAAAGCAACCGGAGAAGCAAGAGCAGCCAGTGGCGCCGCAAAAGATCGAACAGGCGCAGATCAACAAGCAGGCCGACCAGATCAAGAAAGCGCTCGACGCGGCCACGCCCGAACAGCGCGAAGAGATGAAGCAAAAGCTGGTCGCGGCCGAGGTGGACAAGGCCACGGAGGCGGTCAACCAGGCGCTGGACAACGTGCCGACCACCAAGCTGGCGGCGCTGGGCGATGCGGCCGACAGCGACATCAAGGCCGGCGGTGGTGCGGCGGTCGTGCTCGACACGGGCGATGGTCCCAGCGGTGGGCCGCGCAAGGGCCCCGAAGTGGGCGGTGCCAACGACGCCGGCAAGCAGGTGGCCTCAGGTCTGGAGAAGCAGGGCACCGGCGGGCCGGGTCCCAAGCTGACCGCCGACGTGAAGGCGCCGGCGCAAAAGGTCATCCGCATGGGTGGCCAGCAGTCGGCCGACGGCGAGCTGCCGCCCGACGTGATCAAGAAGGTGCTGGCGGACAAGTCGGGCGCGATCAAGGCCTGCTACCAGCGTGAATTGCAGTCGAATCCCGACCTGTCGGGCGCCGTCAAGGTCAAGTTCGTCATCGGGCCCAACGGCGCGGTGGTGGGCGTGAAGATCGAGTCGTCGACGCTGGGCAACGCCAAGGTCGACGAGTGCATCGAGGCGATCATCAAGCTGATGCGCTTCCCGCAGGCCAAGAACGGCGGCGTAACCACGGTCAACAAGACCTTCCAGTTCAAGTCGAGCTAGACCATGCCCAAGCATCGTGCCGCGAAACGGCGGGGAAACGTGGCGCTAGGTTTCGCCGCGATCGCGCTGGTTCTGCTGGCCGGCTGCGGCGAGACCGACAAGAAATTCGTCGACCTGTCGAACCGCGGCGTAGAGGCCTTGGATCGCGAGGACTTCGATACGGCCGATGGCCTGTTCAAAGAGGCCCTGAAGCTGCGGCCCGACGACGCCGACGCCCACTACTACCTGGGCACGATCGCCGTGCGGACCAGCCAGTACAAGGTGGCGGCCGAGCACCTGCGCGCTTCGGTGGTTGGCGATCCCGGCCGCGCCGAGGCCCATCTGGCGCTGGCCAAGGCCCTGTTCGAGGACAAGCAGCCCAAAGAGGCCGGCGAGGCCCTGCAGGCGCTGTTCAAGCTGGACGCCGGGCACCCGCAGGGGCACCTGCTGGCGGCGCGCATCGCCCTGGCCAACCGCGACAAGAAGACCGCCGACCAGGAGCTGCGCGCGGCCATCCAAGGCGATCCCGGCTTTGCGCCGGCGTATCAAATGCTTGGGCAGCTGTACGTGGACGTGGGCGGCTTCGAGCAGGCGCGCAAGGTGCTGCAAGAGGGGCTGCGCTTCGTGCCGCAGCAGGTCGAGCTGCGCGAGGCCCTGGGCTTGGTCATGCTGGACTTGGGCCGGCCGGATCGCGCCAAGGAAGAGCTGCAGTCGGCCAGCCAGATGCCGCGAGCAAGGCCGCAGATCTACTTCAATCTCGCCTCGGCGGAGCTGCAGTTGGGCAACCGCGACGGCGCGATCTCGGCGCTGCGGGCCTTCATCATCCAGTCGCAAGGTGTGCTGCCCAAAGACAGCCCCCTGGTGCAGCAGGCGGCGCTGATGGTCAACAAGCTGCGCGCTTCGGGTAAGTAGAACCCTTCGATTTTCCTACCTAAAAAGCCGAACACCCCAGACCGAGCGCGCCCAGCTTTCGCGGGTGCACAATCGGCGCTGGGGTGAACAGCGGTCTGCCCGGGGACTAGCCCTGCGGCATCACCTGCTTGGCGGCGGCGTGCAGCTGGGCGCGCCACAGCTTGCGGGCCTCGCTCTGCAGGGACAGGGCGTAGTCCATGCTGGCCTGGTTCAGACGGGTCATCTCGGCCATCAGCATGCGGGCCTGCTCCAGGGCCTTCTGCTCGTGCTTGGCGTACTCGTCGATCATCGACTCGAGCTGCTCGATCTGCTGGCGGGTGGCCTTCTGCATCGCCTCGAAGCCGGGGACGCCCTGGAGATTCTGCAGGTTCTTCAGGTTCTCGAAGGTGGGCATGGCCCAGTTGCCAAAGGGCGTCTCGACGGTCTTGGTCTCGGCGGTGTTGGCGTTGGCATTCACGGTCTTGTCGGCGCTCATGGTGTCCTCGGTGTGGCGGCTTCCCCGCCGGTTGTTTGTGCACATGCACATCTGAGTAGCTGTCTGGGCTCGAATCGTCGCGGCGGAGACTTCCTCAACCGCGCAAGAGAAAGATAGTTCGCCCGGTCGTAGCCGTCAATAGTTTCTTGTGCACTGCACAATCATTTCGCATGGAACTTCGACTTATCTATTTATATTGCTATGTTGTTCGCACAATAAACATCTGAAATTGACCGCAAACTTCGCACCCAGGGCCCGCGGGTGCTACGCTGCAGCATCGCTGGCCCAGGCGCCGGCGCTGACCATCCCCATGCGCCACACCTGGAATCACAACCTGGGCCTTGAGCTGGCCTGCCGCACGGCCGAAGCCGCGTGCGCTGAATACATGAAGCGTTTTGCGCGCTTCCATCCGCAGCTGACCTGGCACGACCGCAGCCACGCCGAGGTGGTGTTCCAGGCGCGCGGCCTGAAGATGGTCGGCCGGTTCGAGGTGCTCGCCGACGGGCTGGTGCTGGACCTGGACGTGCCGCTGCTGCTGCGACCACTACAACATCGTGGAATTGCAGTGATCGATCGGGAGTTCCGCCGTTGGATCGAGCGCGCTGCCGCCGGCGATCTGGGCGGTGCCGCACAGGAGAACAAGTGACCCAACCAACGAATATGCCAAATGGAACTTTCCGACCCTTTCGCAAGGCCTGCATCCTGGTGCTGGATGGCGCGGGCATCGGGGCTGCCGCCGACTGCGGCGACTTTGGCGATCCGCCCACGGTGAACACGCTGGGCAACTGCGCGCGCGCGGTCGGCGGCTTGCGGGCGCCGAACATGGCCGCGCTGGGTCTGGGCAACCTGCTGGATCTGCAAGGTGTTGCCCCAGTGGCGCACCCGCAGGGGCACCTGGCGCGGCTGGTCGAGGTGTCGGCCGGCAAGGACACGCCGACGGGCCACTGGGAGATGGTCGGCGTGCGGACCACCGAGCCGTTCGTGGTCTACAACCCCAGCTTTCCAGAAGCGATTGTCCACGAGTTCACCCGCCGCACCGGCTACGAGGTGCTGGGCAATTGCGTGGCGTCGGGGACCGCGATCCTGGACGAGCTGGGCCCCGAGCACCTGCGCACCGGCAAGCCGATCCTGTACACCTCGGCCGACAGCGTGTTCCAGCTCGCGGCCCACGAGGAGGTCATTCCGATCGAGGAGCTGTGGCGGATCTGCCAGATCGCCCGCGAGGTCCTGGATCCGTACCGCGTTGGCCGGGTGATCGCGCGGCCGTTCGTCGGCACGGCGGGCAACTGGAAAAGGACCTACAACCGCAAGGACTTCTCGATGCCGCCGCCGCCCGGCACCCTGCTCGACCGCCTGACGGCGGCGGGCGTGATGGTCACCGGCATCGGCAAGATCCGGGACATCTTCGCGGCGTGTGGCGTGCCCGAGTCGATCCACAGCGAAGGCAACACCGACGGGCTGCAGCTGACCGTGCAGGCCTGCCGGGAGCGCGACGGCCTCATCTTCACCAACCTGGTCGACTTCGACGCGCTGTGGGGCCACCGCCGCAACCCGCAGGGCTTTGCCAAGGCGCTGACCGAGGTGGACGACGCCCTGCCCGCGCTCCTGGACGCGCTGGGCGAGGACGGGCTGCTGTGCATGACGGCGGATCATGGCAATGATCCCACGTACTTGGGCTCTACCGACCACACCCGCGAGGTGGTGCCGCTGATTCTTGCGTCGCGCCGCTTCAAAACTGGGCGCGACCATGGCACCTTGCAGAGCTTCGCCTGCCTGGGGCAGACGCTCGCCGCCAACTGGCAGGTGGGCGATCTGGGCCTGGGCCAGAGCCTGCTTGCCGATCTGACTTGAAATCCCTCCCACCGGAGCCACGGATGACCCCTAGCCAATTGCCGGATCTGAACGATCTGGCTCACGATGACCCGATCGCCATCGCTGAGCGGTTTGCCAACCCGCCGCCGACGCGGCAAGTCTACTGCAACCGCACTCTGAACTTCCGCGCCGTCAAAGCCGTGGGCTACGACATGGACTACACGCTGGTCCACTACAAGGTGCGCGACTGGGAAGGCCGCGCTTACGCGCACTTGCGGCAGCGCCTGGAGGTGGCCGGCTGGCCGGTGCACGCCCTGGAATTCGACGCCGATCGCGTGATGCGCGGGCTGGTGATCGACAAGCGCAAGGGCAACCTGATCAAGGCGAATCGTTTCGGCTACATCAAGCAGGCGATGCACGGCACGCGGATGCTCGGCCAAGACGAACTGCGCGAAGTCTACGGGCGCATCCTGGTGGATCTGGCCGACACCCAGCGCTGGATGTTCCTGAACACCCTGTTCGAAATTAGCGAAGGCTGCATGTATGCCCAGCTGGTGGACCTGTACGACCAGGGCAAGCTGGCCGGCCTGGCCACCTACGAGGAGTTGTACCGCAAGGTGCGCTATACCTTGGATCGCGCGCACTTGGAGGGCGCCCTCAAGGCGGAGATCCTCGCCCAGCCCGACCTGTACGTGGAGCTGGACCCGGACCTGCCGCTGGCGCTGCTGGATCAGCGCGAGTCGGGCAAGAAGCTGCTGATGGTCACCAACAGCGAGTGGTCCTATACCCGCGCCATGATGGGCTATTCGTTCGATCGCTACCTGCCCGAGGGCATGAACTGGCGCGACCTGTTCGACATCATCATCGTGTCCTCGCGCAAGCCGGCGTTCTTCCAGAGCATCCAGCCGTTGTACGAGGTGGTCAGCGACGATGGGCTGCTGCGGCCGTTCAACGACAGCCTGGTGCCCGGAAAGATCTACGCTGGCGGCTCGGCCGAGGTGCTGGAGCGGTCGCTGGGCTTAGACGGCGACCAGATCGCCTACGTGGGCGACCACATGCTCAGCGACGCCTATACGAGCAAGAAGCTGCAGCAGTGGCGCACGGTGGCGATCCTGCGCGAGCTGGAAGAGGAGATCGAGGCGGTAGAGGGCTGGCGCAAGGGTCAGGCGCTGCTGGACGAGATGATGGCCGAGAAGGAGCGCCTGGAGCACGCCTTCAGCCAGCTGCGGGTGCTGCGCCAGCGCCAGCGCTCGCGCCACGGGCCGGTGCCGATCATGGCGGGGCAGCACGACCTGCAGGACTACATGAACACCCTGCGCGAGCGGCTGGTGGACCTGGATACGGCCATCGCGCCGCTGGTGGCCGAGTCCAACGCACTGCACAACCCCTTCTGGGGCCTGATGATGCGCACCGGCAACGACAAAAGTCTGCTGGCGCGGATGGTCGAGCGGCACGCCGACGCGTATACCTCGCGGGTGTCGAACTTCGCCTGGGAGACGCCCTACGTCTTCTTGCGATCGCTGCGCGGCACGCTGCCGCACGACGTGTAGGACATGCGCAACTACCTGGTGGTCTGTGGGCTATTGCTGGCCGGGCCGGCCTGGGCCGACGAGGCCGCGCCGCCGCCCCTGGTTCCCGAAGAAGAGCCGCCCGCGCCGAGACCGAGCGAGCCGGCAGCTGCTGCGCGTCCCTTGACGGCGCCGCTGGCCGATCGCGCGCCCTTGCCGCTCCTCAAGGCCAGCGATTGCGAGGCGGCGGGCGACCAACAGCGCTGGCTGGCGGCGGCCCAGTGCTGGCAACTACTGGCTGGCGAACGGAATTTGGCCGAGCGCCGGCAGTGGGCGGTGGCGCTGGAAGCGGTGGGCCGGCTGGACGAGGCGGTCGCGCAGTGGAAGCCGATCTTGGAGCCGGCGACGGGGCCGCACCGCATCGCCCTGGAGCGCCGAGTCAACGCCTTGGCCGAGGCCGAGCTGCTGCTCGCCGATCTGGATGCCGGACGGAAGCCGCAGACACTCAAGCACTTGCGCTCGATCCTGACCGACTTCGCCGTGCCCGACGTGGCGCAGTGGGGGCCGCCGCCCGCGTGGCTCATGACCGTGGAGGCCGCGCTGGCCCCCGCCAAGGCCAAGGCACCGCGGCTGGTGTGGCGGCGCGGCCTACCCAGCTCGGGCGACGAAGTGCCCGCCGGGATTGCCCGCACGGCCGACGGCGGGGGCTGGATCGCCGCGCGCGCCAACCTGCACGAACAGGGCGGCTACAAGCTGCGCCTGTACCGGGTGGACAACACCGGGCGACTCCGCGGCCAGATGACCTGGGGATCGGGCGCCGACGACGAGCCGCGGGCGGTACACAGCGGCGCCGACGGGACGGCGGTGGTCGGCCGGTCGACCCGCACCGGACAAGCGCAGGGCTGGATGGTGGTGTTCGACAGCCAGAAGCGCCCGCTGCTGGACATCAGCGTGGCAGGCGCCGAAGAGCTGCGCAGCCTACAGCCCCACGCAAGTGGCTGGCGCGCCGAGGGAAGCTGCGGCGGGCAGCCGTGCGCTTGGCTCATCGACCGCGCCGGCAAGGCCACCCGCGAGCCAGCCGCCGCCCCGCCGGCGGCAGGCAAGGCCAAGAAGCGCAAGGGCGGCAAGGCCAAGGCCGGACCGGCGGCCGAGCTGCAGACCTGGACCGTGCAGGCCGAGCCGACCATGGCCGGTCGCCGCGAGTTGGTGCTGACGCGCTGGAAGTAGCTGCGCGGCCTGCTATTCGTGCTGGCAGGTGGGGTCGCGCGGGTTGCAGCGGCAGAAGGCTGGCGAGCCGATCTTGTGGTCCTCTTTGGGGAACACGCACTTGCAGTAGTACGTCAAGCCGGTGGTCTGGCCTTGCGCAACGAGGCAGGGACAGAAGTTCTTGGAACTCGGCGTCAAGTTCTGCGCTTTGCTGCAGCCTGTGCACCACTCGCGACTGCCTTCGGCGGCGGAGCAGCCTTTGCCGGTGCCGCGGCCCGGCTCGCTCGCCTTCTCGACCACCTTGGGTTCAGCAGCCTTTTCGTGGTGTCTGGGCTTGTGCTCGGCGGGCGCGGGCGCCGCGGCGCGCACAACTGGCTCCGGCGCGGCGGCGGCAGGGGCGGGTTCGACGGCGGCTGCCGTGGCGATGGCTGGGGCGGCGACGGGCGGGGCGGCCACGGGGGCGGGCGCGACCGCGGCGGGCGCCGGCTTGGCTGCGGGCTCGGCTACCGGAGGAAGCGCTGGAGAAGGCGTG
>JACRCU010000319.1 GCA_016218865.1 Deltaproteobacteria bacterium | reverse complement strand
CGCCGTAGCCTTCGTTGTCGTGAACTGTGCTGGAGATCACCGCCAGCGTGGGGCACTTGGCGTCGTGCGGGGCCTTGGCGCACCCCACCAGGACCACGCCCGACCCTCCCTCGAAGGTGGGCGGCGAGGCCAGCGTGCCGCCGATGTCGCAGCCGTAGACGGCCAAGCTCGCGCCTTCGCTGCGGATTCCTGCTGTGCTGGCGCCGCTGATCGCGCTATTGCGCACCTCGACCGAACCCGTGGTGGCGGCCACATGGACGCCCATCTTGCCCGCAGGCGGGGTCAGCTTGGTCTGGCCGAGGATGCCGACCAAGGTCACGCCGCTGGGGAGTTCGATGCTCTCGGCCCAGGTGCCGGCGCCCACGACGATGGTCGTGCCGGCCGTGGCGGCCTTGGCGGCGGCGGCGATGCTGGTGTAGGGCGCCTCGCGGGTGCCGTCGGCAGAGCTCGCGGTGCCACACTTGCCGACGAAGAGCGCGGTGCCACTGGGCACGGGCCAAACCTCGGTCTCGCAGGCGCCGGTGCTGGTGCAGGCACTGGCGAGCCACAGCGCGCCGCACAACACGACGGAACGGGGGAAAGCGTGTGTCATACCAAACTCCTCCAATTCGGATCGGCCACTTCGGCGATTCTCCGGGCCCGGCTCGGGGTCCCCGCCGGATTCTCGCCAGTCGCCAAGCGGGCCCGGCAGGCGTTCCCGCGCGAGTCCAGTGGGGTGCCCAACGCATGCGGCATACTACCTCTTTTCCTGGCGTTGCGCGGCGCGGGCGATGACCTGCAGGGCCTCGGTGGCCGAGCGCTTGACGTCGGCACTTTGCAGCGCATCGGCCAAGTGCAGGGCTTCGCTGGCGGCGGCCGCAGCGCCGTCGGTGTCGTTTCTGCCCAGGCGCGCCAGCGCCTGCAGGCGCAGCATTTCGGGCAGGTGTTGGCTCTGGGTGCGCCGGCCCAATTGCTCGGCGCGGTCGAGGTACTCCAAGGCCTTGTCGTAGTTGGCTTGATCCAGGCACACATGGCCCAAGTTGGTCAGCGCGGCCACCTCGCCGGGAATGTGGCCAAAGCGGCGGCATACTTCCAGCGCTTGGCTGGTGTGGCGCGACGCCGATTCGTAGTCGCCCGATTGCAGATCGGCGTGGCCCTGAGCCAGGGTGGCCAGCGCGGCACCCATCGGGTCGTTGGCGGTCTGCATATGGCGCTTGGCGTGGGCATAGTGGTCGGCCGCCTCTGCAAAGCGCCGCTGGACGACGGCGATGTGCCCCAAGGTTCCGTGCAGACTGCCCAAGGCCCGCTCGCGGTCGTAGCTCGGCCCCAATGCTTCGGCTCGCAGCAGCGCGGCCTTGGCCGCCTCGCTCGCTTCGCCATGGTGACCCTGGCGGAAGCGGGTCATCGCCCGGCGCGCTGCGGCGTAGACGCCGATGCCCAGCCCCTCGCCGGCCTGCATGGCTTGCGCGTAGACCACGCCGGCCTGCTCGAAGCGGGCCCGCGCCACCAGCGTATCGCCCTGCATGGTCAGCGCGCGCGCGTGCGCGGCCAGGAATTGCCCGGGGTTCTGGGCACACAGCCCGCCCAGGGCGGCGGCACTGTGCTCGACCACCTCGTAGTCGGCCAGGGCGGCGGCCAGCTCGGCAATGCCAACCTGCGCGCCCACCCAGGCGGACTTGGCGGCCCAGTCTTCGGGATCCTCGGCGCGCCACTTCTCGGCCCACTGGGCTGCGCTGCTGTAGGCGTGCAGCGCCTCGCGGTTGTCGAAGGCGCGGGTGGCCTCGGCGGCCAGCGCCAACAGGGCTTCGACCGCGACCTCCGGCTGGCCGGCCGCCACTGCGTGTTGGGCACACAACGCCGCATAGCCACTGGGCTTTGGTCCGGTCCAAGCCTGGAGCCACGCGAAGGCAAGACCGTGCATCTCGCGCCGCTGCGCCGCCGGCACCGCGGACGCAATCGAGTCGCGCACGCTCTCTAGCCGGAACAACAGGTCGCGCTCGCCCACAAAGGTCGACGAGCGCGATTCAGCAATGAATTGACTCTGCTTTAGGGGCTCCACGTCGCGCGCAGCCAAGTCCTGGCGGGTCATCGCCGCTACCAACCCGCGCGGCGCCGAACTGCCCGTCAAC
Source organism: Deltaproteobacteria bacterium (assembly GCA_016218865.1). GTDB lineage: Bacteria > Myxococcota_A > UBA9042 > UBA9042 > UBA9042 > SXRM01. The sequence goes on along the minus strand of JACRCU010000319.1, from coordinate 2,788 downwards.
GCCAGGGCTTGCAGGATGTGGCGCGCGTTCGGCGCCAGTCGCGCCAGCCGCGCCAGCACCAGACCGTCCAGGCCGGCGGTCTTGGTCAACATGCCATCGGCGCCGCTATCTTGGCTCGCCTGCAGGACTTGCTCCAAGAATAGCGGCAGCCCGCCGGCGAAGGCCAGCATCTCGGCCTTGCTCGCCTCGTCCAGGTCGCGGCCGCCGGGCAAGCCTTCCAGAAGGTCGCGGGCATCCGCGTCGTCGAGCGGCGCCACGTCGACCACCACGGTGCGACCGGGCGGCACGCCCAGCTTGTCCAGGACCGCTTCGGCGCGCTCGGGGCGCAGGCACAGGACCAGCGCAATCGGGTGGTCGGCACAGGTCTCGGCCAGGTGCGCCAGCAACTCCAGCGTAGGTGTGCGCGCCCAATGGGCATCCTCGACCACCATGAGCAGCGGCCGCTCGTGCGCCAGCGCCTGCAGGTAGGCCGCGCACGCCGAGAAGGCCAGGCTCCGTTCTTGGGTGGTGGCGGGCAACGGCGGATGGTCGCCGCCGCCCAGGCCCAGTCCCAACAGGCGAAACAGAGCCGTGGCGTGCACTTGCGTGTCTTCTTGGCTGCCCTTGATGCCCACCAGCTCCATGCGGGCCCGCATCGCCTCTGGCGTGGTCATGCCGTCGGCCTGGAGCCGCCCGGCCAGCATCTGCGCAAACGGTTCGTAGGCCGGCGCCAGACCTTGCGGGCTGCAGCGGCCCACCTCCACCGCCCATGGAGTCTCGCCTTGGGCCAGCTGGCGGGCCACCGAACCCAGCAGCCGCGACTTGCCCACACCCGCGGGCCCCACCAGGGGGATGACCGTCAGGCGCGCCTGGCGCACCACCTTGCGGCAGGCACCCATGAGCTGCGCCACCTCGCTGTCGCGCCCCAGCAGAGGGCTGTCTTCGGCGCCGCGCAGCAGCCGCGTCAGCCCACTGGCCTGATCGGCGCGCCGCACGACCCGCACCAGCTCGCCCTGCTGTTCGCGGCACTCGTACAGGCCGGCCACGGCCCGCCGCGCCGCCTCGCTCAGCCAAATCTCGCCCGCTTGGCCGCGCTCGCAACCGGCCCGCGCGGCATCGACCACCGGTCCGCTGACCAGGGCCGTGCCCCAGGCCATGCCGGCGCCGCGGGTGCGCACCGCGCCTTGCGCCACGCCGAGCGACCACTGGCCCTGCGCCGCCAGCAGCAGCGCCGCGTCGACCGCCGACTCCACCGCGCGCTGGTCGCCGTTGCCAAGACCAAAAGCCACCAGGGCTTGCCGGCCCAGCACCGCCCAAACGTGGCCACCTTCGCGCTGCATCGCCACGCACAGCGACTCGATCGCGTCGGCGGTGTGGCTGGCCTCGCCGCGGAACTGCCCCGCCAGCACCGTCGCCGGCGCCCACTCGCCGCCCGACGCCAGCGCCGACTCGCCCCGCCGCAGCGCCACCAGGCTCGCACCGCACGCGCCGCAGGTGGTGTTGGGATGGGGAGCCACGTCGCCGCAGGTGGCGCACTCGGCCAGCAAGCGCGCCGCGCCGCAGCGTCCGCAGAAGGCACCGCCGCCAAAGAAGGGCAGACCGCAGCCGGCACAGTCGGCCTGGGTGCCGGCCGTCGCGGGCTCGTCCAGCCCCAGCGCAGTCTGCAGCGCAACCACAAAGGTCAGCACGTCGGCAAAGCGCTCCGTCCGCTCTTTGGCCAGCGCCTTGGCCACGGCTGCCTCGAGTGGCTGCGGAAAACTGCGGCCGCAAGCGGCCAGCGGCGGCGGTTCGTCGCCCAGATGCGCCATTAGGATGCCCACCGACGACTCGCGCTGGAACGGGGTCTTGCCGGTCAGCAGCTCGTACAACACCACCGCCAGGGCATATTGGTCCGAGCGTTCATCGAGTTTCTCGCCCCGCACCTGCTCGGGCGACATGTAGGCCGGCGAGCCCATCACGGCATCGGCGCGGGTCACTTCGTCGCGCAAGTCCTCGTACGAGCGGGCCAGACCGAAGTCGCAGACCTTGACCTGCAGGTGACCGCCGCTGCCCTGCTTCAGCAGGATGTTCGCGGGCTTTACGTCGCGGTGCACGATACCCAGCGCGTGCGCCTCGGACAGGCCCAGCGCGACCTGCTTGACCAGGGCCAGGGCCTCGGCGGGCGGGCAGGGCCCCTTCTGCCGCATGAATGCCGCCAGGTTCTGGCCGGCGACGTACTCCATGACCAGGTACGGGCTGCCGCGCCGATCGCCAACCCCGTGGATGGCCACCACATTGGGGTGCACGACCCGGCTGAGCACGCGTGCCTCGCGCAGGAACCGCTCGCGCGCGTCGGCGTCGCTGGCCATCTCGCGGTGCATGAACTTGACGGCAACCCGGCGCTCCAGCAGCAGAGCGCGGCCCAGGAGCACGGCGCCCATACCGCCATCGCCCAGCGACCGTTCCAGCACGATCGAGCCGTCGATGCGGTCGCCGGGACTGGGCAGCGGGTCGCTCTGCCGGCGGATCTCCTTGGCGACCGCCACATCGATGGTCGGCGCCTCGGTGGCCAAGTCGGCGAGACTGGGCGGCGCGGCCGGGTTTGCGTCTCCTTGCGGCGCGGTCATGGGGGCGCGTCTCCGGGCAAAGGGCAGTTCGCGGCGAAGGCCTGGGCGGGCGGAGCGTCCGCCGCGTCACGGATGCATCACGAGATTGTCGCAGGCCGCGCCCGATCTGGCAATTGCTGCGTCCTGGGTCGGCAGACCGCGCTACAGCGGCGGCGGTTCGTCGCCCAGATGCGCCATTAGGATGCCCACCGACGACTCGCGCT
>JACRCU010000305.1 GCA_016218865.1 Deltaproteobacteria bacterium | reverse complement strand
TCTTTTGCGCAAGCTCCGGCGCCGACTCCGGTTCGGGCCCCGGCCCCGGTTCGGGCTCCGGTTCGGCCGGCTCGGGTACCGGCTCGGGTACCGGTTCGGGTACCGGTTCGGGTACCGGTTCGGGTTCGGGTTCAGGGGCGGGTACCGATTCGGGTACCGGTTCGGGTTCGGGTTCAGGGGCGGGTACCGCGCGTCAGGTTGTGCGTTGCTCACCGGTGGCGCCGGAGTCCGAGCCTGCTCCTGGTCCAGTTCCTGAGCCTGTTCCTGTTCCTGAGTCGGAACCGGAGCGGGAACCAAGGGGCCCCCACGTGCCCGAAGGGACGGGCGAGTCCTGCGGACTCGGCCGAGTGGGGACCGGAGCCAGAGCCGGAGCGGGAACTGGAACCGGAACCGGAGCCGCGGGTAGGCTGGAATCTAGACCGTATGCAAGGTCGGATAGCGCGAAGTCATGTCGTCGCGGCTCATCGCGTCGCTCTGCGCGGCCGGCGACCACACCACTTCCAGCGCCACCAGGTCGTCGGTCTTGAAGGCCGAGAGCTGCTCCAACAGCGCCATCAGCTCGGTGGCGTCGTTGATGTAGGCCGGCGGCGTCCAATTGCGCGTGGCGATCACCAGTGAAATCACAAAGTACTCGGCCACGGCCAATTGGCCGTCTTCGTCGCGGATGCCGTCGGTCTGCCATTCCTTCTGCTGGCGGCGGGTTCCGTCGGCCTGGCCGCGCACCACTTCGCGGTTGTACTTGGCGCGCTCGTTCTGCGCCCACAACTCGAACTGATCCTGGGCCTTGGCGAGCGCCAGCTTGGCCTGCACCTGCACTGCCACGTACTCCACGTTCTCTTGGTGCGCGGTCAACTCTTGGCCCAGCACGCGCAGGGCGTAGGCCAGCCCCTCTTCGCTGCTGGCATCGATCTTGTCGGCGAGCTTCTCCAGCTTGTCCTGGATCGGCCGCGCCAGCATCTGCACACCAAACTGCACCAACGTCACGTCGCAGCGATCGGCGCGATCGGCGACCGCCTCGCCCGCCGCCTGCTTGCCGCGCAGCCACATCCGGCGCAGCAGCAGGATGACGATGATGATGACGATGAACACGACGATGGCGGTGAGCGCGCCCACAAAGCTGCCCGAGCTGCCGTAGCTGCGGTAGCCGCCGCCGTAATAGGGTCGCGAATAGCCGCCGACCGGTACCGGCACCGGCACGTAGCGGGTGCCGCCGTAGCTGGAGCCCGACGACGAGCTGCCATAGCTGCGCGAGGGCGACGACGAAGACGAGCTGCCGAAGCTGCGCGACGACGACGAGCCAAAGCTGCGCGACGACGAGCCGGACGAGCTGCGGCTGCTGGAGCGGAATCCGCCGCCAAAGCTTCCTCCCGAGCGGGCCCAGCTCTCGGCGGCGCCAACGGCGAGCAGGCCGGCCAGGAGCAGCGTGACGACAGTGACCAAGCGACGCGGAGTGGGTGTCTTCATGCTGGCAAGCATACTCCCATGTCGCGGCCTAGGGAATGTCTGGCGGTGGCAGTACCGCAGCCGTCGGCTCCTCGGCCAGGGTCGAGGGGATTGGCTGCTCCAGGTCGCAGGGCAGCTTGCCGTCCTTGTCGCGCCCCAGGCAGTAGCGCTGCTCCACCTTGCCGTCGCCCCACAGGAAGCGGTAGACCATCTGCTGGAATTCCGGCATCCAGCGCGTGGCGTAGTGGGCACCGTTGTCGGGCCACGGCAGGGCGTTGCCGGTCGGGTGGTTGCCGCGGTGGCTGTCCCACTGCACCACGGACTGGTCGCCGGCGAACGGCAAGCCCTTGGCTTGGCTGGCGTCGCTGGCGGCCCCTTCCCATGCGGCCAGCGCCGGCGTCAGCAGCGCCGCCCCCGAGGCCCGCGCCAGCATCCCCGAGCCCAGGTTGGGCACCTGGCTGTCGCCCCACGACACCGGCCACAGCGCCTTTCGCCCCGGAACGCTGCCTGCGAACGGCTCGGCGACCACATGGCGGGCAAACTGTATGGGATCGCTCAGGTCCCACTGGCTCTGCAGCAGCGCCAGCACTACCTGTTGCTGGAACGGGTCGGGCAGGGACTGCCCCATCAACTCCAGGAACGTGTTGAAGTTCGACGAGCGGTTCATCATCGTCGACCACACGCCCGCCGCCACGTTCATCACCGCGCGCTTCAGGTCCGGGTGGACGGCCGCCATGGTGGTACCCATGATGCCGCCAAGCGAATTGCCGTAGTACACCAGATCGGCCGTGGCATCGAACAGGGGCCGGCTCGCGCCGCTGGACATCTTGACCCGCAGCCGCACGTCGCTGGCCAGGGTTCCTTGCAGCGCCCGCGACAGCGCCAGCGGCCCGATCGCCGCCTGCACCAGCTTCTCGGTCAATTGCGGCGCTTTATTGAAGTCTTGCACCACCGCCAGCGCCGTGCCCAGATCGGTCTGCGCCAGCCCCCACCAGTCGGTACCCGCAAGCACTACGCCGGCCGCCGCCGCAAAATGCGTGACGAATTCCGCCGTTCCGATGCCGTGGCACATCTCGACGCACGCGCCCCGCAAAAAGCCGTGGCCATACAAGCCCAGCCGCGGCGCACTCGCGGCCGTCAGCGCGCTGGGCGGTACCACCATCGTAAACGGGCGCCACGCCTTGCCATTTTGCGCGACCTGGGCGCCGGTGCCAGACCAGTTCAGCCGCGCCTCGGGCCCGGTGCCGGTCAGGAACAGCGGCACCTCGTAGGTCCCTTTGATCCGCAAGGCAATATCGGGGTGCAGCGGGGCGATCGTCACCTTGACCGACGACATGGCCGGCGACAACATCGGCAGGTAAGCGGAGTACTTGGGGTCGATCTCGGCCGTATCCAAGGTGATTCCCAGCGGCGTCGGGCTGGTCTGCGCCATGGTCGCCGTGCGCATCTGCTCGAGCGCGCCGGTGGTCCAGGCCTTGCTGGCGGTCTGGTAGTGCCAAACCGCTTGAATGTCCGGGGCCAGCAGCCCGACCTTGCCAAACGCGTACCACGTCGCCAGCCAATCGCCGCGCTGGCCTTCGAGCCGCATGTAGCCCGTCGGCTTGCCGTCCATCAATGCTTGCATGGCCGCCGTGCGCGGATAGGGCTTGCCCGCTTGGTCGACAAGATACCTGGTCAGCGCCACGCCGATGCGATGGCCCGCCGGCGGCACCGTCCACGGCCGCAAGATCAATGCCTGGCGCTTAGGATCCTTGGCGTTCAGGTCGAGCTCGGCGATGTGGCGCAGCCGCTGGCCCGTGGTCAGGTCCAACATCCAGGTCGGCGAGTCGGCGGCCAGGCTGCGCTCGCTGTGCGCCTCGTCGGCCAGTTTACTGGTGTCAGGCGGCGTCGGCAGCAGGATCACGGTCGGCATGGCGTTCGAAAAACCGTCGCGGCGGTTCCACTCGGCCGGGTCCAGCGCCACCCCCGCCAGGGACACGGGCATCGCCGACGCGGGCAGATCGATGCGCGCCCCGGTCGGCGAACTGAGGTCGGGCTTGCTCCAAAAGAAGCTGGGAACCACCGACAAACACTCGGTTCCCACCAGCGGCTGGCAATTCTCGTTTGGGGGCGTCGTGTCGCCGCCGGCATCGACACCGACTGGCTTGGCCGTGCCGCCCTCGATGCAGCACGAACAAGCGGGCAGGGCGCCCAGCAGGGCCACAGCGGCCCCCAACAGCCTCCAGGTCGGTCTCGCAGTGCGCCGCAGCTCGCTCATGGCTTCCCCTTCCGCTGTGTGCCGCCCGCAAAAAGCCCGCGGGCGCCGGCCACCTTTACGGCAAGACCGACGCCCGCAGGAACTCAACCTACCAGAACGCTACAGGAGCTTGAACTCGATGCGGCGGTTCTTGGCCTGACCGGCCTTGGTCTTGTTGTCGGCCACCGGCTTGTCCGGGCCGTGACCCACGGCCTCGATGCGGCTGGCGGCGATGCCCTTTTCGATGAAGTAGGCCTTGACCGACTCGGCGCGATCCAGGCTCAGCTTCTTGTTCGCCTCGGGATCGCCAACGTTGTCGGTGTGGCCCGAGATCTGCACGCGGGTATCCTTGTATTCGGTCAGGACCTTGATGGCGCCGTCGAGCACCTTGAAGCTCTTGGGCGCGATCTTGGCCGAGCCCGTCTCGAACTCGATGCCGGCGATGGTGCCGCTGAACTTCTTGAGCGCGGCCGGCAGCTCGTCGGGGCAGCCGTCCTCGTCCTGGAAGCCGTTCTTGGTCTCGGCCTTGTCCGGGCACTTGTCGCTGGCGTCGGCGATGCCGTCCTTATCCTGGTCCGGGATCTCGTCGGGGCAGCCGTCGTCATCCTGGTAGCCATTCTTGCTCTCGGGCTGGTTGGGGCACTTGTCCTTGGCGTCCAGCACGCCGTCCTTGTCGTTGTCCGGATCCGGGCAGCCGTCCTCGTCCTGGAAGCTGTCCTTGTCCTCGGCCTCCTTCGGGCACTTGTCCTGGGCGTCCAGCAGGCCGTCGCCG
>JACRCU010000031.1 GCA_016218865.1 Deltaproteobacteria bacterium | reverse complement strand
TCATCGTCGGCGGCAAGCCGTTCTGGCCGGTCACCGCCTTCGTGCCGATCCTGTTCGAGCTGACGGTGCTGTTCGCCGGCATCGGCACGGCCCTGACTCTGCTCGCGGCCAACAAGCTGTATCCGGGCAACAAGCCCAAGTTCAGCCTGCCCGGCATCACCGACGACCGCTTCGCGATCGTGCTCGACCCGGCCGCCAAGGGCTTCGACGAGGGCCGCGCGCGCGACCTGCTCAGCCGCCACGGCGCCAGCGAAATCACCTGGGTGCAGGGCCAGTAGCCCCACCGCCGCCCGCGACCGGCCCGGCGCCGGCGCTTGCAATGGAGACCTCGATGCACAAGGCGATGAAGGGACTGCGCTTCCCCTTGCTGGCGCTCGGCGCGCTGCTGGTGACCAGCGCGGGCTGCACCGTCGAGCGCGAGCCGAATATGGAATTCGCGCCGTGGATCAACCACATGATGTTCTCGTCGGCCGCCGAGTCCTTCGCGCCGTCGCCGGTGAACGCCAAGACGGGCAAGCCGGTGTTCGCCAACGGCCGCGTCAACCAGCTGCCGCCGGCGGGCACCATCCCGCGCGACTTCGTGCCGCTGCACTTCAGCAACGACGAGGCCGGGCGCCTGGCCGCCGCCGCCGCCTTCCCCAAGGCACCGGTCGAGGCCTCGCCGGAAAATCTCGCCCGCGGCGCCTGGGGTTTTGCGACCTTCTGCGTGCCGTGCCACGCCGCCGACGGCTCCGGTGCCGGTCTGGTCGCCAAGAAGGCCGGCTGGAACTTCCCGATCGGCTACACCGACAGCAACGCCGGCAAGTGGGCCGACGGCTACCTGTTCCACCTCGTGTCGTACGGCCGCAACAACATGCCCAGCTATGCCAGCCAGATCAACCAGCTCGACCGCTGGAAGATCATCTTGCACCTGCGGGCCCTGCAGCAGCAGAACGGCGCGGCTCCGGTGGACCCGGCAGCCGCAGCCACGGCCACCGCGCCGGCCGCCGCGGCGACTCCTGCGGCCAAGTGAGACCAGCGGGCGCGTCGTTCGCGGCCGCCTGCCCATCGTGATTTGATTTGAGCATTGTCCTGGGCTCTGACCAGACAAGCCCTGACCCGCCTAGAGTGCCAAGAGGTCCAACGTGAGCAACACCCACGAACACGCCGCCGAACTCGAACACCACGACGGCCACGGCCACGATCACGAGCACGCCGAGGTCCACGGTCCGGTGGCGTTTGCCGTGCCGGGTGGTCTGAAGAAGGGCGCGCTGGGCTTGATCGTCGCCGGCGCCGTCCTGCTCGGCGCGGGGTTTGCCACGGCCGGCGAGCACCCGACCTGGCGACTGTGGTCGAACCTGCTGATTGCGTCGATGTTCTTTGCGCTGCTGGCGGTGGGCGCGGGCTTCATCGTGGCCATCATGCACGTGACCAAGGCCGGCTGGGGCGTGGTCACCCGCCGCGTGCCCGAAGCCATGACCACCTACCTGCCGGTCGCGCTGTTGACCATGCTGGTGGTGGGCGGCCTGGGCATGCACGACCTGTACGAATGGTCGCACCCCGACATCGTCGCCGAGGACCACCTCCTGCGGCACAAGTCGGCGATGCTCAACCCCACCTGGTACCTGGGCTCGGTGGCCGTCATCATCGGCGGCTGGTCGCTGCTGACCACCTTGCTGCGCAAGAACTCGGTCGCCCAGGACAGCGATGGCGACGTCAAGCACACCGGCAAGAACATCCTGACCTCGGTGTTGTTCCTGATCTTCTTTGGCCTGTCGATCACCATCGGCTCGCTGATCTGGCTGATGTCGATCGAGCCGCACTGGTTCTCGACCATGTTCGGCGTGTACCAGTTCTCGGGCGCCCACAAGGCGGCGGCAGCGGCGGGCACGCTGTTCCTGATCTACCTGAGCAAGAACGGCCACCTGAAGCAAGTCAACCCCAGCCACATCCACGACTGGGGCAAGATGATGTTCGCCTTCTCGACCTTTTGGGCCTACATCTGGGTCAGCCAGTTCCTGCTCATCTGGTACGCCAACATCCCCGAGGAGACGGGCTACTTCCTGCTGCGCCAAGAGCCGGGCTGGATTGCGCTGTTCGCCCTGAACGTCATTCTGAACTGGGTGATCCCGTTCTTCACCCTGCTGCCGCGCCCCAACAAGCGCAACCCGGCGGTGCTGGTGCCGGTGGCGATCGTGGTGCTGCTGGGCTTCTGGCTCGACCTGTACCTGCAGGTGATGCCGGGCACGTCGCACTTCACCGCCGAGCACCACAAGCTCGAACACCTGCACGGCCCCTTCTTTGGCCCGATGGAGTTCGGCGCGATGGCGCTGCTGGGCGGCGTGTTCCTGCTGGTCGTGCCGGCGATGATGGCCAAGGTGTCGCTGGTGCCGGTCAAGGACCCGTACCTGCAAGAGTCGCTGCACCACCAGCAGTAAGGGCCACAACAAAATCAAGTCGATTTTGTTGCGGCCCTGTACTGCTGCTGGGTGGGTCGCACCCAAAAGTAACGGTGGGTGCGCGTCCCCTGACGGGTCCGTCGCCCCGCTCCGATTCCACCTCGATCGACTTGTTCTTCGCGGGGCCCTAGGCCGGGCCAAAAAGTCGACAAAACCCCGCGCCGCGGCATCCTTGCGGCATGGAAGTCGCCGCCCAGATCCCCGTCATTCCTCCCGTGCCGACCGCCGCCGCACCGCTTCGCGAGCCCGTCGACGCGTTTTTGCACCACCTCAAGGTCGAGCGCAGCCTGTCCGAGCACTCGGTGCGGGCCTATGCCGTCGACTTGGCCCACTATGCCGAGTGGCTAGAGACCGTGGGCCGCACCGTCGAGAACGCCGAGCGCGACGCGGTCCACGAGTACCTGGCCTCGCTGCACGACCACCTGGCGCCCAGCTCGGTGGCGCGGCGCATGTCGACGATCCGCAGCTTTTACAAGTTCTTGCAGCGCATGGACCGGGTCAGCTCCAGCCCTATCGAGGGCGTGCGCGGCCCGCGCCAGGCCAAAACTCTGCCCCGGATGCTGAGTGTCGACGAGATCATCGCGCTGCTGACCCGGCCGCTGGAGGGCGACGACGGCGACCCGCTGCTGCAGCTGCGCGACGTGGCGCTGATCGAGCTGATGTACGGCGCCGGCCTCCGCGTCAGCGAGCTGGTGGGCCTGGACGTGCTCCACGTGCGCGACGCCGAGCGGCTGGTGCGGGTGCGCGGCAAGGGCAAGAAGACCCGCATCGTCCCCTATGGCAGCAAAGCCCAAGAGGCCCTGCGCGCCTACCTGCCGGCGCGGTTGGCGCTGCTGGAGCGGAGCCGCCAAGCGGGTGCCGAGCGCCGCGACGCCGAGACGGCCCTGTTCCTCAATTGGCGGGGCACCCGGCTCAGTACCCGCTCGGTGGCGCGGATGCTGGAAAAGCGCTGTCTGCAGGCTGGTTTTCATGCCACCATCAACCCCCACGCCCTGCGCCACTCGTTCGCGACCCACCTGCTCGACGCGGGCGGCGACATCCGCGAAGTCCAAGAATTGCTGGGCCACGCCCGCCTATCGACGACCCAGCGCTACACCCACGCCTCTACGGCGCACCTGATGCGGGTGTACGACAAGGCCCATCCGCGGGCCAAGGCCTCGTGATGCGCCTGCTGGCCGCCTGCGCGGGCCTGGCGCTGCTCGCCGTTCCGGCATGGGCCGAGGGCGAGCGCTTTCGCGCGGGCGTCGAAGTGGGCGGCGCTTGGCGCTCTGGCGACACTTTTGCCGAGGCTCTGCCGTTTGCCGAGTACGGCGAGCGCAATTTTGCTGTCGGTCTGGGCGCGCCGATCCGCGTGCGCATGCTCGACGGCAAACCCACCGACCAATGCGCTACGCCGGGCCTGCGCTGCCAGGACTGGGACAAGCCGGGCGACTGGCTGCGCATTCTGCGCCACTTCGACCTGGGCAGCCCCGAGACCAAGGGCCAGATCCACGTGGGCGATCTGACCGGCCTGACCCTGGGCCACGGATCGCTGGTGTGGCGCTACTACAACAACCAACTGCTCGACGTGTGGCACACGGGGGCCTATGCGGTGTTCGACAACAAGTCCGGCGGTGTCTCGGCGCTGGTGGGCGACCTGCTGCGCATGGACCTGCTGGCTCTGCGCGCGCACGGGCGGCCGTTTCGCGGTGGGCTGCGGCGCCTGGAGTTCGGCTTGGGCGTCGCAGCCGAGCGCCGCGAGCAGGTGTGGCAGGCGGATGGCACGCACGTCCGCGCACTGACGAGCGATTTTCAGGGCAGCTTGTCCGCGCCGTTCGCCCCCAGCTTGGTGGCGGACCTTGGCTACGAGATCGTGGCCGGCAACAGCGGCCAGCTGCTGACCTGGCTGGATGCGGTGTGGCAGGTGGACCGCGGCGTCGGCGCGCACCTGGGGATGCGGGCGGTGGTGCGCGGTCGCAGCGACAGCTTGGCGGCCACGTTGGAGGGTCGCTATGCGGGGCGCGGCTACTTGCCGGCAGCGATCGGGCCTCTGTACGAGCTGCAGTGGCCGCTGCGCAGCCAGGCCGCCCTCCCGGCGGGCTGGGGCAGTCGCGCGAGCGCCGAGTGGGTCCACCGCGGCCTGGGGCGGGTGCTGGTCGCCCTGGATCACCAGCAGGGCCAGAAGCTCGACACCTACCTGTGGTACAGCTCGGAGCCGCTGGGCAGTTGGTCGCTGCGGGCGTGGGCGGTCAAGCGCTGGCTGCGCGGCGAACAGGGCAGCGGCAACTTGGACCTTGGGCAGGATCCGATCGATTGGAGCGCCTACGTGTCGGCGCGCCTGCGGGTCGACGGGCCTTGGTACGCCGCCCTCGCGGCTGGCCGGCGCTGGCGCGTGCACGGAACCTGGCCGATCGGTCAGAGCCCGCTGTATGCCGAAAACGAGGTCCGCTTGGCCGCTGGCGCCGAGTGGCGCTGGTAGGACCGCAGTCGGTCAGCTGCGCTACGGTTCGCTCGCCTTGCCTTCCGCAGCCTTGGTGTCGCCGGCCTTGGTCTCGCCGTGCTTGGTCTCGCCGGCCTTGGCTTGGGCCGAGCGCATGCGGTCGGTGCTGCCGTCCAGCGACATTCTAATGGTCTCTTTGGTTTCGCGCGCTCCGCTGGCGAGCGGCAGCCGCAGCTCGATGATCAGCCCGCCGCCGGGCCGCGGCAACGCCTTGGCCGAGCCGCCGTGGGCCTCGGCGATGCGTCGCACCAAGTACAGGCCCAGCCCGGTGCCGCCGGTGCCTTGCGAGCGCGAGCGGTCGGTGCGGAAGAAGGCCTCGAACACCCGGCCGCACTGCTCGGGCGTCAGGCCCAGGCCGCGGTCTAGGATGCGCACCACCGCCCGGCCCGAGGGCTCGCGCTCGGACTCGATGCGCAGGCGCCGCTCCGCCACCCGACCGTCGACGTCCACCCCTTCGCCAGCGTGCTGCACGGCGTTTTCGACCAGCGTCGACAGGACCCGGTCCAGCGCGTTGCTGTCGCCGGTGATGCGCGCCGCGCCCAACCCCAGGTGTGTCTCGACCTGCCAACCCAGGTGCTCCAGCCGGCGCGCTTCGCGGCGCAGCACTTGCTCGATGAGCTCGTCCAGGCCGACCTCGGTCCGCCGCGGCAGGCTGCCCTCGGCGCTGACGCGCTGGGCCTCGAGCAGGCGGGCAATGTGCTGTTCAAGGAGCTGTACTTCTTCGCCAATTGACTCCAGCAGTTGCGTGGTCTCGCCGCGCTGCACTTCGCTGAGATCGGCCGCCGCGAGCTCGCTCCGCACCAGCTCCACCGCCACCTCGATGCGCGCCAGGGGCGAGCGCAGTTCGTGCGACACGCCGGCCAACAGGTCGCGCTGCGCCTGCAGCAGACGCCCCAAGCGGTCGGCCATGACGTTCAGGGCCAGCCCGGTTTGGCCGTAGTCGTCGAGCGGTTCCGTGGGCGCGCGCACCGACAGGTCGCCGACGCCCAGTTCGTTCGCCACATCGCGCAGTTGCTTGGCCCGCGCCCGGCTGTTCAGCTGCAGGGTCAGGGCCATCGCCAGCGCTACGGCCACCAGGAGGGCCGCCACCACCAGCGCCGCCACCACGGGCGTCACCGCCGGCAACATCGGCCCGCGCACCAGCACCACCACGGCCACGGCAATGGCCACCAGCGCACCAAAGCTGAAGCCAGTCAGCGCCCACTCCCCGCTGGTCAGGCCCGAGCGCGCCGAATGGCCCGGCACCGCCGGCCGCCGCATGGTGCGACTCGGAGAGCTTGTGGGCATGGCCGGCTGCCCCGTGGCACTCGGCGAAATTCGATCCGGCATGATGCGGTCCGCGTGGCTATCGTGCCCGCACTGCCTCGGCGCCGACCACCGACTCGGCCGCCAGCATGTAGCCAGTGCCCCAGATGGTCTTGATGTAGCGCGGTGTACGGGTGTCGTCTTCGATCTTGGCGCGCAGGTTCTTGACGTGGACGTCGATCGAGCGGTCGTAGGCGGCGTAGCCGACGCCGCGGAGCATGTCCATCAGGGCGTCGCGCGACAGGGTCTGGCCCGGGTAGCGCATGAAGCAGCGCAGCATATCGAATTCGGTGGTGGTCAGCTGCACCAGGCGACCGGCGACCGCCACCTCGCGGCGCGCCACGTCCAGGGTCAAATCGCCCACCGTCAGCGTCTCTTGCGGCGCCGCAGGCACGGTGGCCTCGGACCGGCGCAGGATCGCCTTGATGCGCGCCAACAGCTCGCGCGGGTTGAACGGCTTGGGCAGGTAGTCGTCGGCGCCGAGCTCCAAACCGACGATGCGGTCGTTCTCGGTGCCCTTGGCGGTCAGCATCAGCACCGGCACCTTCGAGACCGCGCGAATGCGCCGCAGCACTTCGTAGCCATCGATGCCAGGGAGCATGACGTCCAGCACCACCAAGTCGAACACTTCGGTGGTCGCACGCTTGGCGCCCTGCAGACCGTCGGTGACGATCGAGACTTGAAAACCGTCCGGCTTCAACAGCTTTTCCAACAAAGCCCCAAGTCGGACGTCGTCGTCGATGATGAGCACGCGCGCCACAGCTACCCCCAAACGGACTGCTCGAGCCGAGCAGATCCTCGCGGCCAGTGTAGCGCCAAGAGGCTCGGCGAAACAGCGCACAGGACCGGCTCTCATGTTTCTTCACGGATAGCCAGCAGAGACCGATTAACTATACGCAATTAAATGCTATTATCGGCATCACTGGGCACACCGTTCGCGCCTGCGAGCCGCTGCGGAAATGCAGGTCGAGGCACCCGGCCGCAGACGCCGACCTGTGGCACGCAACCCAAGAACTTCTAGTACAAATGCCGATTTGACTATGGAGCAGTTGGCCGGACCCGGTCGGTGCCGCGCAGCTGCAGCCCGCCCTGAACCGGCGGCGGCTCGGCGGCGTGCGCCTTGCGGAACTGCCCGGGGCCCGACACCGCCAGCACCTGCAGCGCGATCTGGTGGCCGATGTCCCAGGTGGCGGTGTTGACGTCGGTCAGCTCCGCCAACTTCAGGCCCGCGGCGCGCAAGTCGGTCCCCGCGTCAATTTGCGCCAGTGTTTCGGCGGTTTGCGTTTGAATGCGCGCAGCATCGGCCTCGTCGATCGGCTCGGGTGCAGGCGGCACATAGCCCTTGTGGCCGGCCTTCAGCGAGGCCTCGCGGCGCTGCGCGTGGCCCAGTGCCCAGGCGAGCAGCGTGCGGTCGAAGCCGTGCGCCGCCTTGGCCGCCGCTTCGAGCTTGTCGAAATCCTCGGCGGTACAGACCAGGCCCAGCGCCACGATGACCCGCTGCCGCTCCAGATCTTCGCTGCCTTGCAGCAGGGGCCACAGCTTCTCGGCCGCTTCGTGCTTGCCGGTGCGCGCCAGCGCCGCCATACCGGCCAAGCGCACACTCACGTCCTTGTCGGTCAGCAGCGGTGCCAGCGCCGGAACCACCCGCGGATCGTCGATCGCCCCGAGCAATTCCATGGCTTTGTAGCGTCGCTCACCCTCCGGAGCCTTCAGGTCGTCCAGCAGCGTCGGCACGGCGCGGTCACCCAGGGCCGCCACCCGCGACGTCGACAGCCCGGCCTGGCCCTGCGGGTCGTCGAAGCGCGTCTTGAGGACGCGGTCGCCTTCGATCTGGCGCTGGTACCACCACACGATGCCGCCGATTAGGGCCAGCAGCAACAAGAGCGCTACCGCCACCGCCACCATGCGGCCGTAGGCCATGGCGTTGGAGCTGCGGTCCGACAGCGAGGGCATACACTTCCTCCGCGGTGAGGGCCCGAGGACCGTCTGTGGGTCCCCTGAGCCGTGGGAGCTGTGCGTCCGACCCGTTCAGGGGCGCGCACGTGCGACCCACCCAGGAGCGGTACAGGGCGACAACAAAATCGACTTGATCTTGTCGGCGCCCCTACAGGCAGGGTTCCTGAATGGCGATCTCGTCCAAGAAGATGCCCTGGTACTGATCGTTCTTCAGACCGTCGCCCGAGTCGAAGTAGAAGTTGACACTGATCGGCCCCTTGCCCTTGTAGGCCGAGAGGTCGAGTTTCTTTTCCACGACCACCTTCATCTCGACGGCCGGGTTGAAGTTCTTGGGATTGGTGTGATCCCAGATGACTTCGTTCTTGATGGACGTGCCGGGCACAGAGACGCGCACCTGGAAGTGCTCGGGCAAGGTCTTTTCGACGTCGAGCAACATCTTGAAGGTCAGGTAGGCACCCTTGTTCAGGTCGCTCGACAGCGCCACCGACTGACCCAAGTCGAGCACGCCGCTGACCGCCTTGTTGCTGTTGGCGTAGTTGAGCGGGCTGGCGGCTGGGTTGCCGAAGTACAGTTCGAACTTGCCGCCCAAGTACTTGTGCGGAATCACTTGCCAATTGACCGGACCGCTCGGGTCGCCGGGCACCCACGGGCTCTTGGACAGGTCGCC
>JACRCU010000314.1 GCA_016218865.1 Deltaproteobacteria bacterium | reverse complement strand
TGCCCGACACCACGTCGTTGCCGCCGGCGGTCTTGCCCTGCAGCTGGAACTTCAGCACCACCCGCTCGACGGTGCGGGCACGGTCGGTGAAATTGAAGAAGCGCTGCTGCCACTCGGCGCCCACCGGCTTGCCCGGCGCGGCGAAGTCCGGCACCAGGTTCATGCCGACCAGCCCCTTGCTGTTGGGCGCGATGAAGCCGGTGATCGGTACGTCCCACTGCGCCAGATTCTGGCCGGTGATGGACTTGTTGACCTTGATCGTGCTGTTCGACAGCGAGAACGGCGAGTTGGCCTTGGTCGAAGGCGAGCGCACCATCTCGACATGCACGTTGTTGATGTTGACCGCGTTGGGGTCCAGGCGCAGCGAGCTGGGGCCCGAGCCGTTGATCAGCTGCAGCGACGGCAGGTTGTTCTTGACCGAGCCGACGAACCGGAACTCGGTCGTCAGCGCCACGTCCATCACACCGTCCAGGTAGAAGTTCTGGCCGCCCGAGTAGGTGCACTGCAAAATGCCGCCGACGAGCGTGACTTGCGGTACCACATTGCCTTCTACGGCCAGCGCAGTGTTGTTGTAGGCCGGCTCGCAGCCCGCGGCCAGGCCCGCCAGACCCAGCCCCGCCAGACCCATGCAGACGCGGCGCACCTGGCGCTGGCGGGTCGCTCCATCAAGCAATCCGTCGAGATTAATCTGCATTCTTGCCTCCTCGCTGCTGCACGAACCCGCCCGGCAGCGGCGACGACGCGGCCGGCAAGGTAGTTCGCGCATTGGTCGGCGCCGTGGCGCCCAGTTCGGCCAAGCGGGTCTGCCAGACGCTGGCGTCGACCGCCTGCAATTCAGCATGCCCGACGCCGCGGAGCAGTGGCAACCACAGCTGCTGCCCGCGGCGCTTCTTGTCGGTGGCCGTCCGCGCCAGGGTGCTGGCGGTCGCCCATCGTTCCCATTGTGTATCCAAACCAAGTGCTTCCAGACCAAGCCGCACGGTCTGTGCCGTGCCGCCGGCCGCTATGCCCAGGCTCTCGGCGCACTCCGCCTCGGCGACCAGGCCCAAGGCCACTGCTTCGCCGTGCAACACTGCGAACTTGCTCTCGGCCTCGATGGCGTGGCCCAGGGTATGGCCCAGGTTCAGCAGCGCGCGCGCCGAAGCGTGGCCGGGGCCTTGCCGCTCCTCGGGATCTGCAGCCACCACCGCGGCTTTGTGGCGAATTGCCGTCCGCAAGTGGGGCGTCAGCGCCGCCAGCGAACGCCGCCGCAGCGCCGGAGCGTCGGCCAGCAGCGCTTGCCAGGCTGGGGCATCAAAAGTCAGGAAGATCTTGGCGATCTCGGCCAGACCCGCGCGGAACTGCCGCGCCGGCAGGGTCTGCAGCGCCTGCAGCGGCAGCCACACCCACTCGGGGCTGTGGAAGGCGCCAACCAGGTTCTTGCCCTCGGGCGTGTCGATGGCGGTCTTGGCCCCCACCGAGGCATCGGCCATCGCCAACACGGTGGTGGGGACGAGCGCCGTGCGCATGCCGCGCTGCCAGGTCGCGGCACAAAAGCCGGCCACGTCGGTGGTTGCACCGCCGCCGATGGCCACCAGCAGGTCGCTGCGGCCCACGCCGGCCGCGGCCAGCGCCGACCAGATGCGGCTGGCGGTGCGCAGATCCTTGGACTTTTCGCCGCCGGACACTTCGATGACGGCGGTCGCGACGCCGCGCGCCTGCAGCATCTCGACCAGCGGCTGGGCCCACTTGGTCACGCCGCGATCGACCACCAGCGCTACCTTGCCGCCGGCCGCCAGTGCCACCACCGCTTCCGCAGCCTGCGCCGGCGCGCCGCCGTGGAGCCACACCGGGTGGGTCTGCGCGGCGATGGCGTCGTCCAGCACCGCCTCGGCCGGCTCCAGCGCCCCCAGCACCGCCGTCACCACCGCGCTCAGCGGCTGGGCGGCGTCCACATGGGCGTGGGCCTTGGCGTAGATCGGCCGGCGCCGCAGCTCCAGCTCGACCAGCGAAGTCCGCGCACTCTGGCGCGTGTCGCCCAGCAGCGGCCGATCGGTGTCGTCGTGCAGCGCTCGCTCGCTCAGCACGTCGACCGGCGCGTCGAGCCACACCACCTGGGCCTTGTCGCGCATGCGCTCGATGCCATTGTGGAAGCACGGTGCGCCGCCGCCCGCCGCGATCACCGCCGGCGGACCCGCGAGCACCTGCTCCAACAGCGCGGCCTCGTGGATGCGGAACACCGTCTCCCCTTCGCGGCGCAGCCTTTCGGCGGCGGTGCGGCCACTTTCGCGCTGCAGCAGGGCGTCCAGATCCAGGCACGGCATGGCCAGCCGCTCGGCCACACGGGCCGCTACCGCGGTCTTGCCAGCTGCAGGCATGCCTATGATCACGACGCTTTGCCTCACGTTGCTGCCTTGCCTGCCCGTCTACTTGCCCACCGTCAACGACGACGAGCGGTTGACGATGCGCGGGGTGATGAAGATGAGGAGCTCGGTACGCTTGTCTTCCTCGCGGCGGGTGCGGAACATCGCGCCGATCAGCGGAATGTCGCCAAAGAACGGCACCTTCTTGGTCGAGAGCGAGGTGTTGCGGGTGTAGATGCCGCCGATCACCGTGGTCTCGCCGTCGCCCAGCAAAAGCTCTGTGTTGGCTTCACGTTGCGTGATGGTCGGGTTGCCGTCCGCCGCACGGTTGCTGAAGTCGGGCTCGTTCTTGGTCACGTTCACGGCCAGCTTGACGTTGCCGTCCTGGGTGATGTGCGGCGTGGCCGAGAGCTTCAGGTCGGCGCTGAAGAAGCGCGTCTGCACGCCCTGGGCCGACACGACCGAGATCGGAATCGAGATACCTTGCTTGATGGTGGCCTGATAGTTGTCCAGCGTCAGCACCTTGGGACTCGAGACGATCTTGACCACACCTTCTTGTTCCGCCGCGCTGAGGCGCAAGTTCAAGTTGCCCACGCCGCCCAGCGACCCCAGGGTCAGGCCAATCGCGCCACCGGCGCCGGTACCCACGGCGGCCGGCAAGTTGACGGCGTAGTTTGGAATCGCCGTAGCGACGCCGTCCTTGTTCGGTGCGTTGCTGTCGGCGCCACCGCCCACGCCGACCACGCTGGGGAAGGGCAGGCCGGTCTCGTTGCCGTAGACCGAACTCATGGCGTAGTTGCCGCCCCACTGGATGCCCACTTCCTTGCTGAAGGCCGAACTGGCCTCGACCACGCGCGCTTCGATGAGCACTTGCGGGGTCTGGCCGTCGAGCTTGCGCACCAGCTCCTCCACCGCCGCCACGTGGTCTTCGGTGTCGGTTACCACCAGCGAGTTGGTGCGGGCGTCCATTGTCACCGAGCCCTTCTTGCTCTTGATGGCGTTGGCCTGCGGCACCAGTTGCTCGGCCTGGGCGTAGTTCACCGGGATGATGCGGACGACCAGCTGCTTGACCTCTTCCAGCTTCTGGCGGCGCTCGACTTCGGCGTCGAACTCCTTCTTCAGCGAGTCGATGGTGGCGACCCGGATCACGCCGGCTTGGCGCACGTAGTCGAAGCCGCGGGCGCGCAGGATCACGTCCAGCGCCAGATCCCAGGGAATGTTCTCCAGGTGGAAGGTCACCTTACCTTGCACTTCCGGCCCGGCGATGATGTTCAGCTTGCCTTCTTTGGCCAAGAAGGTCAGCACGTGCTGGATGTCGGCATCCTTGATGGTCAAGTTGATGCGCTTGCCGGTGTAGCGGCGGTTCTTGCGCCACGGGGTCTTGATCTCGCCGCCCACTTCGCCGCCGCCGCTGGGGCCGCCGGCATCTTCTGGCGCCATCACGGGTTGCGGAGCCGCGGCCAGCACGTCGCCGCCCGACTTCACGGCGCGCGACACGCCCTTGGGTCCGTCGGCCACTTCCTGACGCTCGGC
>JACRCU010000306.1 GCA_016218865.1 Deltaproteobacteria bacterium | reverse complement strand
GGCTGCTGCTCGCGGCGCTGGCGGCCTGGCTGTTCGGAGCGTGTGGCGCCGCCCAGACCAACGCGACGGTGCCGGTGCCTCCCGCCGGCATGCAGGTCAAGACGCGTTTCGTCGGCGGCGGCCACGTCACCCAAGTGCTTGCCCTGGACAAGGTGGTGATCAGCCACGGCAGGCTGCACGGGCTGAAGGCCGACGCCCGGGACATGCCGGTATTCGGCGTGCGCAAGCGGCCGAACGACAACGCCAATACCGAGCTGGATGGCGACGTGCGCTTGGCGCGGGCGCGGGTGGTCGAGCTGCGCGAGCGCGACGCGGTGCTGCAGCTTTCGGCGCAGGCGACCGCGGTGGTGGTGGGCGACTACATCGAGCACGTCATCGACGTACCCGCCGGCATGGAGGACGACCCGGTGTTCGAGCTGGCGGCGCTGGACATCGGCTTTCGCGAATTGGACCGCGACCAGCTGATTTACGACCTGAGCGACGTCATGCAGAACGCCACGCCCGCCGGCCGCGAAGCGATCCTGGCGCGGATGGTGGCCGAAGTGCGAGCCAAGGCCGGGCTGGCCAAAGAGGTCTTCCGCGACCGCGTCGAGGGCGGGCGCTTCCACGGCAAGGGCCTGGGCGACGCCTTTGCCCAGACCAGCCCAGACGACATGGTGGAGTTCTTGCTGTTTGCCCGCGTGTTTCCGGGCAAGTACATCGCCCACCGCTGGAAGCTGGTCGAGGTCTATGCCACGTGGATCATCAACCGCACCCCCACCGGTGCCGACAGCCTGGCCGAGCGCAAGGCGCTGGTGCACATCCGCGCGGGCAACAAGCTGTCGGCGCAGGGCGACTTCGCCGGGGCTGAGCGCGAGTGGCGGGCGGCGCTGGCTCTGACGCCGGGGGATGCCAAGGTCAAGTCGAAGATCAAGGACTTGCAGGATATCCGTCTGTGGCAGGCGGCACTGCACCGCGATCCCGACGACACGGCGACGCGCTGGAATCTGGTGGTGACCTTGTTCCGCCGCGAGGCCATGGCGGCCTGCAGTGCGCAGCTCGACGCCCTGGACCAGCGCCACTACAAGCCCGACGAAGTGCTGCGCTACCGGGCGATGATCCTGGCCCGCCAAGAGAACTACGCCGCGGCGGCGGCGATCTTCCGCGACCTGCACAAGCGCGCCGGGGCGGGCGCCTCGACGGTCTGGCTGCGCTACTGCGAGGAGATGGCGCGGCTGAAGACCGACCCCAATTCGTATGTCGCGAGCATGGCCCTGGCCAAGGTCCACGAAGACGAGAAGGTCTGGAGCGACGCGCTGGAGAAGTACCAACTGGCCCAGGACCGCGCCCGCAACCCAGAGGAAATCCGCGCCGCTTGGCAAGGTCAGGTCCGGATTGGGCAACTGCGCGAGTTGGACAAGCTGGCCACGTGGGTAGACGACGACATTGCCAAGCACGCGGTCAGCGCGGCGCGCAAGCGCATCGAGCGGGTGGCTGGGCTGTGCCGCGACCTGGGCGATCCGCAGCGCTTCGGCAAGTTGCTGACGCGGTTTGCCGAGGCGGCCTACAACGCCTTTGACGAGCGCTTTGCCCGCGAGCTGCGGCTGCGCCAGCTCAAGCTGGATCCCAAGAACGCCGAGGCGTGGCTGGCGCTGGCGTGGCTGGAGCTGCGCGGCGGCGAGCTGGAAGCGGCCAAGGCGGCGGTGGGCAAGGCCCTGGCCCTGGACCCCAGCCGCGACTACGGCCACCAGATCCTGGGTCGGGTGGCGCTGTTGCAGGGCGACTGGCCGCTGGTCGAGAGCGAGTGCCGGCTGGCGATGCGCGACGCGGGCTACGCGTGGCCGCGGATGACGCTGGCGCGGGCGCTGGTGGCGCAGCAGCGCTGGGACGAAGCGGTGGAGCAGGCCGAGGCGGCGTGGAAACTGCTGCCCGACGAAAGTGAAATTCAGAATCAGCGCTGCGCGGTGCTGGAGGCGCGCGATGCGGGGCGCGACTTGGCGGCCGGCAAGTACGCCGAGCGGGCGCGGTTGCGGCTGGTGCGCGCGCTGGTCGACCTGGACTTGCCCACCGCGATTGCCGCCGAGCTGGAGAAGATCGGCAAGGACTCGCCTTCGTGGGCGGCGGCGCGCGAGGCGGTGGCGGCGTCCACATCGCGCGAGATGCCGGTGGAGTTGCTGGTCAAGACCGTGCAAGAGCTTGGCGGGACGGACGAATTTGCCAACAAGCGCCGCGAGTCGGTGCTGGCCCGCGCCGAGCTGAAGGCCCACCCCGACCAGGCGGCGGCCAGGTTGCGCGCGGCCAGGGCGATGGCGCAGCGCGGCGAGTTCCACCGGGCCCTGGCGACGGTGGGCGAGGCCAAACCGGGGACGCCACAAGCGGATCTGGTCGAGCTGGCGCGGCGCGGCAACGAGGCCGAGGCGCTGGTGACGCTGGCCGACGAGGCCTTCCAGCGCTCGGACCCCCAAACGGCCGCGGGGCTTTTGGCCAAGGCGCGGGCGGTGTTCGAGCAGATCGGCTCCGAGCGGGTGTTCGCGGTGCTGCGGCTGCAGGCCTACGCCTTGGTGGGCCAGAGCCGCCACAAAGAGGCCCTGGAGCTGCTGCAGACGCACCTGCCGGCGGCGCGGCGGACCCAGGACACCAGCCTGTACGTGCCGATGGAGCTGAAGCAAGCGGACATCGAGTCGTTCTTGGGCAACCTGGCGGCGCGGCGCGAGGCCCTGGAGCGGGTGCGCGCCCACTGCGCCGAGCGCGACCAGGTGTACTGCCAGGCCAACATGCTGATCGACCTGGGGGATCAGGCGATGACCGACGGCGCGCTGAAGCGGGCGCAAGAGCTGGTCGAGACCGGCCTGAAGTTCGCCGAGCGCAGCGGCTATCTGAGCATCGTGCGCAACGGCCGCGGAACTCTGGCGGACGTGCACCTGGTGGCCGGCAACCTGCCGGAAGTCAAACGGATTGCCGAGGGGCTGCTGGCGGACGCGCGCAAGGCCAAGGACTTCAACAACGAGCGCATGGGCCTGATGCTGCTGGGCGCGGCGGCAATGCGCCAGGGCGATGCGGCCACCGCCACTACCCGTTTTGGCGAGGTCTATGCCCTGGGTACGCGGATCGGCGACAACTGGGTGCGGGCGCAGGCGCGGCTGTTCGAAGGTCGGGCGTGGCTGGATGCCGCCCACGACGCCAAGAAGGCCGAGCCGCTGCTGGCGCAAGCCGTGGAGCTGTATGCGGATCTGCAGGACCAGTACAACCAGGCGCGCTCGCTGCAGGGGCTGGGCGAGGCGCACCGCGAGCTGGGCCAGCTGGAAAAGGCGCGCACCGACTTGGACAAGGCCCTGACGCTGGCGCGGGCGACCCAGGTGGCGGCGCTGGTGACGCGGGTGCTGGGCGAGCTGGCCATCGTGCAAGTCCGCCTGAACCGGCCGCAAGTCGCGGTGGTGCTGGCCTCGGAGGCAACTCTGGCGGCCGACAAGTCGGACAACCTGGACGAGCGCTGGCAGGCCCACCACGCGCTGGCCAAGGCGCTGGATGCCAACAAGCAACCCGATGTGGCCTTTGGCGAATTCGAGCGAGCGATCGGCGACCTGGTGCAGGCCTTGTCGCGAGCGGGCAGCGACGACACCGAGCGCAGCGGCGCCATGGGCTACGGGCGCAACCGCAGCGCCTTCGAAGATGCGGTCGACTTCTGCATGCGCACAGGGCGAGTGGAAAAAGCCTTGGAATGGCTGGAGTTGAGCCGCGACGCCACCCTGCGCAAGGTGTTCGACAGCAGCAAGCTCAAGTCGAAAAGCGCGGGCACACAAAAGACCCTGGACCAGCTGAAGACCGCGGAACAGCAGGCGCAGGCGGCGCAAAAGGCCCTGCACGAAGAGCTGGCCAAGCCGGCCGAGCAGCGCAGCCAGGCGCGCGTAGAGGCCCTGGGCAAGGTGGCGGCCAGCAACGACCGCGAGCTGCGGCAGCTGATGCTGCAGCTCAACGCCAAAAATCCGCGGATGTACCAGGCGTTGTCGATCAAGGCCGAGGATATGCGCGAGCTGCAGCGGTCGCTGCCCGAAGGCGCGATCGTGATCGAGTACTTCGTCGGCGACGATGCGCTCTACATCTTCGTTCTGGCCAAGGACGCTAGCCGGCCGCGGGCGTTCCGCGTGGAAGTGGGCGCGCAAGAGGTGGAGCAGGCGGTATTCGCGTGGCGAGCCAGCATCCACGCCCGCAACCCGCAGGGACAACAACGCGGCAAGCGCGCAGAGGTTTTTGGAGTGGAACCGGTGCCCGCCGCCGACGCGAACGCCAGCCACAACCTGTCGCAGAAGCTGTACCGCTGGCTGGTCGGGCCCATCGAGAGCGAGCTGAAGCTGGCCAAGACCGCGATGATCGTGCCCTACGGGCCGCTGTACTACCTGCCGGTGCACGCGCTGGAAATTCCGGGCGAAGGCGAGCAGGTGCGCTACGTGCTGGAGCAGTACCGGATGGGCTACCTGTCGGCGGCGACGCGCTTCCGGCTGGCCGACGGCGAGCGCCATTCCAGCAAGACCCTGCTGGCGTTTGCCAATCCCGACGGGACCTTGCCCGGTGCCCGCAGCGAGATCGAGCGGGTCCAGCGCGAGACCTTCCCTGATGCCAAGGTCTACTACGAGCGCGACGCCACCAAAGAGCGCTTCTTCGAGCAAGCCGACAAGTTCGCCGTCATCCACTTTGCCACCCACGGCGTGCTGGCGGCCGATGCGACCGCGAGCCACCTGAAGATGGCCGGCGAGCCGCTGACCGTGTTCGAGATTTCGGGCATGGAGGGGCTGTACGGCAAGACCGACCTAGTGGTGCTGTCGGCCTGCGACACCGCGCTGCAGCTGGGCAAGTCCACGGGCGAAGAGCTGATTTCGGTGGCGGCCGCGTTCTCGATGGCGGGCGCGCCGGCGCTGGTGGCGTCGCGGTGGGAAGTGGACGACGAGGCGACCAGCGAGCTGATGGCGCAGTTCTACCGCGGGCTGAAGGCGGGCAAGGGCGCCAGCGGGCAGGCGATCGATACGCTGGATGCTTTGCGCGATGCGCAGTTGCATGTGCTGCGGCTGGTGCGCGATGGCAAGGCGATCTTCCGCAACCCCGAGTACTGGGCGGCGTTTCAGCTGATTGGGGATTATCGGTAGGCGGGGGCGCGGGCCTGGGCCGCCTGCAAAAATCGGTTCAGATTAGCCAGCTTGTCGACCAGTTCGCGGTCAACCTTGCAAATCCGGACTTGCGGTCCTAAATTGCAAGGTATGAGGTCCCTGCGCCGCGACATCGAGCCCCGCTTGCAGCGTTTGGCTGCGAATTTCCCCGTGGTTGCGGTCCTGGGTGCGCGGCAAGTCGGCAAGTCGACCCTCCTGGACCGCGCCTTCGGCCAGATCGCGCCTGCCGTCGTCTTCGACCCGGTCGTCGACGTCGCCAATGCCCGCCAAGACCCGGAGCTGTTTCTGCGGATGCGCGGAACACCGCTGATCCTCGACGAAATTCAGTACGCTCCCGAGTTGCTGCCGGCGCTCAAGCGGGCCGTCGATCAGCGCCGCGGCGAGCCAGGTCAGTACTTTCTTACGGGTTCCCAGCAGTTGCCCGTCTTGCGCGGGGTGCAGGAGTCGCTCGCCGGCCGGGTGGCGCTCCTTGACCTGCTGCCCATGAGCCGGCGCGAGCTGCACCAGGCCGCCGGTCCGTCGCTGCTGCAGGTGCTGCTGGGGGGCGGACTGCGCACGGCGCGGCAACTCCATAGCGAATTGGCGGCCTTACCGCGCGTGGCAACTGGCGCTGGGCTGCTGCAGCAGCTGTACCGCGGCGGCTTTCCGGGCCTGCTGCCGCTGGGCGACGACGACGTGGCCGAGTGGATGGGCAGCTACTTGCGCACCTACGTGGAGCGCGACATCCGGCCGCTGCGCGACGTGGGGCAGCCGCATGAGTTCACGCGCTTTCTTCGCCTGATGGCGGCGCTCACCGGCCAGGAGCTGAACGCCTCGCAGCTCGGCCGGGACATCGGCATCGCACCCAAGACGGCCTTGGCGTGGCTCGAAGTGCTCGAACGTTCGTTCCAAATCTTGCCGCTGCCGGCCTG
>JACRCU010000313.1 GCA_016218865.1 Deltaproteobacteria bacterium | reverse complement strand
GCCTGCGCCCAGGGCAAGTGCGGCGGCACGGCGATCGACGTCGCCAAGGTCTGCGACGACAGCAACGTCTGCACCAGCGACACCTGCGATCCCAAGTCGGGCTGCGCCCACGCGGCGGCCGCCGGCAACTGCGACGACGGCAATGCCTGCACCAGCGGCGACGCCTGCGCCGAGGGCAAGTGCGTCTCGGGCACCACCACCTGCAGCTGCCAGAAGGACTCGGACTGCGCCGACAACGGCAACCTGTGCGACGGCACGCCGTTCTGCGACAAGTCGGCCATGCCGTACGTCTGCAAGACCAACCCGGCGACGATCGTCACGTGCCCCGACCCGAGCGACCCGCAGTGCGCCCAGGTGGCCTGCGACAAGACCAGCGGCAAGTGCGTGACCAGCAACAGCACCGACGGCTCGCCGTGCGACGCCGACAAGAACGCCTGCACCGCGCCGGACAAGTGCAACGCCGGCACCTGCACCAAGGGCGCCGCCGTCGACTGCGACGACAAGAATCCGTGCACCACCGACAGCTGCGATCCGGCCGCCGGCTGCAAGCACGCCAACAACACCGACCCCTGCGATGCCGACGGCAATGCTTGCACCAAGAACGACGTGTGCGCCTCGGGTTCCTGCACGCCGGGCACGGCCCAGAAGTGCGACGACAACGAGCCCTGCACTCAGGACAGCTGCAATCCGACCGACGGCAAGTGCATCTACAAGCCGATCGCCACCACCTGCTCGGACAACAACATCTGCACGGTCGGCGACACCTGCGGCACCGACGCCACGTCGCAGGTCTACACCTGCCTGCCGGGCAAGGCCGTCAGCTGCGACGACAACAACCCGTGCACCATCAATACTTGCGACAAAGACAAGGGTTGCCAGTACCCGGTCGATCAGACCGCCACGGTCACCTGCTACAGCGGCCCCAACGGCACCTCGGGCAAGGGTCTGTGCAAGAGCGGCAAGAAGACCTGCGACGCCAGCGGCAACCTGAGCCAGTGCACCGGTGAAGTGGTGCCGGCGAGCAAGGAACTGTGCAACAGCGTCGACGACACCTGCGAAGGCGTCACCGACGAAGGCTGCGCCCCGACCTCGTTCGTCGCCCGCATCGGCAACGCCACGGTCGCCGGTACCAGCGGCAACTTGACGGCCCGCGTCGGCGTCGGCATGTCGCAGGCCGCCGGCCCCAGCGTCGGCAGCGGCTCGATCAGCGGCAACTTCGGCTTCTACGCCTGGATCCGCAAGATCATCGGCCTGTAGGCCCGCGCCGTCCCTTATCGACGCACCGCCAACCCACCGCGCAACCAGCGGACCGGCCCGCGAAACCTTCGGGCCGCCCCGTCGTTCGCCACTGGCTGCGCCCGCGACCCGCCGGCCCGCCGGCCAACTCCCAACCAAGCGCCGCGCCCCGCGCCCCCGCCTGCCATCGCCTCCTGCGCCAGGAGCGGGCAGGCCGGAGCGGGCCCCGCAGGCGGATTCCGGTCCCGTGCCCCCTTGCTTGGCGCCGGTCCGGCAGCCCGAGGATGGCTGCGTTCGCCCCGTACCGCCGCAGCTGCACCGGTCCGGCGCGAGCGCCGATCCCGGTTGGGCCGACCACGGATCACGATACGTTGGGCATTGCGATCGCCGGTCGGCGCAGCGTTGTTGACCTATGCGGGGGCAGTTCTGCAGGTTACATGTGTATTTTCAAGCATATCGATAACAAGAGCAGACGTGCAGGGCAAAAATCACGCAAAGGTGTTGCCAAACCCGCCGGAGCGAGGATAATGGGTCTGCTGTAACCGCGGCTCACGGAGTGGAGGTTGGCGGCAGCAAGCTGCTGCCGGTCCAAAAAACGACAAAGGCAAAGCCTGTGACTGCCCTCCTATCCAGGCCGGGGCGGGCGCAGAACTTGGCCCGAATCGACCCGGCGGCGACTCAGGCAGTCGCATGGCGCGGTGGACGCAACGAGTTTGACGGGGTCATCCAGCCCGGCATCAGGCCTAGAAGGGCGCTAGCGGCACACGGCAGATCAACGAGGGGGAACCAGAGATGCGCAAGCAATCGATTCGGCTCGAACTGAACGGCATTCGCGGTCTGTTTGGGCGCGTGGCCCTTGCGGCCTTGATGGCCGTGGCACTGGCTGCCTGCGGTAGCGAAGAAACACCGATTGGCTCGGGCGGCACCGGCAACAAGGACACCACTCCTGGCGACATCAGCGGTGACCTGGGCACGGACGAGGACACCTCGACCCCCGACACCACCGACCCCGGCTCCGACGTCGCCGTGCTCGACAGCAGCGACACCGGCGGCACCGACGTCACCAGCCCCGACGACGCCGACACCAGCGGCACCGACGCTGTGGCCGAGACCTCGAATTGTCCTGGCGGCGCGGGCTGCCCCTGCCAGACCAAGAACGACTGCACCGAGTCCGGCCAGTGCATCCAGACCCCCAAGGGTCAGGTCTGCGCCAAGCTGTGCCAGAAGTCGGAAGACTGCGCGGCCGGCGAAGGCTGCGTGCAGGGTCTGGGCGGTATCGACGCTCCGTTCATCTGCAAGCCCAAGTGGGCCTCGATCTGCAACCCCTGCAACAGCAACGACCTGTGCCTGCAGCTCGACGCCTCGGCCAAGTGCATCGACGGCGGCGACAAGGGCGCCTTCTGCGGCGCCGGCTGCTCGGTCGACGCCGACTGCCCCGGCGGCTACGAGTGCAAGAACAGCAAGGACGTCAGCGGCGCCGAGAGCCTGCAGTGCGTCGTCAAGGGCGGCGCGGCCTGCACCTGCAGCGAGTACGCGGTCCAGAACAAGCTCCAGACCACCTGCTTCGTCACGGCTGGCGAGGCCAAGTGCAAGGGCAACCGCATCTGCACCCCCAGCGGCCTGACCGGCTGCCAGGCGGCCGATCCCAAGCCCGAGGAATGCAACGGCGCGGACGATGACTGCAACGGCCAGGTCGACGAAGGCACCTGCGACGACAAGAACGCTTGCACCGACAACATCTGCAAGGGCAATGCCGGCTGCGAGAACCCCGCCAAGAACGGCTCGTGCGACGCCGACGGCACGGTCTGCACCAAGGACGACACCTGCGTCGGCGGCAAGTGCATCGCCGGTCAGGTCATCAGCTGCGACGACAAGAACGACTGCACCCTGGACGCCTGCGACATGGCCAAGGGCTGCACCTACACCTTCGACGACGGCAAGTTCTGCAACTCGGACGACAATCCGTGCACCGAGAACGATGCCTGCAAGTCGGGCAAGTGCGAGCCCGGCCCGGCCAAGGCCTGCCAGTCGAGCGACCAGTGCACCACCGGCAAGTGCTCGACCTTGGACGGCAAGTGCAAGTACTCGTTCCAGGACCAGTTCTCCTGCAACGACGGCAACGCCTGCACCGACAAGGACAAGTGCGACGTCGCCAAGGGTGACTGCTTCGGCACCAGCATCAGCTGCGACGACCAGAACCCCTGCACGGCCGACAGCTGCAACCCGACCGCGGGCTGCACCCACGACAAGACCGTGACCAGCGCCCGCGACGACGGCGACGCCTGCACCGCCAAGGACCTCTGCTCGCAGGGCGCCTGCGGCGGCACGGCGATCGACCCGACCAAGCCGAAGGAAATCGGCGGCTGCGACGACGGCAACCCCTGCACCGACGACGGCTGCAACCCGGCGATCGGCTGCACCAACAAGCCCAACACCGGCAACACCTGCGACGACGGCAACCCCTGCACCTCGGGCGACACCTGCGAGAGCGGCACCTGCAAGTCGGGCACCAACGTCTGCGCGTGCACTGCCGACAGCGACTGCGCCAAGAAGGAAGACGGCAACCTCTGCAACGGCACGCTGTACTGCGACAAGACCAGCGCTCCGTACCAGTGCAAGGTGAACCCGATCACCATCGTCGACTGCAGCTCGATCGCCGCCAACGACGGTCAGTGCAAGAGCACCACCTGCAACACCCAGAACGGCAAGTGCGAGACCGCGCCCAAGGCCGACAACCTGGACTGCGACGCCGACGGCAGCTACTGCACCGACAAGGACAAGTGCCTGGGCGGTAC
The DNA here is from genome assembly GCA_016218865.1 of Deltaproteobacteria bacterium. GTDB lineage: Bacteria > Myxococcota_A > UBA9042 > UBA9042 > UBA9042 > SXRM01. The sequence continues at coordinate 7,278 of JACRCU010000313.1, read as the reverse complement.
CTGCACCGCCGGCACCAAGATGGTCTGCGACGACAAGAACCCCTGCACGACCGACGCCTGCGATCCCAAGAAGGTTGGCGGCTGCGTGTTCGACTACAACACCCTGCCGTGCGACGCCGACCAGAACGCCTGCACCGTGGGCGACGTCTGCCAGGGCGGCAACTGCATCGCTGGCGCCAAGAAGCCCTGCGACGACAACGAGCCGTGCACTCAGGACGGCTGCGACAAGACCAGCGGCAACTGCACCTACGACAACCTGACCGTGTCGTGCGAAGACGGCAACAACTGCACCGTCGGCGACAAGTGCGGCGGCGGCAAGTGCGTCCCCGGCCCCGGCCCGAACTGCGACGACGGCAACCCCTGCACCGACGACACCTGTGACAAGACGTCGGGCTGCAAGAAGACCATCAACAGCAACACCGTCGTCAAGGGCTGCTACACCGGCGATCCCACGACCAAGGGTGTGGGCGCCTGCAAGACGGGCAGCCAGCAGTGCGACATCAAGGGCCAGCTCGGCACCTGCACCGGCGACGTCCTGCCGGCCAGCAAGGAAGCCTGCGACGGCGTCGACGACACCTGCAACGGCGTCACCGACGAAGGCTGCAAGCCCACGGCGTTCGTGGCTCGCATGACCACCGCGGTGGTCTCGGGCAGCGGCACCAAGTACGGCGCCAAGGCGATGGTCGGCGGCAACTCCGTCGTCGGCGAGTCGGCCGGCAGCAAGAACACCGCCCGCTTCGGCTTCATGACCTGGGTCAAGGCCCTGCTGGGCCTGTAGTCCCGGCGCCGTGAGGCTCTAGTACCTGGACCACAATGAGGTCAACGTCCGGCCGCCGAAGGGTTCACGCTCTCGGCGGCCGGCGTGTTTTTTGCGACCTGCTCGCTTTTCATCGCCAATCAAGACAAGGGGGAACCATGAGGTGGACCGCGCGGACGCTGCTGGCGTTGGCCGTGACGATGCTCGGGGCGGCGCTGCCGCTCACGGCGGGGGCGGCCGTGCCGTCGACCATGGACGCCGTGGGGTCGCTGACGACCGGCCTGGGTACGCCGGCCGCGGACGGCACCTACACGGTGAATTTCACCCTCTACGCCCAACAGGCGGGCGGAAGCGCCCTGTGGTACGAGGGTGGCGTGGTGTTGGCGGTCAAGAACGGCGTGTTCTCGTATGCGCTGGGCAGCAAGACCCCGCTGACGCCCACGGTGCTGGCCACCGGCAATGCGTGGTTGGGCGTGCAGGTGGGCACCGAGCCCGAATTGCCGCGGCGGCCGCTGCTGGCGACGCCGTACGCGCTGCGCGCCGGGGTGGCCGAAGGCCTGGACTGCTCGGGCTGCCTCGGCGTGGCGGCGCTCGGCACAGAAGTGCAGAATACCTTTGCGAAGAAAGCCGACCTGCCCGCCGTGGCCACCAGCGGCAGCTACAAGGACTTGAAGGACACGCCCAAGCTGGCGGACGTGGCGCTGAGCGGCGCCTATGGCGACCTGGTGGGCGTGCCGGTCCAGCCGAAGCTGGGAACCACTTGCGGCACGGGCCTGGTGCTGCGCGGCTTCAAGGCCGACGGCAGCCTGGACTGCGCGGTAGCCAGCCTGCCGGTCGACGGCCTGGTGGCGGTGTCGAACGGGCTGCTCACCAACCAGTTCGTCAATACCACCGCCGGCAAGAACAACGTGGCGATTCCGGACGGTATCGGCGCCGGCGTGACGGACACCATCAGCTTCCCCGACGTGGGCTTGGCCCAGAAAATCTGGGTGCAGGTGGATCTGACCAACAGCAACGTCGCCAACTTGTCGATCGAGCTGTTCGGGCCGTCGCAGACCACACCCTATGTGCTGTACAAGGGCACCAAGACCGGCACGGCTCTGTCGGCCAAGTTCAACCTGGACACGCCGATCGCCACCGGGGACCTGGACGCCGACTGGAGCGGCAAGAAGCCGAACGGCGTGTGGTCGATCGTGGTCAAGGACCCCAAGGCCGACGGCCTGACCAACGACGGCAAATTCGGCTGGTCGCTGTCCGTGCAGACGGTGTCCTCGGTCAAGCTGGAGGCGACCGGAAATGTCATCATGGACAAAGACTTGGACGTGGCCGGAGCGCTGCGCCAGGGCGGACAGCCACTGGTGGGGAACTTCAAGTACGTCAAGTTCGTCAACGACTACCGCAACAGCAACCCGGCCGCCGGCTGGGTCGACGTTCCGCAGCGCACCATCACCTACTCCAAGCTGCGCGCCGATTCGGTGTTGCGCGTCAACTACCAAGACACGCTGGGCACCTTGGGCACCAACTACGCGCAGTGCATGTGGCGGTTCGTCGTCGACGGCAGCGCCGTGGGCTCGTTCTCGGCCGCAGACATCACCTACGGCGCCGCGTGGCGCATGCAGTCGGCGCTCAATTCGACGCTGGTCCCCGGCCTGTCCGCGGGCAGCCACACCATCAAGGTGCAGAGCCTGAACCAGGGCGCCTCCGAGTGCCTGATGGGCTGGAACACCGGTATCACCTACCTGTCGGTCGAGGAGGTTGGACCATGAGGAAGCACTTGGGCGCTGCCCTGGCCATCCTGGGTTTGCTGACGGCCGGGTCCGCAGCCGCCGCGGTACCGAGTGTGGCCGCCGTAGAAGGGTTGCTGTTGGCCGCGGGCGGAACGGCCGCCGCCGACGGCAACTACGAGCTGAAGTTCGCCCTGTACGCTGCAGAGGCGGGCGGCAGCCCGCTGTGGACCGAAGGCCCGACCCAAGTGGCCGTCAAGGGTGGCAGCTTCACCTGGCAGCTGGGTTCCAAGGCCGCCATTGCCCAGAGTGTCCTGGCTCAGGGGAACCTGTGGCTGGGGGTCACGGTGGGCACCGACCCGGAATTGCCGCGCCGGCCGCTGGGAGCGGCGCTGTTTGCCAGCCGTGCGGCCGTGGCCGAAGGTCTGGACTGCTCGGGCTGCATCCAGGGCAACCAACTCGCCGGCAGCGTGCTGCAACCCTATGCCAAGTCTGCGGATCTATCGAACTATGCCAAAACCGCCGACCTGAGCAGCTACGCCAAGACCGCAGACCTGAGTGCCTATGCCAAGTCCAGCGATCTCGGCGCTTACGCCAAGTCGACGGACCTGGCCGACTACGTCAAAGCGGCGGCCCTGGCCAAGGTGGCAGGTACGGGCGCCTACAGCGATCTGGTGGGGGCGCCCAAGCTGGCCGATGTCGCGACGACCGGTGCCTACGGTGACCTGAAGGGCGCGCCCGTGCTCGCCAAAGTCGGGGCCAGCTGCGGCACCGGGTTGGTCCTGAAGGGCATCAAAGCAGACGGCTCGTACGAGTGTGTGCAGGGCTTCGACGTGAGCGCCCTGCCGCCCGACGGCATCGACGAGATCAGTAACGGCTTGATCTTCAATCAGTTTGTCGACATGGCCAGCGGTACTCCCGACGTGCCGATCCCCGACGGCCTGGGCGCCGGCAACACCGACAGCTTGAATTTTCCAGACTACGGCCTCGCCCAGAAGATCTGGGTCCAGGTCGACGTGGTCAGCAGCGATCTCAGCAAGGTCAAGATCGAGGCCTACGGACCCGGCGTCGTCAGCCCCTACGTGCTCTACGATGGCGGCAAGACCGGTACCGCCCTGTCAGCCAAGTACAATTTGGACACGGCCATCGTCAGCGGCAACATGAACGCCGACTGGGTCGGCAAGAACCCCAAGGGCGTCTGGTCGATCATGGTCCGCGACTCCCTCAAGAACCAGTCGACCGCCAACGACGGCAAGTACAACTGGTCGATCGGCATCCAGACGCTGTCGAGCCAGAAGATCCAGGTCAAGGGCAACTTGCTGGTCGACGGCAGCGTCTCGGTCGGCAAAGACACCGCCACTTGCGACGCGGGCAAGGCCGGCGCCATTCGCTGGACGGGCACGATCCTGCAGCTGTGCAACGGTTCGGCGTGGTCGAGCTTGCTCGGCGCCGACGGCTCGTCGCAGGCAGCCGCTGCCTTGTCGTGCGCGGCGGTGGCCAAGGCGAGCCCGGGCGCGCAGTCTGGCACCTACTGGATCGACCCGAATGGCGCCTCGACCAACGACGCCGTGCAGACCCATTGCGACTTCAGCAACAAGGGCGGCGGCTGGACCAAGGTCAGCGAATTCGGCGAGACGGCCTACGACAACATGCCGGTGGCCCAGCGCAATGCCTTGCCGTACACCGAAGTACTGCTGCTCGAATACGAGCACGGCGCCAACCCGGCCAGCTACAGCAACTTCGTGGGCCAGTTCACCTGCTACAACACGCCCAAGACCGGCTTCCAGACCACCGCCATGGGCGGCCCCAACTGCGACAGCGGCTGGCAGGTGCGCATCGGCGGCACCGGCGGCTCGTGCGGCGACGCCGAAGACGGCTGCTTTGGCATGTACACCGGCGCTACGGTGTTCGGCGGCAGCATCGGCTGCAATTGGAGCTGCTCGTCGGGCGCGGTGACCGTCTACGGCAAGGGCTATGCCTGCAACTCGTGCCGCTGCCGCAACGCGCCCTACACCACCACGGCGGCCTGCGGCAATGCCGGCGGCTGGGGCACCAAGAAGTTCTGGATGTACGTCCGCTGATGGCGGTGCGACAGCAGGTCGTTTGCGGCTGGCACGCGGTGTTGGCGGCGCTGGAGCAGCGTCCGCGGCAACTGCGGCGCCTCTATCTGCACAAAGAGCGGTCGGCCGAGCTGGCCGAGACCATGCGGCAGCTGGCCAAGGCGCGCGTGCCCTACCACATCGTGGCGGCCGAGGACCTGGAACGGCTGTGTGCGTCGCGCGCCCACCAAGGCGTGGCAGCGGTGTTCGATCCGCCGGTGTTGCCGCGTCTGAGTGTGGACACCGTGGGCCCGCTCGCCCAACAGGCGGCGGTGTGGCTGGCGCTGGACGGGGTCGGCAATCCGCACAACTTGGGAGCCATTGCGCGCACTGCCGCCTTCCTGGGGGTGCGCGGACTTTGGCTGGATGCGCGCGACGCCGCCCCGATCACCAGTACGGCGGCATTGCGCACGGCCGAGGGCGCGCTCGAGCACCTCAGCATCCAGGTGGTCGAAGACTTGCCGGCGGCGCTGGCGGCCTTTGGGCAAGCCGGTGGCGCCACCGCGGCCCTGTGTCTGGATCGCGCCGTCAGTTGGAGCCAGTGGCAGCCGCAACGCGACCGCGGGGTGGTCGTGGTTGCAGGTGCCGAAGAGACCGGCGTGCGACCCGCGGTGCGCGCTGCGTGTCAGACGGCGGTGCGCATCGACGGTACGGCGGCGGTCGAAAGTCTGAACGTGGGCGTGGCGGTGGGGATCGTGCTGGCGCGGCTGTTGGCGAGCGGCGGTCGAAGCTAGCCGGCTGCGCCCCAAGGCAACTCGGGCCGCACCGAAGTCGGCCTGAGCCTACACAAGATGTTGTGAATTAGATGGTTTTCGCGTGTCAGCGCAGGACAGCCGGCGTGCTGGCAATCTTGTCCATCAGCAGCTGGATGGCGTCGAGCACCTGCTCGGGGCGCGGCGGGCAGCCGGGGATGTAGACGTCGACCGGGATGACGTGGTCGATGCCGGGCACCGTGGCGTAGTTGTCGTAAAAGCCGCCGGTCGAGGCGCAGGCGCCAAAGGCGATCACCCAGCGCGGCTCGGCCATCTGCTCGTAGACGCGGCGGAGGATCGGCGCGTTCTTGTGGGTGACCGTGCCCACCACCATCAGCAAGTCGGCTTGGCGCGGGGTGAAACGCGGCACTTCGCAGCCGTAGCGGGCCAGGTCGTGCTGCGGCGAGTTGACGCTCATGTACTCCATGGCGCAACAGGCGGTCACGAAGGGATACTGGAACATCGAGAACTTGCGGCCCCAGTTGACCAACTCGTCGAGCTTGGTCAGCAGCACGTTGTCGGCCAACTGCTTGGCCTCGTGTTCCGCGCCGCCCACGCCGAGCTCGCTCTGCCGATACATCACTCCCATGTCTGCCTCGCACGTGCGGTCCGCAGTGCGGACCCGGTGGTGCTTGTAGCACTGTTGGCGCGGCGTGACCAGTCGCCGCTTGCAAACCTCTGACAGAGCGGGCGGAACGCCCTGGCACTGGGCCCAGCAGCTACTCCGCGTCCGTCCACGGTCCCGGCATCAGCGCCACCATCAGCCGGGGCACCGGCGCCGTCCAGCGCATCGGCTGCTGGGTGATCGGGTGCGGCATGGCGATGCGGTAGAAGTGCAGCGCAATCTGCCCGCGCGGCAGGCTGTTGCCGTCCAGGTGCTTGCCCGGAATGTCGACGAGCACATCCAGCGGCACCTCGCCCAAGCTGCGACCGTGCAGGCGATCGCCCACCACCGGGTGCCCCAAGGCCGCCAAGTGGATGCGCGCCTGGTGGCAACGACCCGATTTCATGACCAGTTCCAGCCGCGACATGCCGCGCGCCCGCGACAGCAGCTTCCACTCGGTGATCGCCGAGCGGCCGCCTTCTTCGACGGTCAAGGTCTGGTGGCGCAGCCCGGTGCCGGTGCTCACTGCGCCGATGGCGTGGCTGATGCGGCCCTTGGTGCCGGCGATGTCGCCCTGGACCACGGCCACGTAGGTTCGCACGCACAGCGCCGATCGCCAGTTCCAGCGCAGGGCCTTGGCCGCCGCCGCCGAGCGCGACAGGATCACCAGGCCGCTGGCTTCGGTGTCGAGCAGGTTGATGGGGAAGACCGGGTCGAAGCCCTGGGCGTGCAGCGACCGCACCACCGACCGCTGGGCAAAGGCGCCCGTGGGATTGACCGGATAGCCGGCGCTTTTGTCGACCACCACCATCTCGGTGTCCGAGTAGATCACCCGGCAAATGTCCGTCGGATTGTGGTGGGGCTCTTCGTGGTTGCGCTTGCGGCGTTGGCGCGGCACGGCCGCCACCTGCTTGCGCGAGGCGCGGAGTTCGCTGCGTTCGGCGTCGATACGCTGCTCCTCTTCGGCCACGTGGCTGGTGCCCGGCTTGGCCACGGGCTCGGCCTTGCGCTCGGGCTTGGGCGGCGGCGGGAACAGCTCGGGCTTGGGCGGCGGGCCAAAGGGCATGAGCGGCATGGCCGCTTGCGAGTGCTGCGGGCGGCGCGGCGGCGGGCCTCCGTGGCCGGGCCGGTGGCGATCGTGATGGGGCGGTCGGCGTTCCATGATGCCTCACAGGCGGCGCGCCGCTTCACCGCCGGGCGGCAGGTCGCTGGTTCGCCAGGAATCGTTGTGCGCGGCGGACAGGCGCTGCCCGAGCGCTGCTGTTATACCAAATCCGTTCAATTCGGACCGGAAACGTCGGCAATTCTCCGGGCTCGAACCGGGGTCCCTGCCTGATTCTCG
>JACRCU010000304.1 GCA_016218865.1 Deltaproteobacteria bacterium | reverse complement strand
TGGTCCCGCAACACGACGCGACTCTAGAGCGCGCCGACTGCATGGTGGCCCTGGCGGATCTGCTGGAGGCGGGCGTCTTGACCTCGGATCGGCCGCCCGAGGCGCTGTTGTCCGAGGCGCAGCAACTGTACCGCGGCTTGAACGCCACGCTGGAAGCCGAGCGCCTGCAGCGCCGCCTGAAGGCCATGACCGCGACGGGCGAGCACCGCCGGCAGACCCCGGTGCCGCATTGACCACAGGCGGTGCCCAGCTGAGGAATTGATGTCGAACCCTGGCCTTGCGCCCCCTGGCAGCACCTCGACCCCGGACACGCCCGACCTGCATGTGGTGCTCAGCGCCAACCCAGCAGACCAGGCCAAGCGCTGGCGCCTGCACCACCAGATCTGGGGCGAAGGCTTCGACCTGACCCTATACCTGCGCCGCGAAGCCGCGCTGTGCGAGCAGGACTTCTGCCGCAACAATCTGAAAATGTGGCTGCTTTGCGATGCCGCGGGCGAGGTGTTGGCCAGCCTGGAGACCTATGCCAGCCAATTCTGGTCGGTGGACGCCGAGGGCAAGCTGGCCAAGCTGCGCGGGCAGACCATCGGCTCGGTGGTGGTGGACCCGCGCCTGCGCAACCGCGGCTACGCGTCGACCTTGATGGACCGGGTGGTGGCCGAAGAGAAGCTGGCGGGTACCCAGCTGACCACGCTGTATTCGGACGTGGGGCCGCAAATGTACCGCCGTTCTGGGCACATGCTGCACCCAGCCACCGAGATGGCGCGGCGCGTCGACGCTGGCGTGCAGTGGCCGGCCGCGGTGACCGAGCTGGGCATGGGCGACCTGGCCGACCTGCTCCGCGCCGACACCGAGCAACAGGCGGCGTGGCTGGGCGCGTCGACCGTTGCGGCGGTCACCGAAATCGGCAAGGTGGAGCACGTGGCATGGTTCCACATGCGCTCGCAGTACCGGGCCTGGGCGCGCGGCACCACGCCGACCCCGGTCGTGGGCGCGGCAACCGCGAGCGACGGCTGGTGCCTGTGGACGGCCGACACCGCCGAGCCGGTGCTCCACGTGCTGGCATGGCGGCCCCGCGGGGCGGCGGGTGCCAAGCAGTTGACCCAAGCCTGCCTGGCCCACGCGGCCGAGCGCGGCCTGCGCGAGGTGGTGTGGTGGGACGCCGACCGCGACACCGGCCTGGACCCGTACCACCGGCTGCCGCATCGCCCCGAGGGGGCCGAACCGCGCCAGCGCGACAAGGGCTTGCCGATGCTGGCCTGGCTACAGCCCGGCAGCAGTTTCCCCTTGGTGTGGATGGGGATCGAGCGCGTGGGCTGGCGCTAGCGGCCGCCAACCGCTACATCCACGCCAACGCCGCCAACGGCGCAGGACAGAGACGATGCTTGGTTTTCATGGGATGGTGCGCTGGGCCGTGGTAGTGGCTGGCGTGGTGGCGCTGGTGCTGGCCGCGGCCGGCATGCTCGGCAAGCGCCCGTTTGGCAAGGCCAACCGCGTGGCGAATTTGATTTTCATGATCAGCGCAGACGTGCAGTTCCTGCTGGGTTTGCTGACCTACGCCGGCAGCGAACTGGTGGCGCAGGCGCTGGGGGACTTTGGCGCCGCCATGAAAGTGCCGAATTTGCGGTTCTTTGCCTTGGAGCACGCGCTGCTGGCCACCCTGGGTCTGGCGGCGCTGCACATCGCCTACGCCCGCGCCAAGCGCGCCAGCGACGACGCCGCCCGCCACCGCACCAGCCTGATCGGCTTTGCCGTGGCCATGCTGCTGTTCGCCATGGCGATTCCGTGGCCGTGGCGCGCGGTGATCGGCCGCCCGCTGTAGCAGCGCCACTGGCACCTGCCGGCAAAGGTCGGGGCCCGCAGGGTGCGGTGCGCGGTTGTCACGGCCCGCGCCGTGGGCTAGCCTTGCCGCCGGGCACCGGCATGCCGCCGGACTTGCGAGGCAGCGTGGCCGCTCAATTGACAATGTTCCGGCGTGGTTGGGCAGCGTGGGCCGCGGTTGTCGGCCCGCTCCTGGTGGCCAGCTGCGGCTCGGACGCCGCCACCGGTGGGGACGCGGCCGCGGACACCCAGGCCGACGCGAGCAGTGTGCAAGACACGGCCGCGCAAGCGGATAGTGCCGCAGACACGGCCGCAGCGCCCACCCCGCCGGCACCGCCAGCCTACAGCGGCACGTGCCCGAATTTTGCCGCCGGCACCCTCAAGATTCAGGCGGGCGGCTTCAACCGCACCGCCAAGCTGTACCTGCCCAGCGATCCGCAGGGCGCCGGGCTGCTGATGCTGTGGCACGGCTTGGGCGATACCGCGGGCAATTTCGCGAACATCATGCAGGCCGCCACGGTGGCCGAAACCTACCACGTGGCAGTGGTGGTGCCGCTGTCGTGCGGCGAGTCGGGCCAGAACGGCTGCGCCTCGCTGGCGACCGAGTGGAGCTACACGGTCAAGCAGGAAGAGCGCGACGGGGCCCTGTTCGACGCGCTCATCGCGTGCGCGGACCAGGGCTTGGGCCTGGATCGGCGGCGCGTATACACCGCGGGCTTCTCGGCGGGGGCGCTGTGGTCGACGTGGCTGACCATGCACCGTTCGGAGTACTTGGCGGCGTCGGCCATCTTCTCTGGGGGCGTCAACAACATCGTGCCGTGGAGCGCCCCCGGCCGGCCGGTGCCGGTGGTGGACAGTTCGGGCGGCGTCAACGACAAGTTCATGAACGGACTAGTCGACTTCCAGCAGAGTATCGCCGACTTGAACACCAAGTTGCGCGAGACCGGCGACTTTGTGGTGCACTGCCAGCACCAGTCGGGCCACACCATCACCGCGCCGATCGTCAAGTTTGCCTTTGGCTTCTTGAACGACCACCTGTGGGGCGCCGAGCTTCCGTACGCGGGCGGACTGCCCGCCACTGCTCCGAGCAACTGCGAGATTGTGCCATGATTGTCAATCGTTTTGCCATGTTCGCGCTTGCGGCGGCCGTCGTTCTGTCGGCGGGCTGTGCCGGCGCGCTGGCTCCGCAGGCGGCCAAGCCGCTGAAGACCGACAAGATGCTC
>JACRCU010000308.1 GCA_016218865.1 Deltaproteobacteria bacterium | reverse complement strand
TGAGCTTGGCAACGGACATGGTGGGTAGCGGACACCTCGCGATGGCAGATCAGGGCTCGCCCAGGCAGGCGCGCAGGGTCTTGATGCGGTTGGGGCACTCTTCGCGGCCGAGCAGGAAGGTGAGGGCCTGCTGGCACTGGGGGTGGGTGGCGCCGTACTTCGCACAGACTTGCTGTGCCAGGACCGGCAGTTGCGCAGAGCAGACGGCCAGCGGCTGGCGATCGAGCAGCGCCTGAGTCAACCGGCTGTCTTCAGCAGGCCACGACACCGCCAGCGCCGCCAGCATCGCCAGCGCGCCCGCCACGGCGTAGCCCACGTCCAGCTTGCGCCGCGGCTCGGGCAGGGCCCAGCCCAAGCCGAGCAAACTAACGAATTGCGCAATGGTCTGCGGACGTTTGTTGGGGTCGGCCTGCAGCGCCACCTGCAGGGTCCGCGCCACCTCGGGCCACTTGGACACCAGCGCCCAGGCCGCGGCAGCGCGCTCGTCGGGCACGCGGTCCACCGGTGCCAGGCGGGCAGTGCGGGCCGCAGCCAGGTCATCGGTGGGCCACGGCGTGGTGCCGGTCAGCGAGAAATAGACGAACAGGGCCAGGCGGTAAACGTCGGTGCGGGCGTCGGCACCCTGCCCGGCCAGCTGTTCGGGCGCGGCAAAGCGCAGGCGCGGCCCCGGCACCAGCGGGGTACTGCCCAAGAAATCAACGACTTTCACGTCGAGTTCGCCCATCGGCGTCAGGTCGACCCACACACTGTCGGGCGCCAGGTTGCCGTGGGCCACGCCCGAAAAATGCGCAGTCTCGATGCAGTGCGCCAGCGAACGGACCACGTGGCGGGTGGCCTCGTCCCAGGCGCGGGCAGCCATGTAGCTGTGCCGCTGCTGACCGATGCGCACGATCTCGTCCCAGCGGCGACCAGCCGGACGCTGCAGGATCAAATGCGCTGTACCGTCGGGGCCTTGCCAACTGCCCAGCACCTTGGGCACGCAGACGTGCTGCACCTTCTGGGTCGCGAACGCCTCGGCCTGCAGCCACGCACCGGCCTGGGCCGGATCGACCGGGATGGGGTACGACTTGGCCAGCGCCTGCGCACCCTGGCAGCGGGCCGGCTGCACCACCGCGGGCGCGGAACCGGGCAGCGGCGCCCCGGCCAGGGTCACATCGTTGCGGTCCAGGCTGATCAACCGACCCTCCCGCGGCTCAGCAGTGCGTCGAGCACCACCACCGTGCGCTTGCGGTCCAGGTCGTGGTTGTGCGGGCGGCGCGTGCAGCCCACCGAGCGGCAGCACTTGGCGCACGACGACTCGCAGTCGCAGCCGGCCAGGATCTCGCGCGCCGCGGCCAGGATCGCCTGCAGATCCTTGGCGTCGTCGATGTCGTCCAGACAGCCCAGGCCCTCGGGGTGGCGGTCGTAGAAGACGATGCCGGCCTTGCCGCCCAGGTCCATCTCGTAGCCGACGCCGATGAAGTCGCTGGCGCCCAAGAAGAAGTAGTCCAGGCAGTCGCGCAGCACGTGGGTCAGGGTGTGCAGCACCACCTCGTCGGCGTCGGGCGGGCAGACCACCCAGGCGCGGGTGACGAAGCCTTGCGAGGTGTGCGGTTGCGGCAGCATTTGCTCGTGCAGGCGCTGCAGCGAGTCGGTGCGGCCGGTGGCGCCGGGCGTGCGCGTGTGGCCAAAGAAGTGCACGCCGTGGTGGGTCAGCTGCAGCTGCACCGCGCAACGCACCGTCTCCAGGCCCTTTTGGCCGCCATAGCGCTGGAAGCGCACATCCATCGGCCCGCTGCCGTGGCGCTTGAACTGCATGGCGCGAATCGGCGTGGCGGTCATGGCCGACGACTCGACCTGCAGCTGCCGCTGCTTGGGCTGGCGCGGATCGGCGACCACTTTGTAGCGGCGGCCAGCGCGCTGGATGATGGCGCCGTCGTAGAAGTCGACATCGAGGAGCGGCGCCGGCACCTTGAAGGTCAAACCCACAGAAGGATCGCGCAGTTCCGCAGTCTCGTAGGTGGCACTGCGGTCGCCGGTCGCGGCACCCTGAGCACGGCACAGCTGCACGATCTGCGGCTTCTTGGGGTCAGCCGGGTTGGGGCGCCAGGCCTCGAAGCGCTCGAAGCTGCGCGAATTGTCCAGGCTGGCCAGCACCTGGTCGGCCACCTCGGGCGAGAACACCTGGCGGAGGCGCTCGACGTCGCAAAAGCCTTTGTCCAGCGCGGCCCTGAGGTGCGCCCGCGCCTGGGTGAGCAGACCCTGCGGCGTGGAGCTGCCGCCGGGCACCGCCGACAGGATCCGCGGGAAGCGGGTCGTGTCGTACCACGTGGGCCACCAGCTGTGGCGCGCGCGGAATTGGCCCACGAGCAGCTGGCTGAGCGGGTCGTCGGCAAACAGCAGGTACTCGTGGGCGGGCGCGGCGGCCTCGGGGTAGTAGCGGCGGTGGCCCAGCACGTGCCACGCCGAGCGCGGCCCCACGCGCGCGAGCAGCACTTCGGCCGGCTGATCGGGCTGGCTCTGCTCGGGCGGCGGCCACGGCGACCACGGCTCGCCCAGCAGGGCGGCGTTCAGGCGCATGGACGCGTCCGGTACCTCGGTGACCAGCCGCTCGTAGCCGTCGCGGATGCCCAGCAGACCAAAGGTAGAAGTCGATTTGTGGTCGACGCGCGACGGATCGACGACAAAGCGCCGCACCGCCCGCGAAGCCGCACCGCTCGCATCGTTTTCGCCGGCGGTGGCCACCACCCGCACGGTGCCGGTCGCGACCCGCTCGGCGACTTGCTGGAGCACCTGCGGCGACAGATTGCCGGCCAGCAACAGCTGCGGTTGCGCCGCGCCGCGCAGGGCCATCAGGCGGTAGACCACGAAGCGCAGGCGCGCCACCTCGGGGCCGTAGAGCTGGTCCAGGTCGTCGACCACTACGAGCTTCAGGCGCCCGATGATCGGCAGCGCGCCCGGGTCGATGGTCTCGTCCAGGAATCGTTCCAGATCGTCCAGGGATACGAGCCACAGGTCGGCCGAGCGCGGCGGAACACCGTCGTCCAGCGTCACGGCCGCGCCGGCGCTG
>JACRCU010000307.1 GCA_016218865.1 Deltaproteobacteria bacterium | reverse complement strand
TGGGCTTGTTGCCTGCTGCATCGGCCATGCGTTCGCCCAACCCCAGAGGTAGAAGGCCTAATTCGGGCAGGCAATCGCCAACGGCGTGGCGCTGCCGGGCGAAGCGAAGCCGTCGGCCTTGCAGTCGCCGTCCAGATCGACCTTGCGCTCGCGCGTGTCCGAGACGCAGTCGGGCGTAGTCTGGCTGGGCCACTTCATCTCGCCGCAGCCACCTGCCGAAGCGAACAGACCATTTTTCTTGTCCTTATTGGTAGTTTCGTCGGCAAAGAAGTCGAATCGCGTAACGATATGGTCGCCATCTACATCTACAAGCTCAAGAATTCGCTGATTGCCAGGGAACTCCTCGGCGTCGGTCCAGCCCTGGCCGGGCAGGCCATACGTGAACTTGTACGCGATGCGCACCGGATTAACTCCTTGAACTGCCTCGATATAGGGCAGATCGAATTTCGCGGTCCACACGCCGTCGCCCGCCTTGCCGTCGCCGTGGCTGCCGTCGTCGAACATCGGCACCGCGTTGGGCACCCAGCCGCCCAGCGCGCCATTGGCGGCGTCGACTTCGGCGCTGGTCAGGCAGTTGGGCGCCGGCGCGCCGGTGCACAGCAGGGTGTCCTGGTGAATGCCGCCGGTGACAAAGACTTGCTTGTTGGGCGCCTTTTCGGTCCAGGTATACGGGTTGAGCGGCGTGCAGTTGCCATCCAGCGCCCCCTCGCTCAGCTTGGTCTCGATCACCACGGCAATGCGCCGCGGCTCGTAACACGCCTTGAACGTGAAGCTCTGCAGCGCGGCCGCCAGCGCCGCGTCGAAGATCGCCGTGCTGCTGTCGACCTGCCCGTCCATGTCCAGGTCCGTGGGATTTACCTGCAAATATGCCAAGTTCAAGAATGACCCGCTGCTCGCCAACCGCAGCGGCACCTGGTCGGCGCTGCCCGCCGTCTCGGCCTGGACGTGGATGTTGGCGACGATCTGGGCAAAGGCCAACAGCGCCGGATCGCCCGCCAGCAGCTGCTTGTGCGCGCCGATCAGCGTCTCGGTCAGTGCCGACGACGACACGCCCGTCCACGTGAGCCCGACGGCGCGCACCTTGGCCAGGGCCAACACCGCCAGTGCCGAGGTGGTGCTGTCCATACTCAGGGCACCCGGCGACAGGTCCTGCAGGCGGAAGGTCTGGGCCGGCGCCAGCACGCTGGGCTGCTTGGGGAGCAGCGGAATCACCGCCAACCACTGCCGGCGCCCCAGCCGGGCCTGCAACAGGCGATTCTGCAAGCCGCTCGCGCCATCGATGGTCAGGGCAAAGCTGCCCTGGTCGCTGGCCGTTGCGGTCAACCCCGCTACGGCCTCGCCGTCGCTGCCGCGCACCGTGATCTCGGCCTTGGCCCCGTCGGCCACCACCCCGGTCAGGGTCAGCGGCGCCGGATCGGGCATCGGCTGGTTGTCGCCGCGGGTGAATTCGGTCAGCAAGAGGCCGTCCACGCCGCAGCCCGTGCAGGCCAGGCTGGCAGCCACCCAGGCTGCGCCCCAAGTCCGCCCAAGGCGGTGCAGTGTCGGTTTCGACGTGGAACAGCGGCGGGAGTCCATGGCAACCTGCCGGCGCGGGCGCGCCTTTGCGGCCAGTGTGCCACGAACGGCGGCGGAACTGAACGGGATGTGCCGGGCGATCGCCACTTCTGAAGCGCAGGTCGGCGCACTTCTTGACTTTGCCGCTCGTCCGATTAGTGTCACGGTCATGGCGTGGCCCCACTGGACAGCGGCGACCTTGGCAGCGGGCATGATGCTCGCGGCGCCCGCCCATGCGGCCAAGCCGGCGACCAAGAAGGCGAGTTCAGCCAGTGATCGCGTGCACTTGAGCCATGTCCGGCGGCTGGTGCTCGACCCGGGCCACGGCGGCGACAACCTTGGCGCCTTGGGCACTTCGGGCATCCGCGAAAAGGTGCTGTGCCTCGACGTGGCGTTGGCGGTCGCTGCCTGGCTGCGCGAACACAGCGACCTGGATGTCCTGCTGACCCGCGATCGCGACGTGGCGCTGGAATTGCGCCAGCGGCCGCGCCTGGCCAACGACTGGAAGGGCGATGCGCTGATCAGCATCCACGCCAACGCCCACGAAGGTGGCGAAGCACAGGGAATGGAAGTGTTTTTCTTGGCGGCTGACGCCTCGGTCGACGCGGCCCGCCAGCTGGTCGAGCGCGAAGAGGGCATCCGCCCCGGCGACGGCACGGCGCAATTGGCTTGGTCCACCCCGGGTATCCTGGCCGACTTGGACCTGGCGGCGGCCCACGCGCGCGCCGAGACCCTGGCGCTGGCCCTGGGCGACGGCTTGCGCGCGGTGCGACCCAAGGCCCGCTTCCGCGGTGTGCGCCAGGCGGCCTTCGGCGTGCTCAAAGAAGCGCGGATGCCGGCAATCGTGTTCGAGATCGGCTACTTGACGCACCCGGTCGAGGGGCCGCAGTTGACCGAGCCCGAGGTCCATGTGCAGTTCGCCAAGGCCATCTTGCGGAGCGTGCAGCAACTGGACCGGAGAGTGGCCGCCGAGAGCGCCGCCCAGGTCGCCAAGGGCAAGAAACGCTAATAATACAATAACTTATGGCTTGACGATGTCGATGCGGCGCGTCGGGGCGTCGGGGTTGACGGGCAGGGCTGCCAGGTCGCGCGCCACGTACTGCACGATCAGCTCGGCCAGTCGCTGGGTCGCCTCTTCGCCGTGGCCGCCGTCGAGCCGCGCCAGCACCGCCCCGTGCGCCGCGAGCAGCAGGCCGGTGCGCGAACCGGCGCGGTAGTCCTTCATGTCGTTGGCAAATACCAGATCGGCCTGGGCCCGGTGCGCCAGGTGCACGCTGGCCTGCAACAGCGTCGCTTCGTCGGCACCGGCCAACAACTTGAACGCCACCAGCCGCGTGTGGGGCGCCGCCGCGCGCACGCCGTCGATGGCCTTGGGCGTGGGGTAGAGGTCCAGGCGCAGCACATCGTGAGCGGGCGTCAAATCGTGGGTCTGCGGCTGGCCGTAGGGCGCCGTGGGCTGCCCCAGCGAGTCGGCCCGCGACTGCAGCTTGCCCGCCACCGCCTTGGGCGCAAAGTCGGCCACTGCCATGGCGCAGACGGTCAGGGCGGGCTGCGATGCCCGGCACAGGGCGGCCAGGGTCTCGGCTGCCTCGGTCGCGGTCTGGATGGGGTGCAGGTGCAGCTGTCCGGACCGCAACTTGCGGGCCATGCGCTCGGCGCGCACCTCGGCCTCGTGCCAGCGGGCCGGCCAGTCGGCCGACGTGGCGTCGATTTCCACGGGCAGGTGCCCAGGACGGCGCGCCCCAGGCCCGTGCAGGTACTCGACCTGCCAGCCGCGCGCCATGAGCGCCTCGGCCATCGCGCACGGCAGCGCCCCGGTCGCCACATTCGCCAGGTGCCGCACGTCGTCGATGGCCTCGCGGGTGCCGCCAGCGGTCACCACCGCCACCGGTCGCGCCGTACCGAGTGCGAAATTGCCCGAGGCTGCGCTTGTCATGTCAACGCCTTCCAGACCACCAGGGCCAAGATGAGCCGGTAGACGCCAAACGGCATCAGCCCGACTTTGCCCAGAATACGCAGAAAAAGCGCAATTGCCGCCCAGCCGACCAAGAAACTGGTGATCAGGCCCACCGCAATGGCCTCGATGCCGATCTGGTCGAGCAAAACCCGGCCTTCTTTCAGCGTTTCGTAGGCGGTGGCCGCGCCCAGCACCGGGATCGCCAGCAAGAACGAAAAGTCCGCCGCGGCGCGCCGGCTCAGCCCCGCCGCCAGACCGCCAATCATCGTCGACATCGAGCGCGACGTGCCCGGCAGCAGCGAAAAGCACTGAAATCCGCCCACAATGACCGCGGTCCGCAGGTCCAGGTCGGCCAGTTCCTTGCCCCCGTTCCGCTGCGCGCGACGCGCGAACCACAGGTCGGCGGCAATCATGACCAAGCCGCCCACGGCCAGTGCCACCGCGACCGGCGCCACACCGAACAACAACGCCTTGATTTGCTTGCGCAATGCCAGTCCGACCACCATCACCGGCACGAACGCGACGGCGAGACCCACCGCCAGACGCCGGCCGCGCTGGTTGCGCACGGGGTCGTCGCTGGCCAGGTCGCGGGCGCGTTCGAGCAGCAACGGCGCGTAGTACCAGCAGCACGCCAGCCAGGCACCGGCCTGAATCACGATGTCGAAGGCGTCGATAGCCTGCTTCTGCGCGGCGTCGTGGCCCAGGCCCAGCCACGAGCCGGCCAGGATCAAGTGCCCGGTCGACGAGACGGGCACGAATTCCGTCAGACCTTCAACGATACCGAGTACGAGCGCGTGGGTGAGATCCATGGCGCCGGTGTAGCGGAACTGCGGCGGGAGTCAAGTTCGCGCCCGTGCGCCGCGGCGCCTATGCTTGCGGTGCGATTGCGTGTACATTCCGGCGGTGTGGAACCGCGCCTCCCCCAGAACTTCGGACGTTACATCCTGCGCGAGCGCGTGGGCCGCGGCGGCATGGCCGAGGTGTTTCGCGCTTCGCTGCCCGGCTTTGGCGGATTCGAAAAGCCGGTAGCGATCAAGCGGATGTTCCGCGAGTTCAGCCACGACGCCTCCTTCGTCGAGATGCTGAACGACGAAGCCAAGATTGTCAGCCAGTTGGCCCACCCCAACATCGTGCAGATCTTGGACGTGGGCCGGGTCGGCGACGAGTACTACATCGCATTCGAGTACCTGGAGGGGGTCGATCTTTTCTCGGTGCTGCAGCGGCACCACGAAGAGCAGCGCGATCTGCCAGCGGGCCTGGCGTGCTACATCGTCGCGGAGCTCTGTTCGGCGCTGGACTACGCCCACAGCCGCCACACTGCCGACGGAAAACCGCTCGGAATCATTCACCGCGACGTCTCGCCGCAAAACGTCTTGCTGAGTCTGGTCGGCGAGGTCAAGCTGACCGACTTTGGGATCGCCAAGGCGGCCTACCGCTACACCCAAACGCAAGCCGGCCTAATTAAGGGCAAAATCTACTACATGAGCCCCGAGCAGGTGCTGGGCCAAGAGCTGGATCACCGCTCGGATTTGTTTGCCGCCGGCATCCTACTGTTCGAGTGCCTGACCACGCGGCCGCTGTACGACGAGCCGGATCAGAAGCGCCTCCTCGACCGCGTCAGCCGGGCCCAGATGACCTGGCCGACCGACAAGGTGGGCAGGGTGCCGCCCGCACTGCGGCAAGTGGTCGAAAAGGCTCTGCAAGCGCGGCCGGCCGACCGCTATGCCACGGGCAAAGAGATGCGTGCGGCGCTGACGACGGCCGCCCACGACCTGGGCTTGCGGTGGGAGCGCGAACAGCTGGGCGCCTACCTGCGGCAGATGTACAGCGTGGCCGAGGACCGGCCGCCAGACGTGCGCGTCCACGAGCGCCTGGTACACCCCGAACGCCACGACGCCCGCTGGAATTCCCAAGTCGACGCGAAAGCCCATCGCGAGGAAGTCGGCGACGAGGCCACTTGGCGAGATCCAGCGCTGCCGCCGCGACTTCCGTCCTGGGGCCCGGCCGGCCCCAAGCTGCCGCCACCGCGGACGCCCCTGGCCCAGGCCGGCACGGGCGCCCGCGAGACCGCGCCGCCACCGCTGCCCACGCCCGCCAAAGCCGCGCCGCCGCCCGCCACGGCCCCGAGTCCGCCTGCCAAACCCCCGGCACCGCCACCGCCGCAGGCTGCGTTGCCGCCGCCCATGCCCGGCAGTCCGGTGCCCGCTCCCGGATCGCGGGAACCGGCAACCGTGGCGCTCCCAGCCGGGGCCGCAACGGGA
>JACRCU010000312.1 GCA_016218865.1 Deltaproteobacteria bacterium | reverse complement strand
GGGCAACTGCTCCTGGTCGATGAAAGGCTTTTTCAGCGCCACCGCCAGGAACGCGCCCAGCGCCGCGATCGCCGCGAACCACAGCACCATCGCCCAACCGGCCGGCTGGTCGCCCGTCAGCAGCAGCAGGGCCGGCAGGGCCGCCATGTTGCCGCCGCCCGTCATGAACGCCGCCGACGACGCGACCGAGGCGACCATCACGTTTTCCAGCGGTTGCAGGCGCTCGCGCACCAGGCCGGCGGCGAACAGCCCCTGGAACACGCCAAAGGCGGCAATGGCCGAGACCAGGGTCACGCCCAGGCTCCAGCCGGTCTTCAGCGTCACGTACAGGTTCGACAGGCTGAGCACGCCGCCGATGGCCATGCCGGTGACCACGGCGCGCACGGTGAGCTGCGGCACGGGGCCGGCCCACACGCGGCGACGCCAGTGATCGTCCGGACTTTCAGTAGGCATGCGGCCCGGCGGCGGGGGCATCGCGGCCGGCTTCCTGGGCGATGGCCATGGCGGCGATGGTGCCGTCGCCAACCGCAGTCGTCATCTGCCGGAATTTCTTGCTGACCACGTCGCCCACCGCCCACACGCCGGGGACGTTGGTGTGCATGTCGGCGTCGGCGCGGATGTAGCCGTAGGGATCCAGCTCGAACACGCCGGGGAACAGCTCCAGGTTGGGCGACATGCCGGCGAACACGAAAACGCCATCGGTGTCGAGCACATACGTGGTGTCGCGCTCCAAGTCGTGCAGGCGGACCCCGTCGACGGTGCGGCCGTTGCGGGCCAAGAACGCGCGCGGCTCGGTGCGGAACAGCACCTGGATCTTGGGGTGCTGCAGGACCTGCTCTTGCACCGCCTTGTGGGCGGTCAGCGCTTCGAGCTGGTGCACCATGGTGATCTTGCTTGCGAACTTGGCGATGAACAGGCTCTCTTCCGCCGCCGAGTTGCCGCCGCCGATGACGACCACGTGCTTGCCCTCGTAGTACTTGGCGTCGCAGGTGGCGCAGTACGAGATGCCGCGGCCCTTGAACTCGCGCTCGCCCTCTACGCCGATGACGCGCGGCGACGAACCGGTGGCGACCACCACCCGCTTGGCGCGGACGGTCTCGACCCCGTCGAGCTCCACCCAATGTTCCGCCAGGTTGCAGCGCGTCACCTCGGCGGCCAGGCGGGGCAGGGCGCCGGCGTTCTTGGCCTGCTGCAGCATCTGGTCGGCCAGCTGGTAGCCGGGCTGCGGCTGGGGGAAGCCTGGGAAATTCGAGACTTGATGGGTAATGGCCAAGTTGCCGCCGCCCAGCCCCACGTCGACCAGCACGGTCTTCTGCTTGGCCTGCGCGGTGTAGATGGCGGTGGTCAGGCCCGCCGGCCCGGCGCCCAGCACCAGGACGTCGCAGTAGGTGGTAAACGGCCGAACCTGCGCGGCAATCGCCGCCACGCGCGCCGCGGGGATCAGGGCGTCCAGCTCGCGCTGCAGCTCGGACCGGCGGATCGCCCCACCCAGGCGGTGGCCGACCTCGGCCCCCTGGACAAAGAACAGCACCGTGGGCGACGAGCGCACCCCCAGCTCCTCGGCCAGCGGCCGGTTGGCCTGGCGGAACACTTTGACGAAGCGCACGTCCTGGCCGTAGAGCTCGTGCAGGGCCTCGTACTTGGGCGCCAGGGCCTCGCAAGGGGCGCACTCGCTCGAGTAGAAGTCCACCGCCACCGGTACCGGGCTGCGCCGCACTACCTCGTCGAATTCCGCCGCCGTCACTTCGCGAATCGCACTCATGGTTCACCTGCATTTTCGGCCGTTTAGCCGACGTCGAATTCGCCATACAGCGCTGTGCCCAGCCCGAGCAATTCGGCCACGGGCCGGCAGTCGGGCGCCGCAATCTGTCCGGTCTGGTTCTTGGCCACCGCGCCGCAGCCACCGCCACAGGCCAGCCGCAGGTTGCACGACCCGCATGCTTCGATTTCCAGCACGTCGCGCGCATGCCAGGCGGCCACGTCGGGCTCGCTCAGCTCGGTCTGCGGCCAGAAACGCCCGACCGCTTCGCCGGTTTTGCCCACGTTGGCGGTGCACGGGTAGATGGCGCCGGTGTAGTCGAAGGCCCACTCGCTCTTGCACGCCGGGCAGCTGTCGAACAGGGGCGCCGGCAGCTCGCCGCGCTCGAACAGGAATTTCGCCACTGAGTAGGCCGGCTTGTGCAGCTCCAGCACTTCGGGGCGGCGCTGAATCAGCTCGTACAGGTCCTGGAACAGCTGCAGGCGCGTGTAGAGTTGGGCGCGCTCGCTCTGGCAGTGGTGCAGCTCGTAGTTGCGGCCGATCTGGGTCTTGAACAGCGGGTTGCCGGTCCAGCCCGCGTCAATGGCGTAGCGCGCCAGGTCGGCAAAAGCCTCCAGATTGCTGCGGTCCAGCACCGCGCGCAGGTTGACGGCCATGCCGGCCTGCAGCGCCGCGGTCACGCCTTGCGCCACCTGGGCAAACGTCCCGGCCCCGCCGCGCAGCATTCGCCGGGCGTCGTGCACCGCGGCCGGACCGTCCAGGGTCACCTGGATCGCGCGGATGCGCGCCTGTTGCAGCAGCGGGATGTAGTCGGTCAGGTGGTAACCGTTGGTCACTACAGCCAGATCGAGGCCGCGCGCCCGGGTGCCCGCCACCAGCTGCTCCACCACCGCCCGGGCCGCGTGCGACGGCAGCAGTGGCTCGCCGCCGAACAGGGTCACGTACTTGCGCCGACCGGCAAAGTGGCTGTCGATATAGGCAAAAAACGCCTGCAGCACCTGGGCGCCGTCCTGGCCCGGGCGCGGCGCGTACTCGTCTTGAAAACAGTAGCTGCACGCGAAGTTGCAGGCATAGGTCGGCACGTAGAACAGCTGGATCTCGTCCGACTCGCGGTTGCGCACGAACTCGAGATAGGCTTGGCGAAACGCCTTTTGCTCGGCGGCCGGCTCCACCGCGTAGCCCTTCTGGGCCAGTTCGTCCAGGGCCGCACCCGCCGGCGGCAGCTCGCCCCGCGCCAGCGGCTCGGCCACTTCAGGGTCCAGCAAGTCGGCTTGCCCGCTGAGCAAGTTGGCCAGCAGCCACTGCGGCGAGCCGTGCACCGGGGTCAGGATGTTGTGGCGCGACAGTTCCATGGGATTCCTTGGCCGCAGCACCGGACCGCCGGCCCACCCGCAGAACAGCAGTGCAGGGGGCCGGCGACCAGAGCGAACGAGTACTAGTCGTGGCAGCCGGCCACGGTCTTGCTGACCTTGGCGCAGCACTGGGCCACGGTCTTGGCGGCCGTTGCCGGCGCCTTCTTGATGAGCGACTTCACTTTGCCTCCGTTCTGAGGGTGTTGCCGGGGCCCCGCTTCCGTCACCCCCGCGCAGGCGGGGGCCCAGGCTAATTCACTGAAACGCCTGGGTTCCCGCTTTCGCGGGAATGACGCTGGAAGGGGCCCACACGGACTTTCGCAACACGCTCTTTCTGCGATGGGGATGGCCGCGACTAGACCGTCTAGCTGCAGCAGCACCCCGCCTTGCGCGGCTTGCGCCCCGCGATGGTGAAGCTGACCACTTGGGCTTGGCCCTTGGGGTACGGCTCGCTTTCTTCCAGGATCTCCACGTCGACCAGCCCGGCCTCGGCGATGTGGCGCAGGTAGTCCTCGCGCACCACGGCGCCGCCCCAGCACTCGGCCACGGCCTGCGGGTCATTGCGGTACTTGGCGTCGATCGGCACGGCGGCGTAGATGTCGCTGACCACGAAGCGCCCGTCGTCGCGCAGCACCCGCGCAATCTCGCGCCACACTTGGCCTTTGTCGCCGGCGTGGTTGAGCACGCAATTCGAGGTGACCCAGTGGGCGATGCCGCCGGGCAGGGGCAGGGCCTCCAGGTCGGCGCGCAGGAAGGTCGCGTTCTCTACACCCATTTTGCTGGCGGTGCGGCGGGCGGTGGCGAGCATGGCCTCGGTCAGGTCGATGCCGTAGGCGTGGCCGCTGGGGCCCACCTGCTCGGCCATCCACAGCACGTCGGTGCCGCGGCCGCTGCCCAGGTCCACGCACACCTCGCCGGGCTTGGGCTCGCACCGGCCGACGGCGGTTCCGCACGACAGGCAGCAGCTGTCTTCGGCCAGGGTGGCGTAGCGTTCTTGGATTCCTTGGGCGGTGGCGTTCATGGTGGCTCCGGTGGGGCGGCGGCTGTATGCCGCGTGCAGAAAGTCAGAGCCGGCACCAGTGGGCTGGGTTCGCGGCCACGGGTCGGAACCGCCGGCGCCGTGACAACTGCATGAACAAGATAGAATGGAGCAGCCAACGTGCAGCCCAAAAAGTGCTGCGGTAGTCGCCAAACCCGGGCTGTGCGCCGGCCGGTCACCGGGTCCCACTCGCGCAATCGCGCCACTTGCCGTATCCTCGCCGGCAGCGCTGCGTGGAATTGCAGCCGCAAACCGCATGTCTGCTGCCGAAACCGCCGTGAACGCCGCCCAGAACCACGCCGCGCCGGCGCCAACCGACTTGCGGCCGGCCGACATTCGCCTGGCCGCAGTCTCCGAGGTGGCGCGCGCCCTTTCGGCCCCGTGGACGGTCGACGAGCTGCTGGACCTGGTGATGGACCGCCTGACCTGGGCGTTGGACGCCGACCGGTCGACGCTGTTCCTGGTCGACGGCGACGCGCTGTGGTCCAAGATCACCCGCGGCGGCGACGTGGGCCAGTTCCGCGTGCCGGTGGGCGTGGGGGTGGTCGGTTGGGTGGCGCAGCGGCGGCGCGGCGTCAACATCAAGAATGCCTACGACGACCCGCGCTTCGACCCCAGCTGGGACAAGGTGACCGGCTACACCACTCGCTCGCTGCTGTGCCAGCCGGTGCTGGACCGCGAAGAGAACCTGGTGGGCGTGGTGCAAGTGCTCAACAAGCGCGGCGGCTACTTCCACGTGGACGACGAGCGCCTGCTGTCGACCATCCTGTCGATGACGGCCATCTCCATCGTCAACGCGCACCTGGCCGAGCAGCTGGCCACCAAGAACGACGAGCTGCTCAAGACCCAGGGCGACCTGGCCGACCGTGTCCGCGAAATCGACATGCTCTACGACCTGGAGCGCGAGGTGGCGCGGGCGCCGAGCTTCGACGGGGCGGTGCGGGCGGTGGTCGAGCGCGTCAGCTACACCCTCCACGCCGACCTGCTGCAGGTGGCGGTGCGCACCGAGGGCGGCGGTCTGGTGCTGTATCGCGCCCTGGGGCCCGACTTCTTCGAGGTGCTGCCCCTGCCCAAGGCGCGCGGGCTGGTGGCGCGGGTTTTCGACGAACCCAAGCGCTACAACCCCTGCGACATGCCCAAGCGGGAGCTGCAGCAGCTCGCGGCCGAGGAGCAGCTGCCCTGGGTGCCCGCGGCGGGGCTCTGCGTGCCGCTGGAGCGCGACGATGGCCTGGTGGGGGCGCTGGCGGTGTACTGGAAGCCGGGCCGCCACGCCTGCATGACCGAAGACCAGGTGCGGGTGGTGGAATTGACCGCCGATCAGATCGGTCACGCCCTGGCGCAGCGCCAGGCCCGCCAGCAGCAGGAGCGCGAAGAGCGGCTGTCGGCCATCGGCCGCGCCCTGGCCAGCATCGTCCACGACCTGAAGACGCCGATGACGGTCGCCAGCGGCTACGTGCAGCTACTCAAGCTGGAAGACGACCAGGCCGAGCGCGCCAGCCTGGCCGACGGTGTGCTGGAGCAGCTGCGGCGCATGACCGAGATGACCCGGGCGGTGCTGGGATTTGCCCGCGGCGACAACGAGTTGTTGGTCGTCAAGGTGGTCATGCCCGATTTCGCCAAGGAGCTCGAGCGGCTGTTCGCCCAGGTGTTCGCCGACTCGCAGATCCGTTTTGCCGTCGAGTGCTTGGACCGCGGCTACGCCCGCATCGACGCCGGCCGGGTCATGCGCGCCGTGCAGAACATCGCCCGCAACGCCCGCGACGCCCTGGGCGACGGCCGCGAGCACCGCTTCGACGTCAAGATCCAGAGCGAAGGCGCCGACTTGATCATCACCTGCAGCGACGACGGGCCCGGCGTGCCGCGCGACTTCCAGCACCGCCTGTTCGAAGCGTTTGCCACCCACGGCAAGGCCGACGGCACGGGCCTGGGCCTGGCGATGGTCAAGCAGACCGCCGACCTGCACGGCGGCACCGTCGTCTACCGCGAGACTCCGGGCGGCGGCGCCACCTTCGAACTCCGCCTGCCGCGCGACGCCCGCGGCGGCCGAGGCACCGCGCCCGTGGCACCGGCCGGCACCGGCGGCAATTGAGTTCAACTCAATTCCCCCGGAACCCGCCCAACGGCAATTGAGTGCAACTCAATTCCCCCGCGCCCGACCCGCGCGATCGCCGATTTGATCGTTGTCTAGGCGCGATCGCGGCTTACGCGCGCAACCCGCAAAAAACTAGACAGGAATCGCCGCAGCGTTAGCTTCCGGACCGGTTCGGGCCGGAGGACGAGATGCAGGCGTGGTCGTGGTGGAAAGCAGTTCGCAAGGCCGGGCAACTGCTGGGATCGTTCGTCAAGCTCGTGCTGTACGCGGTGTTCGCGGTGGTCTCGGTGGCGGGGCTCACCCACGCCTTCACCCAGCGCGGCTATGCCGAGGACCGCAACGTGGAGTTGCGGCAGGTCCGCGAGCAGCTGGTGCAAGCGCGGATGCGCGGTCAGGAATTGTCGGCCCGCGTCGATGCGTTTGCCACCCGCCGCGACGTGCGCATCCAGACCATCCGCAGCGAGCTCGGCCTGGTCCGCCCTGGCGAAAAAGTCTACGTTCTTAAGTAGTCTCTACCCCTGTAAATCGCGCACCATCACCACCGCTGCCGCCCCGTCGTGGTAGTAGTTCTTGCGCAGACCGCCCTTGGCGAAGCCGTGACGCTGGTACAGCGCGATGGCCGGGGCGTTGTCGGCGCGCACTTCCAGCAGTGCCCGCGTGCCGCCCTCGGCCTGGGCCCGGAGCAAGGACTCCGCCACCAGCAGGCCCCCCAAGCCCTGATTGCGCAACGCGGGATCCACGGCGACGCGGTTGATCTGCAGCTCGCCCGCCAACAGCCACGCCAATAGGGACCCGACCACGAGGCCGTCGCGCTCGACCACCAGCGGCCGGCAGTGGCCCTGCTCCAGCTCGGCGCGCACGCCGTCGGCGCTCCACGGATCGTCGAAGCAGCTCGCCTCCAGCGCCAACAGGGCGGGCAGGTCGCGCAGCAGCGCCGGTCGCACCACGGGGGCGGTCTGGGGCATGGGGCCGGCCTACTAACCCGCCGCCGGCTTGCTGGACTTGGCCGGCTTGGGCGGCCGCGGATACGCGGTGTTGCGCAGCCGGGTCAGCAGCTCGACGATGCCCGTGCCCTCGCGCGACGACACCGCGAGCGGCGGCTGCTCCAGGCGGAATTCGGTCTTCAGCCGCGCACAGACCGCGCCGATGCGGTTCTTGGGGATCTCGTCGGCCTTGGTCGCCACCACGTCGTACGGCACGCGGTTCTCGATCAGCCAGCGCGCAAAGCCGATGGCGTCGTCGTCGCGGTCGCGGCGCGCGTCCTGCAGGATCAGCACCAGCCGCATCGCCTCGCTGCCCACCAAGTAATACTGAATCATCTCGGCAAACTGGGCCATCATCGCCTTGCTAACCTCGGCGTGGCCAAAGCCGGGCAGGTCCACCAGCCGCAGCTGCTTGCCGTCGCTCAGCTTGGCGTCGAACAAGTTGATGCGCTGGGTGCGGCCGGGCGTGCGCGAGGTGCGGGCCAGGGCTTCGCGGCCACAAAGGGCGTTGATCAGCGAGGACTTGCCAACGTTGCTGCGGCCGACGAAGGCGACCTCGGGGCCGCCATCGGGCACCTCGCCGGCCTTCAAGACCGAGGCGACGAAGTCGGCCTGGGTGATCCGCAGCACCCGCGGCCCGATCTTGCCGGGCGCGGGTTTGCCAGGCGTCGTAGGCACTTGCGTCCCCTTGGCGGCGATGACCGGGTTGGTCGGCTTGGCCGAAGGCTTGGCGGCCCCGGCGGCCGGCTGGGGCTTGCGGCTGGGCCTGGGCTGGGATCGGTTCGTGGGCGGTGCGGCCATCGGTCCTTCTTGGGATCTGTGCAAATACAAGTCCGCGGGAACTCAATCGGAGCGGTGCGACGGACCCGATAGGGGACGCGCACCCACACATGCCTTTGGGTGCGACCCACCAAACAGTAGTACAGGGCCCGGGCAAAATCGACCTGATTTGGCCCGGGCGCTTACTCCACTTCGTCGCCGTCGCGCCAGCGGGCAAACGCCAGCACCACCGGCTTGCGCGGGGTGAAGCGCTTGGCGACCCGGCGCACCTGAGCTTGCACCATGCCTTCGATGCCGTCGAGCGGGGTGCGCGCGTCCAGACCGCCCAGCCAGCGCACCAGCATCTGCTCGGCTTCCTTGGCCAATTCGCCCTGGGCCGCGTAGACGCCGTGGTGCTTGACCCGCGCCTTGCCGCTGACCACGCCGCCGCTGCGCTGCAGGTCCAGCTCGACCGCGATGACGCCGTTCCAGGCCAGCTGCTGCCGGGCCGACAGCTCGACCATGTGGGCGTCGCCAAAGGTCAGGCCGTCGCCGTACCACGGCTCCACGTCGCGGACCCCCAGGCTTTCGATGCCGCCCTCGGTGATGGCGCAGTGGTGGCCGTTTTCGATCAGCGACACGTGCTTGACGCCCAGCGCGCGCGCCAGGTCGGCGTGGCGCTGCAGGAACGTGTACTCGCCGTGCACCGGGATGAAGCAGCGCGGCCGCACCAGCTGGAGCACGTGCTGCAGCTCGTCGGCGTAGGCGTGGCCCGAGGCGTGGATCGCCCGGTCGGTGCGCGTGTAGACCACGTGGGCGCCGCGCCGGGCAAAATCGTTCAACATCGCATGGATGCGCCGCTCGTTGCCCGGGATGTTGCGCGCCGACAGCACCACCGTGTCGGTCGGCCGCACGTGCACGTCGGGGTGGGTGCCGTTGGCCACCCGCGCCAGCGCCGCCCGCGGCTCGGCCTGCGAACCGGTGCACAGCAGGACCAGCTCGTCGTCGTCGTAGCGATCCAGCTCGCCGACCGGGATGAAGTCCTCTGGATCGAACGGCATGTTGGTGAAGCTGTTGCCGCACTCCACGAACCGCTCGAGCGACTTGCCCAACAGCGCGCAGTACCGGCCGTTCTTGCGCGCCGCGTCGACGATGGAGTGGACGCGGTACAGGTTGCTGGCGAACAGGCCCACGATGATGCGGCCGCGGCACTGGGCGAACACGTCGACCAGGTGGTTGCCCACGTCGTGCTCGTTGCCCGACCAACCCGGCACTTCGGCGTTGGTCGAGTCGCTCATCAGCAGGTCCACACCGCGATCGCCGGCCGCCTTGAACCCCGCTTCGTCAAAGACCACGCCGTCGCGCAGGCCCTTTTCGATCTTGAAGTCGCCGGTGAAAAGCAGGGTGCCGCCGTCGGACTGGATGAGCAGCGACACGCAGTCGGGAATCGAGTGCGTCACCCGCAAGAAGTCGAGCACGAATCCGGCGATGCGGATCGACTTGCCCGGGGCAATCACGTGCAGCTCGGTCTTGTCGGTCAGACCGTGCTCGCGCAGCTTGCCCTGCAGCAGACCCATCGTGAAACGCGTGGCATACACCGGGCAATCCAAGACCTTGAGGGCATACGGCACCGCGCCGATGTGGTCCTCGTGGCCGTGGGTGATGACGATGGCCTTGATTTTCTTCTTGTACGCGCCCAGCACCGCCAGCGACGGCAGCACCAGCTCCACGCCGGTCTGTTCGGGTTCCGGGAAAGCGACGCCGCAGTCGAGCAGCAGCCACTCGTCGCCGCAGCCGACCAGCATGGCGTTCATGCCGATGCGGGCCACACCGCCCAGCGGCAACACCTCCAGGTGAGCGTGCGGGGCAAGGCGGTGGTCTTGGGAGGAAGGATGGGTCGTCAAAAGCAGGAGCCTTTGGCGAAAGCGTAGCGTGGGCGGCTAGTTCTTGGCCAACACGATGGCGGTACCCTGACCGCCGCCGATGCAGGCCGAGCCCACGGCGTACTTTTCGCCGGTACGCTGCAGGTGCAGCGCCAGATGCAAGGTAATCCGCGCGCCCGAGGCGGCCAGCGGGTGACCCAAGGCGATCGCGCCGCCATGGATGTTGGTCTTGTCGCGCGGCAGCCCCAGGTCTTTCTCGACCGCCAGGTACTGCGCGCCGAACGCTTCGTTCACCTCGAAGAAGCTGATATCGTTCAGGCTCAGCCCGGCCTTGGCCAGCGCCGCGCGCACGGCGGGCACTGGGCCGATGCCCATCACGGTCGGGTCGCAGCCCACGCTGGCCGAAGCCACAAAGCGCGCGATGACCGGCCAGCCCTCGGCCTTGGCCCGCTCGGCGGTGGTGACGAGGAGCGCCGCGGCGCCGTCGACGATGCCCGAGGCGTTGCCGGCCGTGACCACGCCGTCTTTCTCGAACGCGGCCTTGAGCTTGGCCAGACCCTCCAGGGTCGTGTCGGGCTTGGGGTGCTCGTCTTTGCTGACGATCTGCGGGCCCTTGCGGGTCTGCACTTCGTAGGGAGCGATTTCGTCGCTGTAGATGCCGGCGGCCAGGGCGGCCTGGTAGCGCTGCTGGCCCTGCAGGGCAAAGGCGTCCACGTCTTCGCGCTTGATCTCGTGGGTGCGCGCCAGCTTCTCGGCGGTGTTCGCCATCATCAGGCCGGTCATGGTGTCCAGCAGGCAGGACCACAGCGAGTCTTCCAGCAGCGGGCCCTTGCCGAACGGCACGCCGTTGCGGGCGCCGCGCACCACGTGGGGCGCCTGCGACATCGACTCGGTGCCGCCGCACAGGATCACTTCGCCTTCGCCCAGCTCGATCAGCTGCGCCGCCTGGATGATCGCTTCGAAGCCCGAGCCGCACAGCCGCTGCACGGTCAGGGCCGGCACTTCCACGCGGCAGCCCGAGCGCAGGCCGATGTGGCGCGCCAGGTAGATGGCGTCGGCGGACGTCTGGCAGACGTTGCCGAACACGACCGCATCGATCTTTGCGGGATCACAACCGATCGCGGCCAAGGTGGCCTTGCTGGCGCCGACGGCGAGGTCGGTGGCGGTCTGGTCCTTCAGCGAGCCGCAAAAGGCACCGAAAGGAGTACGTTTGCCGGCAACGAGCACGATGTTCTTCTGCGGTTTCATGGCGAGGCCTCCAGCGAAGGTTGGCGCGACGTGGAGTCGCACGGGGGCAAGAGTGTAGCGTTGACGCGAGCGTTAGTCGAACGCGGCCGCAGCGGGCGCGCCAATTTGCGTCACGAATGGACCATGCAAGGTCAGGCGTTGTCGACTTCGGCCCGCGCCGCCGCCAGCTGCTCGACCAGCGCTTTGACGTGTGGCCTCCGGGCCGGCGGCACGAATTCGAAGTTCACTTGCCGATCCGTCACTTCGTAGAACGACCGCTCGGTGTTTTCCAGCAGGGTCTTGGCCACGTCGCCAAGCACGCTGCCCGGCACGTTGCTCAGGTTGGCGCGCACCAACTCCGCTTCGGCGCTGCGCCCGCTCTCGGCCAGACCGGCGCCCAGGATGACCTTGGCCTCGATCAGCATCGGCTGCGGCTTGCCGCCCGCCATGTGGTCGAAACGCAGCATCTCCGCGAGCAGATCGGCCGCGGCGTCGCAGCCATTGTCGTAGGCGCGCCGCACCAGCCAGCCAAGGTCGAAGGCGGCCATGTGCGCGGCAAAGGTCAGGCCGGCATTGCCCGCGGCCAGGCTGTAGATCCGCAAGAAGCCACCGATCTTGCGCACCAACTCGGCGTCGCTGGTGGTGTCGCGGCCCAGGCAGCGGTACTGGTAGTACAGGTCGTACAGCGCGTGCATGTCCTTGCGCTTGATGGCTTCGCGCAGGTAGTTGTTGAAGAATTTGACGATGAGCCCGGCCGCGCGCCGATCGCCGCGCTGGTGCGCCAGGGTGCCGATGACGCGGGTGGCGTCGCTGATCCACGACACTGCATCGGTCGACTTGGAGAGGGCCTGCTGATAGGCCAGGTACATCTGGCCCATGACCTTCATCTCGAACCACGTGCCATCTTCGTTCAGCAATTCCAGGGCTTCGGACGACATGCCCACGAAGTCCTGGCGGTCGACGCGGAACCAGTCGTGCGGCATCTTGGCCTTGGCCTCGCCGTACACGTCCAGGATCTGCTTCAGGGTCCACACGCCCTCGGTCACCACGCTGCGATCGGCGCGGTCGATGCTTTTCAGGATGATCGTGCCGATCTGGTTCAGCCGCTCGTGCACGATGACCTGGCCCTTGTTGGGCGCCAACTTGCCGCTGTGCACGTCGGCCAGGGCCTCGCAGGTCTGATCCTTCAGGCGCGACAGGATGTTCGACGGATCCAGGAACCGCACCACGTAGAAGAAGTACGGCACCAACGCCACCCAGCCCAGGATCGCGCCGATGACCGAGATGCGAAAGGTCCACATCGTCGCGAAGTTCGGCCCCACCAGCCAGTCGGCGAACAGCACGTTGGCCGCGCCGAAGGCACACGCGAACAGCATGAAGCGGTTGGTGCGATCGCGCAGGAACATGTCGATCAGCTTGGGCGTGTGCATGTTCGCCGTCAGCGGAATCGCCAGACCGATGGTGGCGATGAGCATCGCCAGGATGTTGTTGTAGGCGCGCGCCATGGGCGACAGGATGTCGACGATCTTGGCGTTGTTGGCGTCGGCCCACGACATGTCGGCCAGGCTGGGCTGGCCCAAGCGGATGTACTCCATGGCGAATTCGGCGGCGAAGATCGCGCAGAACAGGCCGGCGGCGACGAACATGCTGCGAAAGAAGGTACTGCGTGAGTCCATGGGCACCGCCTGGAAGCGCGCCGACGGCGCGCGAAGTCGTCCGGGAAGACGGACCGGAGGTCGGAACCGCCCAAGCCTAGACCGGATTGCGCGCGGAAGGTATGCCGGCGTGACAGTCCTACGACAATCGGGCACTTGCCGTGCGACGGCGTTGGGTGGCGCCGGCCGACGTGGTATCGTCGCGGCCCCCGCACCCGCGGGACGATGGCACCCATGGCCCGCCGCCCCGGCAAACCCAATCCCAAGCCTGCTGGCCGTTCGGGGCCCGGTCCCAGGCCCGCTGGGCGCCCGGCCCCGGTCGCGGGCTCGCCGCTGCTGG
Source organism: Deltaproteobacteria bacterium (assembly GCA_016218865.1). GTDB lineage: Bacteria > Myxococcota_A > UBA9042 > UBA9042 > UBA9042 > SXRM01. The sequence continues at coordinate 2,941 of JACRCU010000312.1, read as the reverse complement.
CCGGCGAAGTGGGCACCCTGTGGCGGCGCGCCAACGCCGAAGTGGTGCTGTGCTATGCCAATTCCTACCGGGTGGCGGCGTCGAGCCTGGGCTTCCAGGTCATCTACCGCGACCTGAACCAGCGCGAGGACCTGGCCTGCCACCGCGCCGTGTACGAGCCGCTGGCTGGGCGCGGTTCCGTGCCTGGGCGCGGGCCGCTGCCGCCGATTCGTTCGCTGGAGTACGGCAAGCGCCTGGACGACTACGATGCCATCCTGTTCTCGCTGGCCTACGAGCTGGACCTGGCCAATCTTGCTTTGATGCTAGAGGCTTGCGGGCTGTCGCCGCTGGCCAGCGAGCGCCCCGAGTCGGCGCCGCCGCTGATTGTGGGCGGGCCGGTCACCACCTCGAACGTGCTGCCGTTGGGCGTGTTTGCCGACGTGGTGGTGATGGGCGAGGCCGACCAGCTGGTTACGCAACTGGCCGATATCCTTTCCGAACGCCCATCGCGGGCCGAGCTGCGCCGCTGGGCGCTGGGGGTGCCCGGTCTGTGGGTGCCGCAGGAGCACGGCGACGCGGTGCCGGCGCAGCGCTCGGTGGGCGCCGACTGTCTGCCGGCCCTGGGGCAGTTTCGCAGTCCCAATGCCGAGTTCAGCGACATGATGCTGCTGGAGGCGAGCCGCGGCTGTCCGCGCTACTGCAGCTTTTGCGTGGTGCGCGCGCCGCTGGCGCCGATGCGCGAGCCCGAGCTGGAGCGGGTGGTTGCGGCATTGGACCGGCCCGAATTCGCTGGCAGTCCGCGGGTCGGCTTGGTGGGCGCGGCGGTCAGCGACTGGGGGCCGATCAAGGGCGCGATGCGCGCCATCATCGAACGCGGCAAGACCTTTGGGATTTCCAGCCTGCGCGCCGACCGCCTGGACGAGGACGACGAGTTCGTCGACCTGCTCTTCCAGGGCGGCTACCGCACCATGACCGTCGCCTCCGACGCGCCCAGCCAGCGCCTGCGCGGCAAGCTGAAAAAGGGTATCCGGGAGCGGCACTTGTGGGGCTCGGCCCTGCAGGCGCGGCGGGTCGGCATGAACGGCTTCAAGATGTACGTCATCATCGGTCTGCCGGGCGAAGAGGCGGGCGACATCGACGAGCTCATCGACTTCAGCCGGCGGTTGTCCACGCAAGTGCGCACCGCGATTACACTGTCGCCGTTCGTGCCCAAGCTGCACACGCCGCTGGCGGCCGCGGAGTTCGCCGACCCAGACCAGACCCAGGCGACCTTGCGGCGCATCCAGGCCGCGCTGGCCGAGCGGGTCGACGTGCGCTTCGACGCGCCCAAGTGGGCTTGGGTCGAATATCGCCTTAGCCAGGGCGGACTTGCGACCGGTCTGGCTGCGCTGGAGGCGGCCCGCAACGGCGGCGGTTCCACGGCGTGGCGGCGGGCGCTGGCGGCCCTGGACGAGCGCGACCCGGCTGAACAGCGCGCGGCCCTGGCGGCGGCCCACAAGCATGCCCTGTGGCCGGCCACCGGTGAGCGGTAGGTCCGCGGGCCCCGGGCCGCGCGTGCAGCCCACCCCAGCGCCGTGGCTGCAGTTGTGCGCGATCCGGAACCGTCGCATTCTATAGGGTACGGGGTCGCTGCACCCGTGTCCGAGGATAAACCGTGCCCACCGCTCGCCGCATTTCGTTCCCTGGCTGGGGCCAGGTCCTCCTTGGTCTGGCCAGCGCGCTGTTGCTCGCCCACTGTGGCGACGGCGCCAGCACCCACCCGTGGGCGACCACCGGCGTGCCGTGCCCCAGCGGGGCCTTGCGGTGCGGCGACCTGTGCGTCAACCCCCAGGCCGACCCTGTCCACTGCGGCGAGTGCGGCATGGTCTGCCCCAGCGGCGAGGTCTGTTCGGATGGCAAGTGCGACCTGTTCTGCGCGGAGCCGCTCATCGACTGCGGCGGCCTCTGCGCGGACCTGCGCACCGACTCGGCCCACTGCGGCACCTGTTCCACCGCCTGCCCCAAAGGCAGCCTGTGCCAGAACGGCAAGTGCGAACTGAACTGCGTCGACGGCGACGTGCCCTGCGAAGGCGCCTGCGTCAATTTGCAGGCCGACCCCAAGCACTGCGGCAAGTGCGATACCAGCTGCGTCGGCGAGGAAACCTGTGCCGCGGGCACCTGCAAGCTGCCGTGCACGGGCGGTCAAGAGCAGTGCGGCGACAAGTGCGTCGACCTGTCGACCGACGTGAGCAACTGCGGCGGCTGCGACAAGCCGTGTCCCGCCGGCAACTGGTGCGTCGCCGCCAAGTGCACGCCCACCTGCCAGGTCGGCATGGCCGAGTGCGCTTCGGCGTGTGTCGACTTGGGCAACGACCTGAACCACTGCGGCAACTGCGACACGGTCTGCGAGCCCGGGCAGGTCTGCACGAACGGCGCGTGCGCCACCAACTGCGCCTCCGGCCAGATCGCCTGCGGTGGCAAGTGCACGGATCCCAAAGAGGATCCCAGTCACTGCGGCGACTGCGACACCGCCTGCAAAGCCGGCGAGCTGTGCAGCGGCGGCAAGTGCACCCTGTCGTGCCAAGAAGGTCTGAAGGATTGCGAAGGGTTGTGCGTCAATCCCGAGACCGACCTGACCCACTGCGGCGACTGCTACCAGCCTTGCGCCACCGGCAGCGTGTGCGTCGGCGGCGTGTGCAGCCTGGCCTGTCCCGGCACCATGACCGGCTGCGAAGACGGGCTGTGCGCGGACCTGGGCAGTGACCCGCTGCACTGCGGCAACTGCAGCACCGTCTGCGCGCCCGGCGAGAAGTGCACCGACGGCAAGTGCAAGCTGTCGTGTCAGACCGGCTTCGAAGTCTGCGCCGGCACTTGCGTGGACTTCGCCAGCAACGACCAGCACTGCGGCGACTGCGAAACGGCCTGCAGTGCGGGCCAGCAGTGCAAGAACGGCAAGTGCGTGCTCGACTGTCCGCCCGGTCTG
>JACRCU010000303.1 GCA_016218865.1 Deltaproteobacteria bacterium | reverse complement strand
CGTGCGCGGGGCTGCCGCGGTAGCTGCGCGCGCCCGCGGCCGGGCGCAGCACCACCACGCCGCCGCGCAGCGGGTTCAGCAGCCCCGCGTGCACGGCCGGGCAAGCATAGCGATTTTGCGGCAGATCGGCCAGAATTCAGCGACGCGGCGGCGACGCTCGGCGGGCACGGCAGGGGTGGGGCAAGCATGGCAAATTGGGGGCGAATTGGGCTGGCACTGCTGGCGTTGACGGGGCTGGTGCTGGCGCCGCGACCGTGCTTGGCGGCCGACAAGCCGGCACGGCTGCTGCTAATCAGCATCGATGGCCTGGCCTGGCGCCACCTGCAGGGCAACCTGGCGCGCCTGCCCAACCTGGGCAAGTTGGTGCAGCAGGGGGTGGCGGCGCCGCTGCAGACGGTCTTTCCGTCGATGACGTGGGCCGCCCACACCTCCATCGTGACCGGGGTGGTGCCAGCTCGCAACGGCGTGTTGGGCAACCGATTTTACGACCGCGCGCGCGACGACGTGGTCGAAACCTGGCAGCGCGACCGCAGCTTGAACCGGGCCACGACGCTGTGGCAGGTCGCCGCGGCAGCGGGTTGGAGCACGGGCGCGCTGCTGTGGCCCCAGACCTCGAAAGACGCTGCGCTGAACTGGAATGTCCCCGAAGTCTATGGTAGCCAAGCATTTTCCGGAGGATCGAGCAAGGGCTTTCTGGCCCGTATCGAGCGCGAGGTTGGCGTGCCGAGCGCACACATGGCGCGCCTGGGCGGCGACGAGGCCTTCTTGCTCGACAGCTGGAGCCGCGACGTGGCGCGCTGGCTGGTGGCGACCGAAAAGCCGCGCATGCTGTTGCTGCACTTCCTGTCCGTCGACACATTTTCGCACAGTTACGGCCCCGAGCTGATCGAGCCGCGCTGGGGGCTCGAACTGGTGGATCGCTACATCGGCGACGTACTGGCGGCCTACCAGCAGGCCGGACTGGCCCAGGACCTGGCGGTGTGCCTGGTGTCGGATCACGGCTTTCTGGCCTTGGATCAAGCATTTGGGCCGCTGAGCGAGTTGGCGCACAGCAAGCTCAAGCCCAAGGAGCGCAAGCTGCTCCGGTTCGCCATCAACGGTCAGGCGGTGTTTGTGTACGGCAAGGGCCGCAGCTCGCCCCTGGACAACCCGCCCGCGGCGACTGGCAAGGGCAAGAAGGTCAAGCCGCGCGCCGTGGATCAGGCGCTGGCCAAGGCGCGCACCTGGCTGGGCGGCGTCGACGCGGTCGAGCGGATCGTCGAGCCGGGCGAGTACGAAGAGCTCGGTCTTGGCTCCGCCGACTTGGATACCAATCTACCCGACTTCATTGCGCTTCTGAAGCCCAACGTCCAGGGCTGGTTCGGGAGCAAGCCGGCCCCCAAGGGCCGCATCGCCACCGGCGGCCACGGCTACCTGCCCAGCCACCGCGACTTGCGCGGCGTGTTCGTGCTGGCGGGTCCCGGGGTGACGCGCAAAAACCCCGGCGATTTTAGGGCTCTTGACGTAGCCCCGACCCTGGCGCGCTGGCTGGGACTGCAGATGCCGGCGGGCATCGACGGCAAGGCCGTGGCCGACGTGCTGGCGCCGTGAAAAATAAAACGAACGACCCGCACTTTTTCGCTTGCGCCCGGCGCCGGGCGGATTATCCTGCAATTGGCTTCGGGGTCGCGGGCGTTGCCCGGGGACCGTATTGAAAATCAAAGGGAATTGGGCTCGACGCGGTTACGCTCAAGCCACCCGCCACCCGACAGACTGGGGGTGATGCAAGGGCCTCTGGCCCCCAAATCGCCCTACCCCACACCAGGTTTCGCCTGGCCAAAGGGTCCCGCGGTGTCAAAATGGCGCTGTCAGTGGAAGGGCCGACCCGCGCACTGATTCCCACCTGGACTGCATGGTCCAGGGTTCTGCCTGCGACTCCAAGCCCTGGTCTTTCTCCACGGCGCCGGTACGTTCGAATCTCGCCAAGCACGCCCACAAGGGCTGTTTCGCCAGTACGAACGGACCGGCGTCGCCATTTTTCGCCCAGATATTTTGCGCCCATTTCTGGCGGGCACCGGCGGTGTGCGTTGAGCTTTCTGAGTCAATACGGGTTGTTTCTGGCCAAGGCGGTCACGGTCGCGCTCGTCATCTTTGTTGTGGTGGCGCGCCTGGTCGCCATGGGCAGCCGGCGGCGCCACGGCGAGCCCGACCACCTGGAGGTGCGGCGGTTGGACCGGCGCTTGCGGCACCTGGCGCGCACCATCCAGCAGCGCACGCTGCCTGCCAAAGAATTCAAGGCATTGGACAAGGCAGACGCCGAGGCGGACAAGGCCGAGCGCAAGGGTGTCGAGCGCAAGGGTGTCGAGCGCAAGGGTGTCGAGCGCACGGGCGGCCAGCCGGGCCCGGCGGTGCGCAGGCGGCGGGTGTTCGTGCTCGACTTCCACGGCGACCTGCGCGCCTCGCAAGTGGCCAATCTGCGCCAGGAAATTACGGCGGTCGTCGCGGCCGCGGACGACGGCGACCAAGTGCTCCTGCGGCTCGAGAGCCCGGGCGGCGCCGTACACGGCTACGGTCTGGCGGCGGCGCAGCTGCAGCGGCTGCGGCAGCGCGGGCTGCAGCTGACGGTGGCGGTGGACAAGGTGGCGGCCAGCGGCGGCTACATGATGGCGGCGGTGGCCGATCACATCGTGGCGGCGCCGTTTGCCGTGCTGGGCTCGATCGGCGTGGTCATGCAGATGCCGAATTTCAATCGGCTTCTCAAGAAGCACGCGGTCGACTTCGAGCTGCTGACCGCCGGCAAGCACAAGCGCTCGCTGACCATGTTCGGCGAAAACAGCGAGGACGGGCGCCAGCAGGTGCGCCAGGAACTTGAGGATATCCACATTCTTTTCAAGGATTGGATTGCCGAGTTCCGGCCGAAGCTGAATCTGGACGAAGTTGCCGACGGCCGAACGTGGTACGGAAGGCGCGCGCAAGAGATGGGGCTAGTCGACGCGCTGCAAACCAGCGATGATTGGCTACTGGAGGCGAGTCGCGACGCCGAGTTGCTGCACGTGCGGTGGAGGCCGCAGGCAGCGCTGGGCGATCGCTTGCAGAATTGGGTGGCGGCCACGCTGGAGCGGACGGCCGTGCGGGTGTTGGATCGCGCGATCGAGCGCGAGCAGCTTCCGCCCGGCTAGTCGATCTGCGCGCCGCAGATGGGGACAAAGCTGAGGGAAGTCATGGGGATGCAACAAACCAACCGCGACGCGATGGGTCGCGACCGGACCGGTGGGAGCGAACGGACCGTCCACCCAAGTCTGCGGTGGCTGCGCTGGGCACTGTGGACGCTGGCGCTGCTGCTGCCGGCGACCGCCGGGGCAGCCGAGTCGTGGGAGTCGCTGGGCGTCATCGACGGCGTGAAGGTGTGGCGCAAAGAGGTGCCGGATTCCAACGTGTTCGCCTTTCGCGGCGAGATCACCGCCGACGTGAACATGGGCAAGCTGGTATCGGTCTTCCTGGACAAGTCGCAACGCAAGTATTGGGTCGACCGCTATGCCGACAGCCGTGAACTCGATCCGATCGATCCAATGCACACCACCTATTGGATCCAGTTCAAGCTGCCGCCCGGTATCAGCGATCGCGACTATGTGCTGAAGGCCACAGGCGAATCGGATCCGGCCACCGGCACCTTCGTCGCCAAGATCCGCTCGGTCGAGCACCCGCGGGCGCCAGTCGACGATTGCTGCGTGCGCGCCAATGTCGTGCAGACCTACTACCGCTTCGAGGCGGTCAAGGGCCAGGAGAAGGTCAAGATGCTGGTGGAGGTCCACACCGATCCCAAGGGCTGGCTGCCCGGCTGGGTGGTCAACCTGATCCAGAAGAACTGGCCGAGCAAGACCCTGAACGGCCTGATTCGCCGCTCGCGCGCCGCCGAGATTCACCCGTTCGGCGACTTTGCCAGCTGGCACAGTCGGCCGTGATCCAGCGCCAAGCAGGCCGACAAACCATCTGAAACCATGAACGAGTGTCGGCGTTGCTTGCGCTCGGCGGCCCCGCGCCCATACTGTCTGGCCCACGACGCTGCCGCGCCGCGAGATCGCCATGACCGATTGCCTAGCCCTGCCCGACCGCCCTGCCCTATCTGCCCACGCCCTGCCGGACCGCGACTCCCGCCTGGTGAGTTCGCTCGACGAAATCCTCTGCGAGCGCGCCCTGGTGCTCGACGGCGCGATGGGCACCATGGTGCAGCGGCGGAGCCTGGGCGAAGCGGATTTTCGCGGCACGCGCTGGCCTGACCACGCCAAGGACCTCAAAGGCAACAATGACTTGCTGGTGCTGACCCGGCCCGATGTCATCGCCGACATCCACCGCGAGTACCTGTTGGCCGGCGCCGATCTCATCGAGACCAACACGTTTGCCGCCACCCGCGTCGCCCAGGCCGACTACGATCTGCAGGAGATCGCCTACGAATTGAACGTGGCGGGCGCGCGCCTGGCCAAGGAAGTCGCCGAGCAGGTCGCCAAACAAACCGGCACGCCGCGCTTTGTCGCCGGCTCGATCGGGCCCACCAACCGCACGCTGTCGATCTCGCCCGACGTGAACGACCCGGCCTTTCGGGCGGTGAGCTGGAGCGACATCGAGGCCGGCTATGCCGAGCAAGTGCGCGGACTTTTGGACGGTGGCGCCGACCTGCTGCTGGTCGAGACCATTTTCGACACCCTGAACGCCAAGGCCTGCCTGTTCGCCATCGAGCAGGAATTCGTGCGGCGCGGCGAGCGGGTGCCGGTGATGATTTCCGTCACCATCACCGATCGTTCGGGGCG
>JACRCU010000321.1 GCA_016218865.1 Deltaproteobacteria bacterium | reverse complement strand
CTTTGAGTTTCTGCAACACCGCGCTGCCGAGCTCGTAGACCGCTTTCAATCCGCCGCTCTGGAACAGCGGGTATTCCCACTCCGCCTTGATCGGCCCCAGGCCCACCTCGGCAAACAGCGAAAGCGACAGCTTCAGGATAGTCAGTTCGGCCGACACGCCGCGGCTCCAGGTCACGGTGTAGAGCCCTTCGATGACCTTGCCGAGCGCGTCCTTGCCCTGCGCGATCTTCAGCGCCCACGTCACGGGCAGCCCCAGATCGACCATGCGGAGCTCGCCCTTGACGCCCGCAAAGGCCGCCAACGGCCCGGCTTTGCCGCCCACGCCGCCCTTGACCACCACCTGGATGGCGACGTGCGGGGTGGCCGCGAAGCCGGGCTCGAAGGTCAAGCTGTCGATCGCCAGGCCCAGCTCCATGCCGGCCACGGTCTCGAGCGCCGACTCGACCGACACCGGCACCGGGCCCACGAAGCCCGAGCGGCTCACACAACCCAGGCCAGGTTTCTTGCCTTCGCCGACCTCGCAGGCATTCCAGGTTTTTTCGATCTTGATCTTGGGAATTTCCGGTGTCAGCGTCTTGGCTTTCATGGCCACGCCGCATTGCTCGGGTGGTGCCTGGTACTCGCCGTCGACCCAGATCTTGTCCTTGCACGCGCTCGGCGGCACCAGGGATTTGACCGCCGGCATCTCCACGCCCAGCAAGAACAGCCGCGCTTGGTACTGCGCCTTTTTCTGCTCCATTTGCGCGTGCATCGTCAGGCTCATACCCACCACATCGAAGCTCGGCGAGCCGAACAGCGACGCCGAGTGCGTCACCGAGGCGGCCAGCGCATACTGGCGCTGCGGCGCAGTCCCGTTGCTGCCGGTTCCCGCAACCTTCTGGAATTGCAGGGTAGCGCGGTTGTCCTGGGTGATGGTGAGCGGACCGTAGTCGCTGCGCTCCGAAGACTTGGCATCCTGGCGCGCCGCCGATTTGGTGTCTTCGACTTTGCCTGCACCGGGCTCGCACACCTTGGTGTCGCGCGCGCAGAAGCCGCTCTCGCAGAACTCATTGGCCTGGTCCACGCTGGCCGAGACGCCCGGCGGCGGGCACGGCGTGCCATCGGGATAGGGCGTGCCTACGCAAATCGGCGCATTCTCGACCGGATCGTTGTAGCGGAAGCTGGTGTCGCAGTTGTACAGGGTCATCGACTGCATCGCCGCGTTGGTATCCAGCACGATGGCGGCATCGTTGTGCGCCAAGCCGAACGCCAGCATCACCGGGCCCACCCCCAGCGCGCGCAGTTTGGGCATGTCGCTGGGGACGAGCGCAGCGTCTTTGTTCAAGAAGAGCTTGTTCAAGCCGCGGCCGGTCAGGTTGAACTTGTACTCCAGCGACAACCACTCGTTGCTCCCTGGCGTCGCCGGGTGCACGCCGGCCGCCGTGGCGTTTGCGCAGCCAGCCTTCGTCAACAAGCGGCGGGTCGATTGCCAAAGCGGCTTGCCCAGGTACAGGTCCTTGGCGCAGCCGCCGCAGGTGTACCAGGTCCGGTTCTCTACACCGCCTTGCTTGTGGGCGATGGCCTCGCGATGCAGAGTGGCGCAGGCCTGCGCGCTGGGGTGGGCACAGATCTTGCCGCCCAGCGTGCCCGAGCCGTCGAACTTGGGCGTGTCGTTCTCCACGCACTTGCCCGACAGGCACGCCAAGTCTTCGCTGCACGCGGCGCCGCCCGGAGTGATCGGCGCCCAGGTGCACGTTCCGTGGTTGGGGTCGCTGGGCGCTGGCGCATACCACGGGTCGCAACTGGCCGAACAGCCCCAGATTTTGCCGCCGGCCATGGTTGCGGCCGGGTCGCTCGACTTGTGCGCCACGCACTGCCGGTGCTGGGCGGCGCACGCGGACTTGCAGAGGTCGGTGGCCGCAACGGCCTGGCAGCGGCCCTCGGCGCAGATGCCGGTGGTGCACTGCTCGTCGGCGCTGCACACCGCCATGAAGGGTCGGGCCTCCAGGCACACATCGCCCAGCTTGTCGCCGGCTTCGCGATAACCGGTGCTGCACGGGCCGCAGGCGGGCAGGGCAGTGCCGTCCAGGCCGGTGCTGCACACGCGGTGACCGCAGTCGACCGCCGTGCAGGTGCGTCGCACCAGGCCCACCAGCTCGAGCTCGGTCAACACCCGCGGATACAAGCGGGTTTCGTTGAGTTCCAGCGACGCCCCGCTCGCGGTGGGAGCGTGCAGCACAAAGGCTTCGCCCGTCAGCCACGCATCGGTGGCCGGCTCGCTGCCCTTGTCCACCGCGGGGTACGCGGCAACCGTCAGCGCCTTGGCCTCCACCGGGCTGGCGTCGGCTGAGCCGCGGCTACCCACCGCAGCGGTGGCCTGCTTGCCGTCCCACGCCAGTGCCACGTCCAGGTCCAGGGTCGCGGGCGGCAGTGTGCCCGAGGCGGCCGACAGCGCAAACTGCTCGGTCGTCCACGTGTTCTGGCCGTAGCGTAGCTCGATGCGGCACGCCCACGCGGCTCCGCTGGCCTGACACACCAGCGCGGCGGCAAACCCGGGTTCGGTCTTGCCGGCCAGCCGATGCTCCAGCAAGTGCACAGGCTGCGCCTTGACGGTGTTGCCCGCCACCCGCAGGTGGGCACTCCACGACAGCGGCCGTGCTTTTTCGGCGGCGATCGGCGCAAACCGACCCTTGGCCGGAACCGTCAGCACCGCAGCCTCGCTGCCTTGCAGGACCAACGGCCCGGCCGCCGCGCTGCCCTTGGCCGGCTCGCCCTTCAGCGTCCACAGCGATGGTTTGCGCTCGCCCGCTGCCGCATCCGATGCCAGCGAGAAGTCTGCATAGTCCCGCAGTTGCGTCTCGTCCTTCTTGCCGTAGCGGGCGCCATCGAGCCACACCGCCGGGCCCTGGGTGCGCCAGCGCTGCAGCGAATCCGCCGCCACCGGGCCGGCAAAGAGCGCGGCCCAGCCCAGGTCGGCCGGACCTTTGATCTCCAGGGCCGTCTGGGTCACCGCTTCGGCCAGTAGCGTCGCTCCCGCGGTGCCGGTGGCCAGCTCGTGGCCGTCGACGCGCAGCGACTGGCTCGTCCCGTCCTGCACGTACGAAACGAACGTCCACGTGCCGGGTTGCAGGCCGTGGTCGCACGAGGCGAGCGCCGTGGGCTTGCCACCCTTGGCCGTGGCCTGCAAACCCCGACCGCCACAGCCGTCGGCATACTGGATGGCCACCTGCTCGACTCCGCCCTGCACCAGCCGCAGCACCGGGGTGCCGACCGGACCCGCCGCGGGCACCCGCAGCCATGCCGCCAGCGTGAAGGTGTTGCCCGCCGGCACGTCGCCCGTCGGCACCGCGGCGCCCCACGTCTGGTCCTGGGCAATGTGCAGGGCGCGATAATCAGCCGACAAAAGTTGCGTGTTCTGCCCTGCCGTTGTGAAACCGGGGCCCAGGACCTTGGCCGCATCGATGCTCGCGGTCGCCGCCGGCTTGCCCTGACCCCACGCGCCGACGGTGGCCGCGAGCTCGGCCGACACGGGCGGCCACACCCGCGTCACCTGCAAGTCCGGGGTGTTGCGCAGCGTGCGCACTTCGGGGTCCGACAGGGCGCGGTCGTACAAGAAGACCTCGTCGATCTCGGCCCCGGCCGGTACGACGCCGCCCGACAGGACCGCCGAGCCCACGGTAAGGCTGCTGAAATTAGGCGGTTGCAGCGACTCGGTCGAGCCGTCGGGTTGGCCGTCGACGTACAGGGTCGTCACGCCAGCCTTCTGCGCGGCTGTGTAGGCGCGGTACACCAGCGCCACGTGGTGCCAGGCTCCGTCGCCCAGGGCCGTGCTGCCCAGCAGCGGTGGCAACCCCGGAACTTCAAAGCGCAGGCGGTTGCTCGCCGTCTTGTCGCCGATGGCGAGCCAGGCCGACGACTTGGGCGTGTCCGGTGCGCACAGGGCCCGCACCAGCAGCGTGGACTTGATGTTGGGGTCGTTGCTCGTCACGCACGGATCCTTGGCAACCGTCCACGGATCGATGTGGCACGACGACTTGCCCAGGCACTTCGCTTCGAGCCAGGGCTGGATTCCTGTGAATTCGCACTGATACGTGGGCTTGACCGCCTGCCATACCGCGCAGCTGCCCCGCGGGAACGACGGGGTGAAGTAGAATTGCGAGCCCGACTGCGGCGTCACGGTGTTGGCCACCGAGCCGTAGTACCCATACAGCGCGACCAATTTGCGCGGCACGCCCGCCAGCGGCGAGCACGTCACCGTCACAGCGGCATCACCGGGTCGGCTCCACGCACAGGTCTGCTCGGCGTTGTCGGCCGCCGCGACCGTGGCCGCCAGCGGGTGGAGGCCGTCGGGTGCGTCTGCGGCGAGCTTGACCCACATGGCGAGCGAGGTGCCGCCCAGCGTGCCACTCGCGTAGTCGGTCGGGCGCGGCAGCTGCGGCTCGACCGCGATCTGCACGTTGCCGCCGGACGGCTTGCCGTTCTGCAGCATGCCCAGCGCCGGACCCTGGCGCCCCGGGGCGTCGCTCAAGCCCCCGCCTCCGCTGCTGGTGTACGACACGTGGGTCAGCGGCGAGCCGGTGTGGGCCCACGGCGCCGAGATGTGGGTCAACAGTCCGCGCAGCGGCAGGGGCGGTTGCGCCGGCACCACTTCGTCGAGCACGGACTGGGCGAACTCGGCCTTTTGCGCCGCCGTGCCCGCCATCGCCAACACCGGCGCGAAGGGCGGTGCCCACGGCGGATCCAAGCTGGTCGGCGCGGCCGTGCACTGGCTTTGGCAGTCGGCGGCGCAGGTTGCGCAATTCTCGCCCTTGCCGGTCGAGCAGGTGCCGTCGCCACAGCGGGCAATGCCCAGGGCCTCGCCGCAGGCTTCGTAGAAGTCGCCACAGCAGTCGCCGCGGCTGGTGCAACCGGCGTCGCATTCGCAGGCCCAGTAGTCGGCGTACTGGCCGCACGTGCCGACCCACGAGTCGGTGCACGACGTCTTGGTGTACTGGCCTTTGCCAGATACCAGGGCCGACGAGGTCCAGCAGGTGTTGGCCATCAGCGTGACGTCGTAGCCGCATTGCGCGAACTTGCCGGCGTACATGCCGCAGTCCTTGGACACGATCTGCTCCGACGCCGAGCAGAAGGTCAGCGTTGAACCGTTGCAGGTGCCGGCCCACGAGTTGCCCTTGCAGTCCGGCGGCGGCACGTAGCAGGTGCCGCTCCATTCCTCGCACTGCTCGAACGACGCGCAAGTGCCGCAACTGCCGCCGCAACCGTCGGGGCCACAGGCCTTGCCGTCGCATTGCGGCTTGCACTGGGTCACCGCGGCCGGGCACTTCTCGTCGGGGCCGGACTGCCAAGAGGCGGTGGCCGGCAGGCAGCTGTACTTGCCCAGCACGGACCAGCCGCAGGCCATGCCCTTGCTTTTGCAGTCGATGGTCTGGATCGCGTAGGACCCGAACTTGTCCGATTGGCCGCAGTAGAACAGCTTGCCTTCCTGGCAGCAGCCGTCCATGGTCAGGCCGTTGCAGCCTGGCACGCAAGTGCCTGTTTTGGCGTTGCATACCGTGCCGGCCGAGCACAGGTTTTCGCACAGGCCGCCGCAGCCGTCGGGTCCGCAGCTTTTGCCGGTGCACTGGGGTACACACGCCGGAGCGCCGGCGCACTGCATGGGCGCCTTGCCGCTGGGGTCCTTGCCGCCCTGGGTGCCGCAACCGTAGCGGTTGTACTTGGCGTCCCAGCCGCAGACGCCGTCGGACTTGCTGCAGTCTTCGCTCTGCAGCGTCATCGGCGCCTTGCAGCGCTTGACCGTCTGCCCAAAGCAGCAGCCCACGTCGTAGGGTGCGCCTTGGCAGGCGTCGGTGCCGATGCACACGCCCTCGGCCGCGCTGCAGGTCAGGCCTTCGCCGCAGGTGCCGCACGAGCCGCCGCAGCCGTCCGAACCGCAATTCTTGTTGGTGCAGTCCGGCGTACAGCAGCTGCCGGCGGTGCAGGTCTGCTTGGCGCCGCACGTGCCGCACACGCCGCCGCAGCCGTCGCTCCCGCACACCTTGCCCGTGCAGTTGGGGATGCAGAGCGAGGCCGGGCAGTCTTTGGCCGGGCCGCCCTCCGGGGCCGTTGCGCCGCTTTGGCCGCAGGTGTAGCTGGCCGCGCCGTCCCACCCGCAGGCCGCAGAGTCGCCGCCGCACACGTCTTTGGCGGGCTTGCCGCCCGCGCACGTCACCCGGTCGTTGCCCTGGCAGCAGCCCGACGGCCCGATGCCCGCGCACGGGTCGGGGATGCACTTGCCGGTCGCAAACACGCAGATGTCGCCGGATTTGCACGTGCCGCAGCTGCCGCCGCAGCCGTCCGACCCGCACGACTTGCCGTCGCAAACGGGCTTGCAAGGCGGCACCGCAACACACATTTGCTGGATCTTGCCGGTCGGCTCGGCGCCGGCATTCTTGGCCATGCACGCGTAGGCGCCCTTGTCGGCGTCCCAGGAGCACCACGTCGAGCTGGCGTTGCAGTCGCTGACGCTCAGGCCCGTCTTGCCGCACGACACCAGCGAATTGCCCGAGCAGCAGCCCTGGGTTTGCGCGCCGGGGCAGGCGTTCCAGCGGCACTGCGCGGTGTCCAGGTGGCAGAATTGCTCGGCGCCGCAGCTGCCGCACTCGCCGCCGCAGCCGTCGGGTCCGCAGGCCTTGCCCTGGCACTGCGGCACGCAGATCTTGGCGCATTGGCCATCGCCGTTGCAGGCCTGACCGCTGCCGCAGCTGCCGCACTGGCCGCCGCAGCCGTCGGGACCGCAGGTCTTGCCGTTGCACTGCGGCGTGCACACGCACAGTCCGCCCGACGAGCAGGCCTGGTTGCCGCCGCAGACGCCGCACTGGCCGCCGCAGCCGTCGCTGCCGCAGGTCTTGCCGCTGCAGCTGGGCGCACACACCGAGCACGTCTTGCCCGAGCCGGCATAGCCCGCCTTGCACACGCACACGCCGGCGCCGCCCTGCAAGGTGCACACGGCGTTGGCGTCGCAGCCCGGGCCG